>NZ_JBEYZY010000041.1:0-60387 GCF_040646295.1 Streptomyces sp. NPDC046197 | reverse complement strand
GCCGCACCCGTGGGCCGCCCATGAGCTGTCCTTCGGTGAAGCCTCCTACTGGGCGCAGCACGATGCGGGCGACGACGTCTGTTCGGATCACCCCGGGTCCGCGGTGATCCGAACGACACCCTCTAGGCGAACACCCGGGCGAGGTAGGGGTTGGCGGTCGAGGGCACGGGAAGGCCGAGGGAGCTGGTGGCGGCCGCGAGGGTCATCGCGTAGGAGTCCACCGCCCGGCGTACGTTCGGAGCGTCCAGGCCGGCCCCGGTCACGAGCCGGTCGAGGTCCACGTAGGCCGACCGGACGATCTCGATCCACCGGTAGACACGCCAGTCCCGGTGCCAGTCATGGGTGTACGCGGCGGGCAGTCCGCGCTCCCAGCGCCGGAACATACGGTCCCTGATCTCCGGTCTGGTGGGTGTGAGGTGCATGTGCCGGACCAGGTCGTAGAGGGGATCGCCGACCAGAGCCATCTCCCAGTCGATGATGGTCAGCCCGAGGCGGTCGTCACGGCGGACCAGGTTCCACGGGTTGAGGTCCCCGTGCAGCAGCACCGGTTCGCGGTGGCTCACCCGGTGCCGGGCCAGGATCTGCCGGAGCCGGGGCGCGTCGGGCAGTCCCAGCAGCCGGGCGAGCTGCTTCGACTCCTTCGGCAGCTCCTGCACCAGCCCCACCAGCTGCTCGCTCAGCCAGACGTAGAACCCGCCCTCCCCCGCCGTGGGATCCACGTGCGCGTAGTCCACCCTCGTCAGGGCGCACAGCTGGTCGACCAGTCCGTCCGCCTCGTGCGGCAGCAGTCCGTTCACCGGATGGCCGGGCGCTGACCGGCCGACGTCCCGTGGTCCGACGTAGGTGTGGATGGTGAAGGGTTCGCCCTGGTGGCCGTGGCCCAGGGCCAGCACCCTCGGCGCCGCCACCGGCACCTTGGACAGTTCGACGGCCCGCAGCACGGCGTGCTCACTGAGGTGGAGATACGAGCGCTCCCGACGGCAGACGTTCGCCACCCTGCGCCGCACCACCACCGGGAAGTCGACGCCGCTGACCGACACCACGGAGTTGAGATGCGTGGTCCCCTTGAACACCCGGCTGGCCGGGGCAGCGCCCTCCTCGCGCAGTGCCTCCTGCACGGCGGTGTACGGAAAGGAGGGGTGTTCCGGCAGCCGTGGGTCCGGTGTCCAGCGGAAGGCGGCGGCCCCCCTCCCGCGGTTCACGCCGCCGCCCGCCCGCCGGGAGGCGCGCCGGCGGAAGAGGATCCGCTCGATCTCGGCCTCGCCGGGCACGCCGCGCAGCCGCAGCGGCTCGGCCGCCGCCTCCAGCGCCCGGCGCACCGCTGACGTGGCCTCGTCCAGGCTCTTCTGGTCGAAGGAGGACTCCAGCGACCGCGCGGCCCGCATCACGTCCGGGTACACCGACTGCGCCCGCTCGAAGGCGACGTAGTGCCGCAGGTCCTTGGCCAGTCCGTGCAGGGCGGCCGGGCGAATCCGCCGCATGGCGTCCGCCCAGGCGTGGACGACCTCGTCCCACTGGTGGGGCGGGTACTGCATGCGCACCAGGTGCGTGGCCAGGTCGTGCAGGGGGTCGCCGTAACTGGCCAGCTCCCAGTCGACGCAGATCAGGGGCGGATCGCCGTCGTACGACATGATCAGGTTGTCGCGGTGCAGGTCCGCGTGGAGCAGGCTGAAGGGCCGGCGGGTCATGGCGGGCACCCGCTCCCGCAGCCGGATCAGGGCGTCCTCCGGGATGCCGAGCGCCGCGAACAGCCCACCGAAGGACGGCCAGTTGGGTTTCCGGATCTGCTCGTCCGCGAGGTGGGCCAGTGTTCGCAGGAAGCCCTGGCTGTCCGTGTGGTTGCGGGGCCAGACCGCCGGCAGCTCGGGCAGGGCGGCCCGGCGCACCTGGGCCATCCGGGCCAGCAGCTCCGCCAGCGCCTTCATCAGCAGCGTGTCGACCGGTTTGCCGTTCGCGCAGACGCTGGACAGGGGCACTCCCTCCACATGGCTGTGGATGGCGAAGCCGTCACCGGTGACGAGGCATTCCGGTACGTGCGGCAGGACGCCCCGGACGGCGCCGAGGATCTCCGACTCCTCCGGCCAGGTCCTGATGACCACGGGGAGCGCGTCGGCACGCCGTATCCGCACCGTCACCGAGGTACCGGCCGCGCGGCCGACCGCCGGCGCCACGTCCGCCGTCAGGGGCAGGACGTAGTTCCGATGGTGGTGCCCGCTGCTGACCTGGCCCGACTCGGCGGTCCGCACGAACGCCGCCAGAGCCGTTCTGTGGACGTCGGCGGCTTGTTCCCCGGGAGGTTCCTGGGGAACAGGAGGTGCGTCCACTGGCCGCTCCGGTTCAGTCGCACACGGGAAATGGGTATGGCAAACGTTAGGTCTGCATTCCTGCTCACACGACTTGAGAAACGGTCGAGTCGCCATAAAGGGTGGTGTGCCGCTCGCCCGCGTCAAGTCGCGCGGAGGGCGTGCTCGCCATCCCATACGTACGGACGGGGGCGATCGCTCGCGCGCGGTGCGGGGAATGCTAGCGCACGCCTCCCGGCTGCACGGCCAGGTGATTCCAGACCGAGTCGAACCAGGTCTGCAGGCTCTCCACGAACACGGCGCCCGGGGACTGCGGGTCCCCGTCCTTGACGACTTCAAGGCAACCAGTCCACTTGGCAGGGGCCTTGGGGGCTTCGGCTGATGACTCAGGCCCGACGGGAGCGCAGCACCTGGAGCACGGACTCCAGCGAGCCCACGATCTGCGTGGCGCCGGCCTCCCGCAGCAGCTTCTCCTTGCGCGCATTGCGCGCGTAGCCGAGAAACGGGACTCCGGCCTCCGCCGCGGCCCGGTGGTCGGTGGGGGTGTCGCCGATCATCAGCGCGTCGGACGGGGCCGCGCCCGTGGCCCGCAGCGCGCGGTTGAGGCAGTCCGGATGGGGCTTGAGGTGGCGCAGGTTGTCGGTACGGCCGTAGATGTGGGGGGTGAAGCAGGACAGCAGGGCACGGCCCTCCAGGTACGCGCGCACGACCCGCGGGGAGTTGTTGGTCGCGATGGCCAGCCGGGCGCCCACCGCGCGCCAGGTACGGATCAGCGGATCGGCGTACCCGGTGGGCATCGCCGTGGGCGCCGCCCGCATCTCCTCCCGGGTGAGGCGTTCCTCCAGGGCGGACACCAGGTCGCTGCCGGGGTGCCGGCGGTCCACGGCCCGCAACACGATGTGCGGATCCAGGGAGTCGCGTTCGCCGTCCGTCAGCAGGCCGTGCAGGCCCTGCCCCTCCAGCCAGTCGACGAGATCGCTCGCGACCCGCTCGGCGGAGTGGCCCGCGAACAGGCGGCAGATCGGCCCGTCGAAGTCCCAGAGCACGACCCGGGCGCGTGTGATCACTTCCCGCAGTTTCTCGGTCTCGTTCCCTGTCTCTGCTGCCACCGCTTCAGTCTGCGTCGTATCAGAAGTCACTAGGAGAGTGTCAGGTCGGTCGTGATGGTTTCCCAGAGGGCGTCGAACCACTTCTGGGATTCCTGCACGAACGCGGCGTCCCGCCTGCCAACGCCCTTCTCGAAGGAGAACAGCAGCGACTCGGTGCCGAGGACGTCGTACATGTCCAGCGTTCCGTCGTCCGACGGCTCCTCCCGGCGGGTGATCATGTAGTACGCGATCAGCGCCTCCTCGCCGTTGAGCAGGTACAGCTTGACCGGCGGGGTGAAGGGCAGCGCGCGGAAGGTCACCCGCACGTCGATGCCGTGGGAGAAGCGCAGCGCGCGGAGGTTGTGCTGGAGGACCTGCCCCTGGGCGTTGCGCTGCGCCAGCCACCGCTGGTGGACCGGGTCGTCCTCGCCGGGACCGTCCACCGAGATCGGGAAGGCCAGGGTGATGTCCCGGGACGGCAGCAGGATGCGCACGTCGATCGACTCGGGACGCAGGCGCCCCTCGTGGATCAGCCGGACGGGCTCACCGAGTGCCAGCATCAGGGTCTCGGCCGTCAGGCACGCCGCGTCGACCCGTACCTGCCGGGCGGAGAAGGCCTCGGCGAGCCGGGACGCCAGCCCCACCATGGTCGGCTGGGGCTCCGTACGCGCCGGGGCCGGGACGGCGATCCTGGGCGGGCTGCCCTTGCTCACGTTGCTGAGCAGGCCGTCGTCCTGAAGGGCGCGGAGGGCCTGGCGGACGGTGCCGCGCTCCACGTGGAACTCCTCGGCGAGTTCGGCCTGGGTGGGCAGGCGGTCGCCCGGCTTGAGCTCTCCGGCGCGGATGCGTTCCCGCAGGGTGTCGGCGATCTCCTGGGGCGAGCTCTTTCTGCTGCCGTTCACTGCCACACTCTCCTGGGTCACGACCAAAAGCTACAACTCTCATCCATCTATGGGGAGTTGTTTGAAACCTGTTTATAGGTAGCTGCCAAGTGGGGACAACATAAGCAGAGTTGGTTGCCAACTTGGTCGAGTTGGCGGAAGTTTTGCTTCCCGTGTCCACCCCCACTCCCGTCCCGCCCCGGAAGCCCGAAGGGGGATTCGCCGTGCCCGTCCTCGCTCTTCTCTCCGCAGTCTTCGTCCTCGGCTTCGAGCAGCTCGTCCAGTGGAAGTACGGCGCGACGGGCATCGTCGGCCTGCTGCTGCTCACCGTCGGCATCAAGGCCAAGAGCCCGGTCATCAGCTCCATAGGGGCGGTGGTGCTGGCGGTGCTGGTCGCCGGTCCCACCCTGTGAGTCGCCCACGAAGACCCGGACGATGCGCGACTTCCCGCCATCCTCGGGCAGTTTCCGGAAAGGTGGTTATGAGACGCACCCAAGTGGAGATAAGAGGAGTGAAGTTGGTAGCCAACTTGCACAACATGGTCAAGCTTCCCAAGTGTTGGCCACCAGGGTGACAGTTGGGGAAGGTCGGACCGGGTTCCCTTCCGGAGGGGAGCCGGGAGCTCGGTCGGTCGGCGCCAACCGGAGCACAGTCACAACTCCACACCACGGCACAGTCACAACCGAACAGCCGTCGCACAGCCACAACCGAACAGCACGTCGCACAGCCACAACTGAACAGGCACGCTACGGATGCGTCGTCCCTGTCGTCGGCAGGAAGGAGCGCTCAGAACATGTCCGGGCACCAAGGCCGCCTGGACGTGCGCAGCAGGGCGTCGGCCACTTCGGCGGCGCCCGCTCGTTCCTCCCGTACCCGGCCGAGCGCCGCGAGCCGCACCGCCGACTCGTCGCCGAGCCACAGGGTCGCCAGCTCCGCCACGTCGAGGGCGAGGTCGGCGGACCGCGTCGTCGGAGTGCACGACGCCCCGTCGGCCGACGCCTCCAGCCGCCACCGGCCACCGGCCAGGCCGGCCGGGTCGGCGATCTCCAGCACCAGCTCCCCCGCCGCCTGGTACGTCCGCGCCTCGAGGGCCCGCACGACATCCAGGATCCGCACCCACAGCCAGTCCGCCTGCGTGGTGATCCGCGCCGCGCGCGGGTCGGGCAGGAAGAAGGGGAGCAGGTCGTCGGGGGCCCGCCAGCCGCTTCTGACCTTCGTGACCCAGTCGATCGAGCACAGATAGCGCCACAGGGCGCGTTCGGCGGCCGGGCTCACCGCGATGAGGCCCTTCACGGTGGCCGTGTCGAGCGGCTGCTTGCCGTCCCCCCAGACGTCGTCGCACACGTATGCGACCAGACCCTCGACGGTGCCGTCCGCCGCCCGGTACACGGCGTAGAAGGGCTCCGTCCAGGGGCGGCCCAGCCGCAGCAGGCCCGTGTTGACCTGCCACCAGCGCTCGTCGCGGTTGATGGCGCCGGGCTGGGCACGGCGCAGCCGCTCGTGCAGCTCGGGACCGAGCTTGCGTACGTCGTCGCCGTTCACGAGCTCGACGAGACCGCCGTCGTCCGGGACCGGCCTGCGGAGGTCGAGGCCCGCCCGGGGCACGTCGATCGTCCATTCGGTCGTCCAGGTGGCGGGGCCGAAACCATAGCGACCGTAGATCGGGTACTCGGCCGCGATCAGGGTGGCGACGACATCGCCCCGGTCCTTCGCGGCCGCCAGGTCCTGGACCATCATCCGGGTGAGCAGGCCGCGGCGGCGGTGGGTGGCGACGACGGCGACATTGGAGATGGCGTCCGCGGGGACCGGAGCACCGCCGACCGCGGTGAGCTCCTGGTCGAAGGAGCGGAACGTCGCCACGCACCGGCCCGCGTCGAAGGCGCCGAGGGTACGGGACCTCAGCAGCGACGGGCCGCGCTCGGCGATCTCCTGGTCGCCGACCTCGGGGCTTTGCAGGAAGCCGGTGTGCAGGGCGCGGATCCAGTCGGGGATCTCGGCCTCGGTGATCGGGCGTACGTCGATGTCGGGGCGGGCGCCAGTCATGGACCGACGGTAGGGCCACGGCGTCCGGTATGTCGCGGGGTTTTCGGCGTCCGGGCTCGGCGGTGGCCTTCCGGAGTCAGCGGAGGAACAGGGCGAGTCCTGCCCCACGCGCGCCCCGCGGTCTCCGGAGCCGCCGCGTCACGTGAGTCATGTGAGCAGGTCCTCCACCTGTGCTTCCCCCTCACGGTACCTGCGGGCGATTTCCGCACTGCAGTCGTCGGTGGTGCGCTGCAGCTGCTGGCGGCGCCGGGACACCTGCTGCTCGTAGCGCACGAGCCGCCCCATGGCCGCGCCCAGTTCCAGGTCGGTGCGGGCGCCGAGGTCCGACAGCTCGACCTCGGCGAGCATCTCCGCGGCGAGCTGCCGGGACTCCTCGCTCTGCGGGGTGCCGAGGGTCACATGCCGGGCCGAGGAGCGGTGCTGCGCCGGTGCGTCCTTGAGGATCTCCGCGAGCCGCTCCACGACGGACGGCTGCCCGGCCGTCTCCATCTGTTCGGCGCCGGTGTCCACGACCGGTGCGGGCCCGCGCCGGGCGAGCTCCGCGCGCAGGATGTCGATCCGCCCCTGCAGCAGCCGCCGCACATAACTCAGGTCGGCCTCGTCCCGCTGCGCCTGCCGGCGCAGCGCACGCAGCTCCGGCAGACTCGGCGCGGTCAGGTCGTGCGGCTGGGGGCAGCCGTTTCCAGGAGAGCTCGGCGGAGGGTCCACGGGCAGGCACGGGCTGTCGGTGCGCTGCACGGGTGGCCGGTGGCTCTCCGGACCTCCCGCGCGGATCAGCGAGACCACCCCGGGCTGCTGCTCAGTACTCGATGTGCTCATGGGCCTCAACCGTCCCCTCTACCGGCGCGTACAAAAGCATCGTGCCACCCCACGTAGCCAGTATGTGCCCGAGTGCACCTGATCAACCCCGGATGGGGGGTTAAGAAGTGGTTGGAGGCACTGTATGGAGCCACTGCGGGCCGACCGCCGTGCGGCTACCGGCCGAGCGCGGGCCGACCTCGGTGCGGCCGGGGCCGCCCGGCATCATGGTCGGCATGCGTGCAGTGGTGCAGAGGGTGGACGGCGCGAGTGTCGTCGTGGACGGCGAGACGGTGGGGGCCATCGAGGGCGAGGGGCTCTGCGTCCTCGTCGGGGTCACCCACGAGGACACCGAGGAGAAGGCGGCGCAGCTGGCCCGCAAGCTGTGGTCGCTGCGGATGCTGCACGACGAGAAGTCGTGCAGCGACACCGGCGCCCCGCTGCTGGTCGTCAGCCAGTTCACCCTCTACGGCGACGCCCGCAAGGGCCGCCGCCCCACCTGGAACGCCGCAGCCCCCGGCGAGGTGGCCGAACCGCTCGTCGACGAGGTGGTAGCCCAGCTGCGCTCGCTGGGCGCGACGGTGGCGACGGGCCGGTTCGGCGCGCGGATGCGGGTGTCGCTGACGAACGACGGCCCGTTCACCGTCCTGCTGGAGATGTGAGCCGGCCGGGCACGGCCCGCCGGACAGGTCCTACGGCTCGACGACGACTTCCTGCGCGGCCGCCGTCTCCCCCGCCATCAGCCGTGCGTCGACCGGGATGTTCCGTTTGACCAGGGCCAGGGCGATCGGGCCGAGTTCGTGGTGGCGTACCGACGTGGTCACGAAGCCGATCTTCCGGCCGTCGGGGCCTTCGTCGGCGAGGCGGATCTCGGTGCCGTGCACCGGCAGGTGCACCTCGCTGCCGTCGAGGTGCAGGAAGACCAGGCGGCGCGGGGGCTTGCCGAGGTTCTGCACCCGGGCCACGGTCTCCTGGCCGCGGTAGCAGCCCTTCTGGAGGTGGACGGCCGTGCCGATCCACCCGAGCTCGTGCGGGATGGTGCGGTGGTCCGTCTCGAAGCCCAGCCGGGGCCGGTGCTGCTCGACGCGCAGTGCCTCGTAGGCGAGGATCCCGGCCGGCCAACCGGCCTTCTCCGCGTACGACTCCAGGTCCGCGCGGGGCAGGAAGAGGTCACGTCCGTGCGCGGTCTCCCGCACGACGACGCCCTCGGGCACCTCGGTGATCGAACCGGCGGGCAGGTGCACCACCGCGAACTCGCCGGTGCGGTCGGCGACGTCGACCCGGTAGAAGAACTTCATCGACTCCAGGTACGCGATCAGCGCGTCCTGGGTGCCGGGCTCCACGTGGGCCCAGACCGTCTCCCCGTCGTCCACCAGGTACAGGGCGTGCTCGATGTGGCCGTGCGCGGAAAGGATCAGCGCCTCGGTGGCCTCGCCGGCCGGCAGCTCGCTGACGTGCTGGGTGAGCAGCAGGTGCAGCCAGCTCAGCCGGTCCTCGCCGGAGACGGTGACGACGCCGCGGTGGGACAGGTCGACGAATCCGGTGCCGTCGGCAAGGGCACGCTGCTCGCGGAACAGTTCGCCGTAGTGGGCGGCGACGCCTTCGTCCACGCCCTCGGCGGGGACGGCGCCGGGCAGCGACAGCAGGGGGCTCTTCATGGACACAGCCTACGACTTGGTAGTTGAGCCCTTGAGCGAGCAGTCCTTGCACCGGCCGAAGATCGCGAAGTGCTTCATGTCGGTGTCGAAGCCGAACTCGGCACGCAGTTTGGCGGTGAACTCGGCGGCCACCGACAGGTCGGCCTCGATGACGTTCGTGCAGTCGCGGCACACGAGGTGGAGGTGGTGGTGCCGGTCGGCCAGGTGGTACGTCGGCGCGCCGTGCCCGAGGTGGGCGTGGCTGACCAGCCCGAGCTCCTCCAGGAGCTCCAGGGTCCGGTACACGGTGGAAATGTTGACCCCCGACGCCGTCTTCCTCACCTCGCTGAGGATGTCGTCGGGGGTCGCGTGCTCCAGGCTGTCCACGGCTTCGAGCACGAGTTGCCGCTGCGGGGTCAGCCGGTAGCCGCGCTGCCGCAGGTCAGTCTTCCAGTCGGTGCTCACCACACTGAAAGTCTAGGACGGCCGCAGCGGCGTGCTCGCTGGACGGCCCGCCGGAAACCGGACGACCGAAACAGCACGGCCGAAACCAACGGCCGAAACCGGGCGGCCTACTTGAAGAAGGCGATCCCGTCGTCCGGCAGGTCGTCGGGGAGGGTCTTGGCCCAGCGCTCGACCTCCTCCGGGGTGACGACCTTCTTCAGGTGGGCGGACATGTAGGGGCGCAGCTCGACCTCGGGGGTCTGCTTCTCGCCCACCCACATCAGGTCGCTCTTGACGTAGCCGTACAGTCGCTTGCCGCCGGTGTAGGGGCGGGCGGCGGCGGTGCGCGCCACGGCGTCCGTGACCAGGTCGATCTGCGGCTTCCTGTCGGCCAGCTCGCCGTACCAGATCTCGACGACGCCGTCGTCGCGGGTCATCGTGACCTCGACCCTGCGGTCCGCGTCGATCCGCCAGAAGCCGAACTCGGACTCCAGGGGGCGGACCTTGTTGCCGTCGTTGTCCAGCACCCAGGTGCGGGACTGGTACTCCAGGAAGTCCCGGCCGTCGTGCGTGAAGGTGACCTCCTGGCCGAAGTTGCACTTCTGTGAGCCGGGGAAGTCGTGCACGCCCGCGCCGGCCCAGTTGCCGAGCAGGAAGGCGAGCGGGACGAGGTCCTTGTGCAGGTCGGACGGGATCTCGATCATGAGCAGCTTTTCGTCGTGGCCGTCGGGGAGGGGTCTTGGGTCAGCGCTGGCCCTGGTACAGCTTCTTCACGGTCAGCCCGGCGAAGGCGAGGACGCCGACGCAGACCAGGACCAGCAGGGTTTCGAAGAAGATCTCCACGGGGTGCTCCTCGGTTGAGCAGGGTGCGGTAGCTACACAGGGCCGGGCCCCAGCTTAGTCGGCCGGGGCCCGGCCCTCTTGGTGAGGTGGGCCTGGCGCACCTCTTACGATGCGGCCATGGCGAAGAAGCTCGTGATCAAGGTGACGGCGGGGGCCGATGCCCCCGAACGGTGCTCACAGGCGTTCACGGTCGCGGCGGTGGCCGTGGCCAGTGGCGTCGACGTCTCCCTGTGGCTGACCGGGGAGTCCTCGTGGTTCGCGCTGCCGGGCCGCGCCGCCGAGTTCGCGCTCCCGCACGCGGCGCCGCTGCCCGACCTGATCGACTCGATCCTGGCGGCCGGCCGCATCACCCTGTGCACCCAGTGCGCGGCCCGCCGTGAGATCACGGAGAACGACGTCATCGACGGCGTACGGATCGCGGGCGCGCAGGTCTTCGTGCAGGAGGCGCTGGGCGACGAGACACAGGCGCTCGTCTACTGAGACGCGCCCCTCATCTGCGTTTCTTGCCGTCCAGCTCGTCCCACCACTCGTCGGACTGGGGGTCGCCGGAGGGGTCGTCCCACCAGCGGTCCTCGGGGCCGCGGCGGTTGGCGACCATGGCGGCCACCGGCGGGATCACCATGGCCACCACGCACATGCCGACCGCGGCGGGGACCGACCACAGGCGCACGACTCCCCAGGCGAGGACGAACAGCGCGATGCAGATGCCCATCATCGCGAAGTACACGTGACGCCGCCGTGCGTACATACGACCAGCGTAGGCCCGGCATGCCGAAGGGCCGCACCCCAGGCGTCCAACCCGGGGGGTGCGGCCCTTCGGTCGCCGGCCGGCTCAGACCGCGATCGCGACCTCGGCGAGGCCGCCCTTCTGAGCGACCACCGTGCGGTCGGCACTGGCACCGGGCACGAGGGCCCGGAGGGTCCAGGTGCCCTCTGCCGCGTAGAACCGGAACTGGCCCGTGGCGGAGGTCGGAACCTCCGCGGTGAACTCACCGGTCGAGTCCAGCAGACGGACATACCCCGTCACCGGCTCGCCGTCACGGGTCACCTGACCCTGGATCGTGGTCTCACCGGGCTTGATCGTCGAGGCGTCCGGGCCGCCGGCCTTCGCTCCACACATGTGCTTCTCCAGAGGTCAGATAAGGTCGAAACGGTCTTTACTTGCCGGCGCCGAGCTCGATCGGCACACCCACCAGGGAGCCGTACTCGGTCCAGGAGCCGTCGTAGTTCTTGACGTTCTGCACGCCGAGCAGCTCGTGCAGCACGAACCAGGTCAGCGCGGAGCGCTCACCGATACGGCAGTAGGCGATGGTGTCCCGGGCCAGGTCGACGTTCTCCTTGGTGTAGAGCTCCTTGAGCTCCGCGTCCGACTTGAACGTGCCGTCGTCGTTGGCGTTCTTCGACCACGGGATGTTGCGGGCGGTCGGGACGTGACCGGGGCGCTGCGACTGCTCCTGCGGCAGGTGCGCCGGGGCGAGCAGCTTGCCGGAGAACTCGTCGGGCGAGCGGACGTCGACCAGGTTCTGCGCGCCGATCGCGGCCACCACGTCGTCGCGGAAGGCGCGGATGGAGGCGTCCTGCGGCTGGGCCTTGTACGCGGTCGCCGGGCGCTCGGGCACGTCGGTGCCGTCGACCAGCTCGCGGGCGTCCAGCTCCCACTTCTTGCGGCCGCCGTCGAGGAGCTTGACGTTCTCGTGGCCGTACAGCTTGAAGTACCAGTAGGCGTACGAGGCGAACCAGTTGTTGTTGCCGCCGTAGAGGATCACCGTGTGGTCGTTGGCGATGCCCTTCTCCGACAGGAGCTTCTCGAAGCCGGCCTGGTCGATGAAGTCACGGCGGACCGGGTCCTGGAGGTCCTTGGTCCAGTCGATCCGGATGGCGTTCTTGATGTGGTTCTTGTCGTAGGCCGACGTGTCCTCGTCCACCTCGACGATGGCGATGCTGGTGTCGTCCAGGTGCTCCTGAAGCCAGTCGGCGTCGACCAGGACGTCGCTGCGGCTCATGCTCAATCTCCTCCGGGGCAGTTACGGCGGGGCGTGCGAGTGCGAGGGGCGCGCGGGTACGCGGTTGAGCGGTGCGTACACGCGCACGGATTGGCCCGGGTTCGGGTGCGGGGCCAGGCGATACGGGAGACGGAACTCCCGCTCAGAAGGGGCGACAGAGCATGGCGGCAACGCGGCACAGGTCTACTGCCCGCCGCTTCGTGAGATCCGCCTGTCGCTTCATGCGGTCGATCGTAGGGACGGACAGGCGGCCATGTCACCGTCGTGTCGGATGCTGAGATGCGATCGTCCGCAATACGGGATGAGAAAGGCGCCCGAGCCGTCCCCGCACGGCCTCCGGGCGCCTGTCCTGCCTGTCACATCTGCGGTACGGACAGGGTCGTCTCGTCTGTCGGACACCCGTCCGTCCGCCGCCCTGCGTCCCTACCCGGCGAGCCTGACGTTCGAACCCTTCACGGTGATCTCCACGCCGTCCTTGGCCGCCTCCACCTTGTCCAGCTGGATGCCGCCCGGCAGCCGGTCGATCACCTGCTGGAAGTCGGTGATCGTCCGGATGCGGTTCTCGGCGAGCGCGACCCCGCCGAGCCTGGGCACGGTGTCGGCGTGCACCCGCACCTTGTTGTCCTGGACCGTGACCGAGCTGAGCACGTACACCGGCTCGGGCAGCTTGGTGCCGAACACCGTGGCCTCGACCGCGACCTTGATCTTGCCGTTGCCGCCGTCGGACAGACCGGTCACCCGGGCGGTGACGCCGGGGGCGACCTGGGTGGGCTCCGACTTGGCCGTCTTCAGCAGCTCGTCGTAGCCGATGGTCGCGGTGCCGGTGGCGCTGGACGCGGTGGCCGAGCTGTAGTCGCCGGAGAACGCGACGCCCTTCATGTCGGCCTTGAGGTTGTCGATGCGGATCTTCTGCGCGCCGTTGCCGGTGGTGGCTTCGTAGTTCTTGATGCCGACCTCGACGTCGTCGAGCTCGCCGCTCGCCACCTGGGTCAGGAAGGGGAAGCCCTTGATGGACACGTCCGGTGTGCCGGCCAGGCTCTCGGTCGTCTTCAGCTTGTCGGCCGCCTCGCCCTCCGCGAAGTGCACCGCGAGCCGGTCGGCGGCCACGAACAGCCCGCCCAGGATCACGACGACGATCAGAAGTATTCGCAGCGCGCGCATGCGGTGTTTCCCCCACCTAGGCGTTCGATCCTCCACGAGACGACCGGGTGGTCGTCCGGCGTGAGCGTAACCCTCCGGGCAAGGGGGGCCGAAAAACTGTCGATCATCTGTGACAGACACACCCGGCCCCGTGGGGGCCGGACCTGGCCCCACGGGGCCGCACGATCCAGGCCCTATGGGGTGTCGTGTGGATCACCGCGGATCAGGCCGCGGCGCATGGTGCGGTGCATCGCAAGGCGGAGCATCACCCGCGTACCGGGCGTACTCGGGTGATGCGACAACGCGGCGAGGTGCCGTGCCAGGCGTCGCGGACCCGCGCTGATCCACACGACACCCCCTAGCCCAGTGCCCGCCCCAGTACCCAGACCACCGGGGCCGCGGCCGTCAGCGGCAGGGCGACACCTGCGGTGAAGTGCACGAAGCGCGAGGGGAAGTCGTAGGCGGCCACCCGGTGGCCGATCAGGGCGCACACCCCGGCGCCCGCGCCGAGCAGCGCGCCCTTCGCGCCCAGTCCCGTCATGCCGCCGACCGCGATACCCGCTCCGGCCGCCGCGAGCACCGCGACGACCACCGAGGCCGCCGTCGGCAGCGGCAGCGCACGCGCCAGGACGGCGACCGCGACCGCCGACGCACCGACCGCCACCGCGTCCGCCCCGGCGGCCAGATGGCCGGTCGCGACGATCGCCAGCGCCGCCGAGGCCACGGCGGCCATCAGGCCGTACATCCGCTCGTCCGGGTCGGCGTGGGACCGCAGCTGCAGAACGAGAGCGAGCAGCACCCACACGCCGAGGGTGCCGAGGATCGCGGCCGGTGCGTGCTCCCGGCCCGCCCCCAGCACCGCGACGTCCGCGACCAGCGCCCCGGCGAAGGCCAGCGCGATGCCCTGGCGCGCCGGCCACATGCCGTTGAGCCGGAACCAGCCCGCGGCGGTCACGCCCTGGAGGACGACCAGCGGCAGCAGCAGCGCGTATGTGCCGAGCTCCGCCGCCCCGGCCAGGAGCAGCCCCAGCAGCGCCGTCAGCGCGGCCGGCTGCATGCCGGGGTCGATGATCGGCGAACGCCCCTCGGCGCGGGCCCGCTGGGCGCCGGTGACCCGCGTGTTGCCGGCCACGGTGGCCGGTCCGTAGGCGGGCTCCCCCTCGGATCCGGCCGAGGACGGCTGAGCCCGCCGCGGCTCGGAGGCCGGCGGCTCGGTGACCGGCGCCGCGAAGGCGGCCGCCGCGCCGTGGCCGGTGCCGGGGTGGCCGGTGCCGGGCCCGGTGGTGCCCGGAACGCCGTGGGCCGCCGCGGCCGCCGCCTGCTGATGCCCCAGCGGAGGCAGGTACGCGGTCTCCGCGGCAGCGACGGGCTGCTGGTGCGCGTGGGCCTGGGTCTGGGTCTCCCAGGTCTGCCCCTGCCACTGCTGCGTGTACTGCTGGGCGGCCTGCGGGTCCTCGTAGGCCTGGTGCTGCCCGGGCCAGGCCTGCTGCTGCGGCTGCGGCTGCACATACTGCTGGTGCTGCGGCTGGTGCTGCGGCTGTCCGTACTGCTGGGGCTGTTGCCCGTGCTGCTGGGGCTGTTGCCCGTGCTGCTGGTGCTGCGGCTCCTGCTGATGCGGGTACCGCTGCTGGGACCCCTGCGAATACTGCTGTGCGTACGGGTCGTAACCCTGGTGCCCCTCGTACCCCTCGTACGGGGACCCCTCATACGGCCGGTCGGTCATCGCTCACCCTCCTGCGAACGGGGGGAGCACCTCGACCGTGCCGCCCTCGGTCAGCCGTACCGTCTCATGTCCGCGCGTCCCGACGGGGTCACCGTCGATGAGGAACGAGCAGCGCCGCAGGACGCGGGCCAGTTCGCCGGGGTGCCGCTCGCGCACCGCGTCGAGCGCCTCGGCGAGCGTCGCCGCCTCGTACGGCTCCTCGGCGACCCCGGCCGCGGCCTTCGCCGCCGCCCAGTAGCGCACCGTGACCTTTGCCATCCCGTCCCTCGAGTCACTCGGTAATGAACAGCCTCAGGCTAGCCCGCCCGGGCGACGGCCCAGTCCGCGATGCGGTGCAGCAGCGCGTCGGCGGCCGCGTGCTCGGCGTGGCCCATGCCGGGCTCCAGCCAGAGTTCGCCGTGGTCACCGGCGGCCGATGCCAGCATCCGGGGGTGGTCGACCGGGAAGTAGCCGTCCCGGTCGCCGTGCACGATCAGCAGGGGTGTGGGCGCGATCCGCGGGACCGCCTCCACCGGGGAGAGCGGAACCGGGTCCCAGTCGCGGTGGTGGATCCGCGTGCGCAGTCCGTAGCGGCCCACCAGACGGCCCTCGGGGCGGGTCACCAGCCAGTGCAGCCGGCGCATGGGCGCGGTGCCCCGGTAGTACCAGCGGGCGGGCGCGCTCACGGAGACGACGGCGTCGGTGTGTGCCTCCGTGCGCCCCTCCTGCTCCGGGCCGCCCGGCCGGCCGTGCAGGGCAGCGTGCCGCAGCACCACCGAGCCGCCCATGGAGAAGCCGACGGTCGCCGCGCGCGCGTGCCCGAAGCCCCGCGCCCAGGCCACCGCCGCCGCGAGGTCGAACACCTCGCGGTCGCCGACCGTCGAGCGTCCACCGGAGGCCCCGTGCCCGCGGAAGGAGAACGTGACCACGGCTCCGTACTGCGCGAACGCCTCCGCGACCCGGCGCACGTGCGGCTTGTCCAGGTCGCCCGTGAAGCCGTGCGCGATCACGAACACCAGGTCGCCGTCGGGTGCCGGACGGGCGTCGGCCGGGGCGTCGTGCACGACCGCACCCGGTTCGTATGCGGCGTCGATCCGCACCCCGTCCGAGGTGCGCAGGAACGTCCTGACACGTGTACGTGGCGGCGTCTCACACTTCGGGACGACCGACGAACGGACCACATGACCTGCCGAACCCGAGCTCATGTCGGCTATTGTGCTGTGAAGAGGACTCGGGCAGCGAAGCCCCCGGGTCCTTTTGTGCTTTCGGAAGCGTTGTATACGAGGCGGTAAACCGCAGGTGTACGGGGCCGTCGATCGCACGGTGGCTCTCCGGGGCCGCGGCGGGTCCCAGGGGCACGGGATCCGCACCACCGTACGAAGCAGTGCCGCGATGTCCTCGCCGGGACCGAGGAGGAACCAGACGACATGGGCGAGCCAACCGTGCACGGACGCATGACGGCCCAGGCATGGGGATCCCCCCTGCCCGGGCGAAGCCGAGAGCTCGGGGGAGGCGTGCGATGAGTTCGCTGCTGCTCCTGACCAACGCCCTCCA
Source organism: Streptomyces sp. NPDC046197 (assembly GCF_040646295.1). Classification (NCBI taxonomy): domain Bacteria; kingdom Bacillati; phylum Actinomycetota; class Actinomycetes; order Kitasatosporales; family Streptomycetaceae; genus Streptomyces; species Streptomyces sp. NPDC046197. The sequence goes on along the minus strand of NZ_JBEYZY010000041.1, from coordinate 43,951 downwards.
GCCGTCGGCGGAGGTGCTTCCCGCCCTCGGCCTGCTGCTGCACAACGTGCGCGTGGCTCCGGCGGAGGGACCCGCACTGGTCGACACCCCGGGTGCCGACGTCATCCTGGTCGACGGGCGGCGCGACCTGCCGCAGGTGCGCAGCCTGTGCCAGTTGCTGCGCTCCACGGGCCCCGGCTGCCCGCTCGTGCTGGTCGTGACGGAGGGCGGCCTGGCGGCCGTGACCGCCGACTGGGGCATCGACGACGTGCTCCTGGACACCGCGGGTCCGGCCGAGGTCGAGGCCCGGCTGCGGCTGGCCATGGGCCGCCAGCAGATCGTCAACGACGACTCCCCCATGGAGATCCGCAACGGCGACCTGTCGGTGGACGAGGCGACCTACAGCGCCAAGCTCAAGGGCCGGGTGCTGGACCTCACCTTCAAGGAGTTCGAGCTGCTGAAGTACCTCGCGCAGCACCCCGGCCGCGTCTTCACCCGCGCCCAGCTGCTGCAGGAGGTGTGGGGGTACGACTACTTCGGCGGCACCCGGACCGTCGACGTGCACGTACGGCGGCTGCGCGCCAAGCTCGGCCCCGAGCACGAGTCGCTGATCGGAACCGTGCGAAATGTCGGTTATCGATTCGTTACTCCTGAGAAGGCGGACCGCGCGGCCGGGAGCTCCTCCCGTTCGGGAGAATCCGGGAACGACAGGGCGGAGGCGGGGGCCGAGTCGGCCCGGCCAAAGACGGAGGATGCGGACACCCCGGCGGAGGCGGCCGCCGCGGAGGTCCGCGCGAAGGCGTAGCGGACGCCCGGGCAGGGCATTGCTTACGCACATCCAAGCTTCGATACGCCCTGCCCGGAGCGGGTCCATCCGCGTAGACTCCGCGCGTGGCCAAGGTGACTCGGGATGATGTGGCGCGGCTGGCGGGGACTTCCACCGCCGTGGTCAGCTATGTCATCAACAACGGACCCCGGCCGGTCGCCCCGGCCACGCGCGAGCGTGTCCTCGCCGCCATCAAGGAGCTGGGGTACCGGCCCGACCGGGTCGCCCAGGCCATGGCCTCGCGCCGCACCGACCTGATAGGTCTCATCGTTCCGGACGCGCGCCAGCCGTTCTTCGGGGAGATGGCGCACGCGGTCGAGTGGGCCGCCGCCGAGCGCGGAAAAATGGTTCTCGTCGGCAACTCCGACTACGTCGGTGAGCGCGAGGTCCACTATCTGCGGGCCTTCCTCGGGATGCGGGTCTCCGGGCTGATTCTGGTGAGCCACGCGCTGAACGATCTCGCCGCCGCCGAGATCGACGCGTGGGACGCCCGCGTGGTGCTGCTGCACGAGCGGCCCGAGGCCATCGACGACGTCGCCGTCGTCACCGACGACCTCGGCGGCGCCCAGCTCGCCGTACGTCACCTGCTGGAGCACGGCTACGACTACGTGGCGTGTATGGGCGGCACGGCCGAGACGCCGGCCGTGGGCGACCCCGTCTCCGACCACGTCGAGGGCTGGCGGCGCGCGATGGCCGAGGCGGGACTGCCGACCCAGGGGCGCCTGTTCGAGGCGCCGTACAACCGGTACGACGCGTACCGCGTGGGCCTGGAGATCCTCTCCGGTCCCGACCGTCCGCCGGCGATCTTCTGCTCCACCGACGACCAGGCGCTCGGACTGCTGCGGGCCGCGCGGGAGCTGCGGATCGACGTGCCCGGTGAGCTGGCGGTGGCCGGGTTCGACGACATCAAGGAGGCGGCACTGGCGGATCCGCCGCTGACGACGGTGGCCTCGGACCGGTCGGCGATGGCCCGGGCGGCCGTCGACCTCGTGCTGGACGACGGGCTGCGGGTCGCCGGTTCCCGCCGTGAGCGGCTGCGGGTGTTCCCGTCGCGGCTGGTCGTGCGGAAGTCCTGCGGGTGCGGGTGACGCCGTAGGGCCCGGTCGGTTGCAAGGGCGTGCGGCCGCGGGGCGTCGGTGGCTGCTCGCCCGCCCGGAGCCCCGGGCCCCTTCACCGGGACCTCGGGCCTCTTCCTCTCGGGCCTCTTCATGTCGGGCCTCTTCCTCTCGGGCCTCTTCCTCTCGGCCCTCTTCATGTCGGGCCTCTTCATGTCGGGCCTCTTCATGTCGGGCCTCTTTATATCGGGCATACGCGGTTCTGTCGGGCTTCTCAGCGGGGACTCAGGAGCCTCTCATGATCCCGGGACACTCTCTTTGACATGACCGAGAGCCAGCAGCAGCCCGTCTCCTCTCCCGTCAACCCGGAGTGGCCGCCCCCGCCTCCGTACGACCCCGCACCGGCCCCGTTCACCCAGGGCGCCCACGGCGGTCACGGGGGCGGCAACGGCGGCACCGCTGTGCTGCCCACCGTCCCGGCCGAGCCCGCGCCGAACAAGCGCGCCAAGGGCCCGGTCGCCCTGCTCGCCGCCGTGGCGATCACGGCCGCGGCCGTGGGCGGCGGGACCGCGTACGCCTTCCAGGAACTGACCGGCAGGACCACGGTCGCCTCCAGCACCACGAGCACCAATGTGGTGCCCTCCAGCCAGCGGGGCAGCATCGCGGCGATCGCCAAGGCGGTCAGCCCGAGCGTCGTCGAGATCAACGCCACCCTGAGCAACGGCACCTCCACCGGCTCCGGGGTGGTCATCACCGGCAACGGCGAGATCGTCACCAACAACCACGTGATCGCGGGCGCCACGTCGATCAAGGCACGCACCAGCGACGGCAAGGCGTACACCGCGCAGGTCGTCGGCACCGACAGCTCCAAGGACCTCGCCCTGATCAAGCTGGAGGGCGCCGCCGGGCTGAAGACGGCGGCCCTCGGCGACTCCGACGGCGTGGCGGTCGGCGACCAGGTCGTCGCGATCGGCTCCCCCGAGGGCCTGACCGGCACCGTCACCAGCGGCATCGTCTCGGCCCTGAACCGGGACGTGACCGTCTCGACCGACGAGAACCAGGGGCAGGGCGGCGGCGACGGCCGGTGGCCGTTCCAGTTCGGCGGACGCCAGTTCAACGGCGACACCGGCTCCTCCACCACGACCTACAAGGCGCTCCAGACGGACGCGTCCCTCAACCCGGGCAACTCCGGCGGCGCGCTGATCGACGCAGGCGGCAACGTCGTCGGCATCAACTCCGCTATGTACTCCTCGGCTTCCTCGGGTTCCTCGGGCACCGACTCGGCCGGCGCCGGCAGCGTGGGACTCGGCTTCGCCATACCGATCAACACCGTCAAGTCCGACCTGGCCAAACTCCGCTCCGGCTCCCAGAGCTGAGCGGGCCAACGGCCGGGCGAGTGAGAGGAGCACGACAATGATCGAGCAGTTTGTGCACGAGACGACCGCCACCGTCGACGCGACCGTCCCCGCGGGGGTCGCCCTGCCCCTGTGCGTCGCCAAGGATCTCCACAGCCCGGCGAGCCGCACGCCCGAGGTCGCGGTACCCCAGATGATGGGCCTGCGGACCTCCTCCGCCGTGCGTCCGCACCGCCACAAGGTGCCGCTGAGGCGGCTGACGGCGGTGCGGGGGTGAGCCTCGGCGCACCCCGCCCGACGGCCCGCGAACGTGCGAGGCTGAGAGGGCCCCACCCACGACCCACCGCACCCCGAGGAACAGCGAGCGATGAGCCCCGCCGATGGCGACCGTGACCCCCAGCGCATCCTGATCGTCGACGACGAGCCCGCGGTGCGCGAGGCACTCCAGCGCAGCCTCGCCTTCGAGGGGTACGACACCGAGGTCGCCGTGGACGGCGCGCACGCGCTGGACAAGGCGGCCGCGTACAAGCCGGACCTGGTGGTCCTCGACATCCAGATGCCGCGCATGGACGGCCTGACCGCCGCCCGCCGGATCCGCGGCGCGGGCGACACGACCCCGATCCTGATGCTGACGGCGCGCGACACCGTCGGCGACCGGGTGACGGGTCTGGACGCCGGGGCGGACGACTACCTGGTCAAGCCGTTCGAGCTGGACGAGCTGTTCGCCCGGATCCGCGCGCTGCTGCGGCGCAGCTCGTACGCGGCGGTGGCGGGCGGGGCCGACGAGGGCGAGGCCCTCACCTTCGGCGACCTGCGCATGGACCTCGCCACGCGCGAGGTCACGCGCGGCGGGCGGCAGGTCGAGCTGACCCGCACCGAGTTCACGCTGCTGGAGATGTTCATGGCCCACCCGCGCCAGGTGCTCACCCGAGAGCAGATCCTGAAGGCGGTGTGGGGCTTCGACTTCGAGCCCTCGTCGAACTCCCTCGACGTCTACGTCATGTACCTGCGCCGCAAGACCGAGGCCGACGGCGAGCCGCGGCTGGTGCACACCGTGCGCGGCGTCGGGTACGTGCTGCGGCAGGGCGGCGCGGAGTGAACAAGGCGGTACGCCACTTCCGCGCCCTGCCCATCCGCTCCCGGCTGGCGCTGCTGGTGGCGGCGGCGGTGGCGTTCGCGGTGGCCGCGGTCTCGGTGACCTGCTGGTTCATCGTGCGGGACCGGCTGTACAACGAGATCGACAACGATCTGCGGGCCACCGCCCGGGTGCCGATGGACGGCACCAGCATCGCGAACGTCATCGCCACCTGCCCCCAGTCGGCGTCGAGCCAGATCGGCACCAACGGCTTCGGCCCCGGCCCCAAGTCGCAGTACTACGAGATCGTCGACGCGAGCGGCACCACCTGTCTCTTCCGGAACTCGGCCGGCCTGGTGCAGCCCCGCGCCGTCGACAAGGACATGGCCAGGAACCCGAGGTACGACGGGAACCAGCTGCGCACCGACTCCGACAGCAGCGGAAACACCGTCCGGGTGCTGACCCTGCCGCTGACGGTCGGCCGGGGAGAGGTGAGCTCGCGCACCCCGGTTCCGGGCTACGCCCTGGTCCTGGCCGCCCCCCTCAGGAACACCCAGAGCACCCTCAACGACCTCGCCCTGCTGCTGCTGTTCGTCTCCGGCATCGGCGTGGTCGGCGCCGGAGCGGCCGGCCTGGCCGTGGCCCGCGCGAGTCTGCGCCCGGTCGACAAGCTGACCGAGGCGGCGGAACACATCGCCCGCACCGAAGACCTCTCCGTCCGCATTCCGGTCGACGAGGAGAGCGACGACGAAGTCGCCCGCCTGTCCCGCTCCTTCAACTCGATGACCTCCGCCCTGGCCAGCTCCCGCGAGCTCCAGCAGCAGCTCATCGCGGACGCGGGGCACGAACTGCGCACGCCTTTGACCTCCCTGCGCACCAACATCGAACTCCTCACCCGCAGCGAGGAGACCGGCCGCCCGATCCCCGAGGCGGACCGCAAGGCGCTGCTCGCCTCGGTGAAGGCGCAGATGACCGAACTGGCGTCGCTGATCGGCGACCTGCAGGAGCTCTCCCGGTCGGAGGGGCAACGCGGCGAGCGGGTGCAGGTCATCGCCTTCCACGACACGGTGGAGGCGGCGCTGCGCCGGGCCCGGCTGCGCGGCCCGGAACTGACGATCACGGCGGACCTCGACCCCTGGTACGTCCGCGCGGAGCCGTCCGCGCTGGAGCGGGCGGTGGTCAACATCCTGGACAACGCGGTGAAGTTCAGCCCGGAGGGCGGTACGGTCGAGGCCGTCCTGGAGCGGGGCGTGCTGACCGTCCGCGACCACGGCCCCGGCATCCCCGCCGACGAACTCCCGCACGTCTTCGACCGTTTCTGGCGCTCGCCGAGCGCACGCGCCCTGCCCGGTTCGGGCCTGGGCCTGTCCATCGTCGCCCGCACGATCGAGCAGGCCGGCGGCGAGGTCGCCCTGGCCCCGGCCGGGGACGGCGGCACGGTGGCGACCGTACGCCTGCCGGGCGCACCAGTGCCACCACCGGAAACTCCCTGACCCGGCGGCCGCGCCGTACTCTCATACGCATGACCAGCGACGACACCGCACCGATCGCCCGCTCCATCGAGACCCGCTCCGCACTCTCCCCGGACCAGGCCGAGGCCGTGCTCGACCTGCTGGCGGACGCCGCCCGCAACGACGGGCAGCAGGCGGTGTCCGAGCAGGGCCGGCTGCAGCTGCGCGGCGGGGCCCGCGAGGGCGTGTCCCATCTGCTGCTCACCGTCGACGACGAACTCGTCGGCTATGCCCAGCTGGAGGACACCGACCCCGTGGAGGCGCCCGCCGCCGAGCTGGTCGTACACCCCTCGCACCGGGGGCACGGCCACGGGCGGGCGCTCGGCTCGGCGCTGCTGGCCGCCTCGGGCAGGCGGCTGCGGGTGTGGGCGCACGGCGGGCACTCCTCCGCCCGCCACCTCGCGCAGGTCCTCGGGCTCACCCTCTTCCGCGAACTGCGCCAGATGCGGCGGCCGCTCACCGGCTTCGGTCTGCCCGAACCGAAGCTGCCCGAGGGCGTGACGGTACGGACCTTCGTCCCCGGCGAGGACGACGCCGCGTGGCTCGCCGTCAACGCGGAGGCGTTCGCCCACCATCCCGAGCAGGGCTCGCTCACCCAGCGGGACCTGGACGACCGCCAGGGGGAGCCGTGGTTCGATCCACGCGGGTTCTTCCTGGCCGAGCGGGAGGGCCGGCTGGTCGGCTTCCACTGGACCAAGGTGCACGCACAGGAGCAGCTCGGGGAGGTGTACGTCCTCGGCGTCGCCCCCGGCGCCCAGGGCGGCGGGCTCGGCAGGGCCCTCACGGTGGTCGGGCTGCGGCACCTGGCGGCACAGGAGCTGCCGACGGCGATGCTCTACGTCGACGCCGACAACAAGGCGGCGGTCTCCGTGTACGAGCGGATGGGGTTCACCACGTACGAGACGGACCTGATGTACCGCACCGAGACGTGACCGGCGGCCGGCCGGAGCGGACCGACCGGCGTCTCAGCGGCTCCGGCACGCACATCGCCCACACGGCCCCCGCCAGCATCAGGATCGCCGCCCACCACCCGTGCGCCGCCGCCCAGTTCGGGTCGTCCGGCAGCACCAGCAGGCTCCAGCGTCGCGGCACGAGCACCGCGACGAGAGCCAGCACGAGCAGCGTGACCGCGATGCCGCCGCCCGGCCGGGGCTCGTCCCCGAAGCGCACCGCGGCCGCCGCGAGGGCCAGCGCGCCGGTGGCGACGGCGGCCGCCTCCAGGGTCACCGCGCCGGCCGGAGGCCGCGCCTCCGCCGGCACCAGGAACAGCATCGCCGTCCACCAGGCCACCACGAGCGGGGCGAGGAGCGCCACCCGCAGCGCCGCCCGCACCGCGCGCCGCACCGGTACCGCGGCGGTGGTGTGCCGGGCGGGATCGTCGGAGACGAACGCCAGTGAGAGCCCGCCGCCGAGCGCGGCCAGCCGCAGCAGCACCAGGGCGGCCACCACGTCCGGTTCCTGACCGGGCAGCCGCACGACCCCCGCGGTCAGCAGCCCGAGCGCACCCGCTCCCGCGAGCGCCGGCCACGGCAGGGACCGCCACTCCGGGCGCACCAGGGCGCCGATCACCGTCCCCACGCCGCTCACCGAGGCCGTGCGCGGCGCCGCCCGCGCAGGCCGTACCGTCACTCGCCGCACGCGTCCTCGCTCTCCGTCCCCGGCGCCGCGGACGGCACGCCCAGCAGCCGGCCCACGCGCACCGTCGGGACTCCGGGAGCGGTCAGCTCGGCCCAGTGGGCCTTGACCGCTGCGGTGACCTGCGGGCGCGGACGGTGCAGCAACTCCCGCACGATCCGCGTCTGTTCGGCGCTCATCTTGAGTCCGTTCGTGGGGGTGAGCACATATGCGGATCCCTTGACGCTGTCGTCGAGGCGGACGTTGCGCAGGGCGGTCATCGGGGCGGGGTCGTTGCCGAGCGCGAGCCACATGACGGTCACCACCCGGCCGTCGCACACCGCGGCACCGGCCTTCTCGTCCCCCGCGACCAGCACCGAGGCCAGCCCGACCGAGAACTCGGGGATGCGGTTGCCGCCCCAGCGGGTGAGGACGGTGGTCTCGCCGCGCCGGGTGAGGGGCTCGTAGTAGGGGTCGTTCTGCAGGCCGTCGCGGGCGTCGACGCGCTGTCGTACGGTCAGCCGCTGCCCGGCGGCGCTGCCGCCCGCGAGGGACTGCACGCGCGTGACGGTCTTCGCCCACTCGGCGGTGCGCCCGGTCCACTCGGGCAGGGCGCAGTAGGTCGTGGTGCCGCGCACGGTGCAGGACTCGGCCTGCTCGGGGCTGACGGAGACCTTGGCCCTGGCCGCCTCCAGGGCGGCCGACGGGCCCTGGGCCTGGCCGGCGATCCCGGCGGCCGTGGCGGCGAGGGCGAGGGCGGTCACCGCCTTGACGCGGACCGTGCGGCCGCCGCTGCGCAGCAGCGCGGCGCCCAGCAGGGTCGCGACGAGACCGGTCAGGTAGAGGGCGTGCCAGGCGGCGGGGCGGCCCACCAGGTCGGAGGGGAAGGGGTCCGCGCCCCTGTCCTCGACGACCGGGGCGAGCCAGCGGGACCAGAGGGCGTTGTCGGCGAACACCCCGACGTAGGTGACGGCCACGTAGAGGGCGACCGCGAACAGCGGAGCGGCGAAGGAGGACGGGATCAGACGGCCCAGCAGCACCCCCGCGACGCCGCCCAGGAGCACGGTCAGCGGGCCCACCGCCAGTTCGGCGACCGAGCCGTGGCCGACCGCGCCCGGCTCGACCGCCGCCCGGCCGAACCGGAAGGCGACGACCAGTGCGACGAGCAGCGCGAACGGGACGACCGAGAGGGCGTGCCCCAGCGTCCGCCGCCACGGCTCCATCACCAGCACGTCGAAGTGCCGGTCGGTGCCCCGGCGGCGGGAGCGCAGCACGGCCCGGTTGGCGCAGGCGAACAGGGCGACGCCGACCAGCAGGGACCCGCTCTGGGTGGCCCGGTCGACGTCCTGGAGCGCCGGGAAGTCGTCCATGCCCTCGTGGCCGGAGAACATCGCCCAGCCGGTCTCGGCCAGATACAGCACGAGGACGGCGAACACCGGGACCTTGAGCAGCAGTTCGCGAGCCTCGAAGCGGGCGAGGGCGACGACGGCCGGCCGGCGCCGCCCCTCGTACGCCGCTTCGGTGGCCGCCGGCGCGGGGGACTCGAGCGTCGTGGTCATCGGGCAGCCGCCTCCGCTCCGGTGTCGTCGAGGGCGAGCAGATAGCCGTCCTCAAGAGAGGGTTCGAGGAGGTCGGCGCCCGCGGGCGGGTCGCCGACGTTGCGGAAGGCCCCCGTGCCCGTACGCCATCCGGCGCGTGCGCCCGGGTCGCGGTCCGCGCTGCTCCACACCCGTCCGGCCGCCCGCGCGGTCAGCTCGGCGGGGGTGCCCTCGAAGCGGACCCGGCCGCCGGCCATGACGATCACGCGGTGGCAGAGCATCGCGACGTCCTCGGTCTGGTGGGTGGACAGCAGCACCGTGCGGCCCTCGCCGGTGCGGGTGATCAGGTCCCGGAAGCGCATCCGCTGCTCGGGGTCGAGGCCGACGGTCGGCTCGTCCAGGACGAGGAAACGTGGTTCGCCGACCAGCGCGGCGGCCAGGGCGACCCGCTGCCGCATGCCCCCGGACAGCCGCTTGATGCGCCGGCCGCGGACGTCGCCGAGGCCGACCTCCTCCAGCACCCGCCGCACCTCGCGGTGGCGTGCCCCGCGGTCGGTCAGCTCCTTCAGGATCGCCACGTAGTCGACGAACGCGAACGCGGTGAAGTCGGGGTGGAAGCCGGGGTTCTGCGGCAGGTAGCCGAGCGAGCGGCGCACCGCGAGACGGCCCGGCGCCGTGGCCGGGTCGTGGCCGAGCACCGTGAGGGCGCCCCGGTCGGGCGGCACGGCCGTGGCGAGCACCCGCAGCAGGGTGGTCTTGCCGGCCCCGTTGGGACCCAGCAGCCCGGTGATGCCCTCGCCCAGCCGCAGGGAGACGTCGTCCAGCGCGGTGGTGCCGCCGTAGCGGACGGCCAGCCCGGAGGCGGAAACGGTGACGGTCACGAAGTGCTCCCGTGGGACAGGTCGGTGAAGGGGGCGCGGGCGGAGTCGAAGCGGTCGCGCAGGACGAAGACCAGCCCGGTGGCGAGGGCGGCGACGGCGGCCGCGACCGCCTGGCCCGCCGCGGTGAACGGTGGGAGGGGCGCGGTCCCCGGGGTCGCCTCACGGGCCACCACCAGCAGCCCGACCCACGCCATGCCGGTCAGGGCGGGGGCCAGGACCGGACCCAGCCGGGTGGAGAGCGCCAGACCGGTCGAGGTGAGGGCGAGCCCGGGCAGCAGCCAGGCCAGCGCGCCCAGCCCGTACCCGGGCAGCGCGAGGGTGGCGAGCCCGTTCAGCCCGAGCCCGACGGCCAGTACGGCGACCGTGCGCACGAGCAGCAGCCGGAACCCGTGCAGCGGGGCGACCACGGCCATCTCGTACGTCGGGTCGAGCGCCGGGCCGTACGCCAGGGCCACCCCCGCGAGCGGCAGCAACGGGGCGAGCGCCAGGAACAGGGTGGGCGACTGCGGCGAGCGCAGGGCGTCGGACGCGGCCGCCGCCATCATCAGTACCGCGGCCACCGCCAGCAGCCACGACCGGCGCAGCACCGGCGTCGCGGCCAGCAGCCGTGCCGTGTGGTCGGCCAGGCCGAGCCGCAGCAGCAGTCCCTCGAACAGTCCGGGCCGCGGCGCGTCGAGCTCCGCGTCCAGCCGCTCCCAGCCGACGGCCAGCGCAACCGGGTCGCTCACCGGGGCGAGCCGGGCCCGGCAATCGGCGCAGGCGGCGAGATGGGTGTCGGCGGACCACAGCAGGGGCGGGGCCAGCTCGCCGCGCACATACGCCCGCAGGTCCTCTTCGGCAACGTGCCAGGTCATGCCAGTGCCTCCCGCAGCTGCTTGCGGGCCCGCATGGCCCGTGTCTTGACCGTGCCGGCCGGAATGCCGAGCAGGACGGCCGCCTCCCGGGTGCTGAGCCCGTCGATCACCGTGGCCTGCAGGACGGCCCGCAGTTCCGGCGAGAGCCGGGTGAGGGCGCCCGCGAGGTCCCCGTGCTCCACCCCCGCGAGCACGCGCTCCTCCGCGGACGCCTCGTCGCGGTGCCTCAGCCGCGTCAGCGCCTGCCGCAGCCGCCCGCGCGCCCCGTCACCGCGCAGCGCGTCGATCAGCCGCCGCGCGGCGATGCGCCACAGCCACCCCGCCGCGTCCGGGGTGCGGCCCTCCTCCCGGTAGCGGGCGGCACCCCGCCAGACCGCGAGGAAGGTCTCCTGGACCACGTCGTCGACGAGGGCGGCATCGGCGCAGCGACCGCGCAGCCGCGCCGACAGCCACGGCGCGTACCGCCGGTACAGCTCCTCGAAGGCGCGCCGGTCGCCGTCCGCCGCGATGGCCCGCAGCAGCTCTCCGTCGCTTCGCGTTTCGCTCACGTCTCCTCATCGGACCGGGCCCGCCCATCGGTTCACACGGCGGTACCTGACTTTCCGCGCCATGCTCCGACACCCAGGACGACCGTCACCCTCACGGTCCTCCCGTTCCTCGTGGCCGCCTGGGCGGGCGCCCTGTTCGGCCGCGAACTGGAGAGCGGCACCGCCCGGCTGGTCTGGACCCAGGGCGTCTCCCCGGCGCGCTGGACGGCGACCGCGCTCGGCGTTCCGGCCGCGCTGGTCGCCGCCGGAACGGGCCTGCTGGTCGTGCTGCACCACCTGGCGTGGCCGGCGGGCGAGGGCCGGATCGACACCGCCAAGCCCTGGTACGACGACGTGACCCTGCACAGCAACGGCCCGACGACGGTCGCCTTCGCCCTGTGCGGCCTGGCCGCCGGAGCCCTTGCCGGCCTGGTCTCGCGTCGCTCCCTGGCCGCGATCGGCGCCGCCGCCGTCCTCACGGGCGCGGTGCGCGTCACCGCCGGCCTGGCCCTGCCCCACCTGTGGCCGGCCGTCATCCGGGTCGGCAGCCTCACGACCGGCTACCCGGGCTCGGGCCTCCAGGTCGGCCAGGGCCTGGTCACCTCCACCGGTGCGCACATCCCCGATCCCGGGTGCGGCTACGGCACGGAGGCGGAGTGCCGTGCCATTCACGACAAGCTCGATGCCACCGGCTTCTACAGCACCTTTCACCCCGCCTCGCACTACTGGCCCCTGCAGCTCACCACCACGGCCCTCGTCCTGGCGCTGACCGGCCTGCTGACCCTGGCCGCCTTCACGCTGCTGCGCCGCCGCACGGCCTGAGACCGGTGTACGCACGGCCATTCGAGACATACGCGCCCACGTGCGCCGCACGCCCTGACCGCGGCACGGCCCCCGCGCCCGCGGACTTCCGCGGGCCGCCCCCCGATATCCCGCACGTCATGTCTCCGTAACCAACGATTCAGCCGGACTTGCGACGCTCGGCCAATGAAGCCCGCCGTGCCAGAGCCTTCGCCGCCCCCCGAGGGGACCGCGGGGAACGGGGTCGCTCCCGCCCACTCGCGGCCTCGGCCGAGCGGGGGCCACTCCGCCGCCGCAGTGCTCCCGCCCGCGCTGTCCGACGCGCCCGTCCCGCCTCTGGCGCGGAAGAATGGGTCCATGAGCCAGCCAGACACCCAGGCACAGGTCCAGCACGCGCAGCCCTCCGTGGGCTCCATAGCCGCCCACCGCCCGCACACCGTGGCGGCGGCGGTCTCCGACCTGGAACCCGACATCGATGCCGACCTCGACGCGTACGAGGAAGCGCAGGTTGACGGGGCACAGCTGCCACAGGGCCGGTTCCTCGACCGGGAGCGCAGCTGGCTCGCCTTCAACGAGCGCGTCCTCGAACTCGCCGAGGACCCGGAAACGCCCCTGCTCGAACGGGCCAACTTCCTGGCGATCTTCGCCAGCAACCTGGACGAGTTCTTCATGGTCCGGGTCGCCGGTCTGAAGCGCCGTATCGCCACCGGGGTCGCCACCCGGTCCGCCTCCGGACTGCAGCCGACCCAGGTGCTGGAGATGATCTGGGCCCGCTCGCGCGAGCTCATGGCCCGGCATGCCGCCTGCTTCCACGAGGACGTCGCGCCCGCCCTCGCGGAGGAGGGCATCCACCTGGTCCGCTGGGGCGAGCTCGCCGAGAAGGAGCAGGCCCGCCTGTTCACGCTCTTCCGGCACCAGATCTTCCCGGTGCTGACCCCCCTGGCGGTCGACCCGGCACACCCGTTCCCGTACATCTCCGGCCTGTCCCTGAACCTGGCCGTGGTCGTGCGCAACCCGGTCAGCGGCCACCGGCACTTCGCCCGGGTGAAGGTGCCGCCGCTGCTGTCCCGCTTCCTGGAGAGCTCCCCGGGCCGGTACGTGCCCATCGAGGACGTCATCGCCGCGCACCTGGAGGAGCTGTTCCCCGGCATGGAGGTGCTGGAGCACCACGCCTTCCGCATCACGCGCAACGAGGACCTCGAAGTCGAGGAGGACGACGCCGAGAACCTGCTCCAGGCCCTGGAGAAGGAGCTCATGCGGCGCCGCTTCGGGCCGCCGGTGCGCCTGGAGGTCGAGGAGTCCATCGACCGCGAGGTGCTCGACCTGCTGGTACGGGAGCTGAAGATCAGCGAGGCCGAGGTGTACCCGCTGCCGGGCCCCCTGGACCTCACCGGCCTCTTCCGCATCCACAGCCTCGACCGGCCCGAGCTGAAGTACCCGAAGTTCGTCGCCGGCACCCACCGCGACCTCGCCGAGGTGGAGTCGGCGTCGGCGCCGGACATCTTCGCCGCCCTGCGCAGCCGGGACGTGCTCCTGCACCACCCGTACGACTCCTTCTCGACCTCCGTCCAGGCCTTCCTGGAGCAGGCGGCCGCCGACCCCGACGTGCTCGCCATCAAGCAGACCCTGTACCGGACCTCGGGCGACTCCCCCATAGTCGACGCGCTCATCGACGCCGCCGAGTCCGGCAAGCAGGTCCTCGTCCTGGTCGAGATCAAGGCCCGCTTCGACGAGCACGCCAACATCAAGTGGGCACGCAAGCTGGAGGAGGCCGGCTGCCACGTCGTGTACGGCCTGGTCGGCCTGAAGACCCACTGCAAGCTGTCGCTGGTGGTCCGGCAGGAGGGCGACACCCTGCGGCGCTACAGCCACGTCGGCACGGGCAACTACCACCCGAAGACGGCCCGTCTGTACGAGGACCTGGGTCTGCTCACCGCCGACCCGCAGGTGGGCGCGGACCTGTCCGACCTGTTCAACCGGCTGTCGGGCTACTCGCGCCGCGAGACCTACCGGCGGCTGCTGGTCGCCCCCAAGTCCCTGCGGGACGGCCTCGTAGCGCGGATCAACAAGGAGGTCCAGCACCACCGTGCCGGGCGTCCCGCCTTCATCCGCATCAAGGTCAACTCGATGGTCGACGAGGCGATCATCGACGCCCTCTACCGCGCGTCCCAGGCAGGGGTGCCGGTCGACGTCTGGGTGCGTGGCATCTGCGCGCTGCGCCCCGGCGTGACGGGGCTGTCCGAGAACATTCGCGTACGGTCCATCCTCGGGCGCTTCCTGGAGCACTCCCGGGTCTTCGCCTTCGGCAACGGTGGCGAGCCCGAAGTGTGGATCGGCAGCGCCGACATGATGCACCGCAACCTGGACCGGCGAATCGAGGCCCTGGTCCGGGTCGTCGACCCGGCCCACCGGGCGTCGCTCAACCGGCTGCTGGAGACCGGCATGTCCGACAGCACCGCCTCCTGGCACCTGGGGCCGGACGGCGAGTGGACCAGGCACGCGACCGACGCGGACGGCCAACCCCTGCGCAACGTCCAGGAGATGCTCATAGACGCCCGGAGGCGCCGGCGTGGCACAGCAACACCTTGAACCGACGGACCCCACGGCCGGGCCGCCCGCCAAGCTCTCGGCCGCGGGGGCGCCCACCGCCGACGCCCTCGCGGGTTATCTGCGCACGCAGGCCACGGAGTTCCTCCGCGCACTGCGTCTGCACCGGGAGACCGGCGGCGCGGCGAACAACGGCTCGGAGGAGGCCGTCGACGCGGCGCGCGCCCTGCGCCGCTCGGCCCGCCGGATCAGCGGCAGTCTGCACACCTTCCGCCCCCTGCTGGAGGAGAACTGGTCGGAGGAGCTGCGGCCCGAACTGGCCTGGCTGTCGGGCACGCTGGCGCGTGAACACGCCTACCAGGGACGTCTGGAACGCCTGTTGCTGGCCCTGCACCGGCTGTCGGGCTCCACGGCACTGCCCGCCCCGCCGGCCGCCGCCGGCGTCGCCGTGGGCAGCCGCCCGGCCGGCCCCGCCGTGCCCCCGCCGCAGCCGGCCACACCGGACCGCGGCAACCTCACGGTGGGCGCGGCGAAGGCGGGCGCCCTGCTGGAACGCCAGCTGACCCTGGCCCGGACCCGAGCGCACTCCACGGCCCTGCAGGCCCTCGGATCAAGCCGCTTCCACGCCGTCGCCGACAAGGTCGCCGTCCTGGCCAGCGACGTCCCGCTCACCTCGAGCGCGGCCACCGCTGACCTGCGCCCCCTGGCAGCCGCCGCGGAGGAGCGGCTGACAGGGGCCGTGGCCGTCCTGCCGCTGGTCACCGCGGGCAGCCCGTACAACGCGGAGGCGCTGATCCACGGCCTGGCCCCGGATCCGTCCCCGCACGCGCAGGACGCGCCCTGGCACCAGGTCCGCCTGCTGCTGCGCCTGTACCGGTACGCCCGCGAGGTCCTGCACAGTGACGAGCTCGGGGGAGCCCCCGTGGACGTCCGGCTGATGACGGCCGGCCAGGCCCTCAACCGGCACCGCGACGCCTCGGAGGCGGCGGCGGCCGCGGCGGCGGCCGCCCGCACGCCGCGCATCGCCCCGGCCACGGCGTACGCGCTCGGCGTGCTCCACGCCGACCAGCGGCACGAGGTGGAGGCGGCCAGGTTCGCCTTCCAGCAGGCGTGGCAGAAGCAGACGGTCAACGCTCCCTGAGGAAGCGGTGAGGCAACCGGTGACTCGCACGAAGGAACCCGTCGTCCGCGCGGCCGGCTGCGTCCTGTGGCGTCGTTCGCCGGTGGACGGGGCACTCGAACTGTGCCTCGTCCACCGGCCGAAGTACGACGACTGGTCCTGGCCCAAGGGCAAGCTCAAGCGCGGCGAGGACCCGCTCGCGGGAGCCCTGCGCGAGGTCGCGGAGGAGACGGGCTGCACCGCGGTCCCGGGCGCCGAGCTCAGCACCCTGCGCTACATGGCCAACGGCCGCCTCAAGCAAGTGCGTTACTGGGCGGCCGAGGCCACCGGGTGCCGTTTCACGCCGAGCGACGAGGTGGACCGCATCCTCTGGCTGTCCCCCGCGGCCGCCCGCAGCCGTCTGACCCAGTACCGCGACCGGGAACTGGTCGACGAACTGCTGACCACGCTGCGCCTGGCCTGACGGCACGCACCCCGCTCAGCCGCCCGCCTGGTGCCCCGCGGCGTCCGCGCGGGCCAGGCTGCGGGCCCGCCGGGCCGGGCCGCGCCAGCCGCAGCTGCAGCAGGCAAGACAGAAACGGCCCTGTTCGACGGTGGTCGTGCGGTGTTCCTGATCTGCCCCGGCAGGGCCGAGCCCCTCCTGCTGCGCCACGCCGACAACGTTACCCACACTGGGTAAACAGCTCGTATCCCCTCCCCAGGGCCGGTTCGGCGCGTGACGGGGGCCACCTACCCGTCGTTAACCGGAACGACAGGGGGCCCGTGACAGACGTAGCGGCTGGGGGTAGGCAGGCGATGGCGGAGCGGCGGCAGAGGCGACGGGCGAGCGGGGCACTGCTCACGGCGGGGCTCCTGGTCTGCGGGGGCGCCACCGGATGCTCCGGCAGCGGTGCCGCCGCCGAGGACGCGCGAGCCGCGGCCGACCCGGTGCAGACGCTGCGCCAGGCCGCCGACGCGCTGCTGGCGGCGGGCAGTTCCCAGACCCGTACGTCGATGGAGATGGCCACCGGCGGGACCCGGGTGACGATCCGCGGCGAGGGCGCCTACGACTTCCGCAGCCAGCTCGGACGGCTGACGGTGGTGCTGCCGCAGGACCCGGCCGGAACCCCCGAGCACCGGCCGATCACCGAACTCCTCGCCCCGGGCGCCCTGTTCATGAAGAACCGGGGCGCGGGCGTGCCGGCCGACAAGTGGGTACGGGTCGACACGGCCACGCTCTCCGACGGCAACCTCGTCACCGGCGGCGCCACCGACCCGTTCGCCGCCGCCGAGGTGCTGCGCGGGACGCGCACGGCGTCGTACGTCGGGGCGACCGAGGTGGCGGGGGTCGCGGTGCGCCACTACCGCGGCACCGCGGACCTGGCACTGGCGGCGCACAGTGCCACGGATGCCGACGAGGCGGCGTTGCGGGCGGCGGCGAAAGGGTTCGCCACGGCGGATGTCCCGTTCGACGTGTATCTCGACGACCAGGGACGCATCCGCAAGATCCGGCAGCGCTTCAGCTTCGTGAACGGGCAGCAGAAGGGCACCGTGGCGGTCTTCTCGACGACGCTGCTGTACGCCTTCGGGACCCCCGTGACCGTGACACTGCCGCACTCGAAGGACATCTACGCCGGGCGCGTCGCCGAGAAGTGAGGCGAGAAGTGAGGCGAGAAATGACCGGCGAACTAGCCCTTCCGTGCCATGCGCGGTGTGTAGGCCGCTCCCTACTCTAGGAAGTCGGTAACAGCAGAGAAGAGGTGACGCACGTGGCTCCGGTCGGCGGTACGGCAGTTCAGGACCACGTGGCCCTCGCCGAGATCGAGCTGTGCGGAGAACTGATCATCGCGGCCTCGGCGGCCGACGAGCGGCTCAGTCTGGAAAGCATCGACGAGGTCCTGAGGGTGGCCGAGGAGCGGGACGCCTCCGGCGGCTGAAACCCGACCAGGCAGGCGCCGGGCGGCCGGCCCGCCCGGCGTCAGGTGCGCAGCAGCCGCCCGATCGCCTTCGTGGCCTCCTCCACCTTGGCGTCGATCTCGGAGCCCCCCTTGAGGGCCGCGTCGGCCACGCAGTGGCGCAGGTGTTCCTCCAGCAGCTGCAGGGCGAAGGACTGCAGCGCCTTGGTGGAGGCGGACACCTGGGTGAGTATGTCGATGCAGTAGACGTCCTCGTCGACCATCCGCTGCAGCCCGCGGATCTGGCCCTCGATCCGGCGCAGCCGCTTGAGGTGCTCGTCCTTCTGCTCGTGGTACCCGTGCGTGGCGTGCCCGGTCGCCCCGGAGGACGCCGCCGCGCCGGCCTCGGTGGTCGTCATCGAGTCCTCCCGTTGCGGATACATACCCCTGCCGGGTATATGGTAACGAACTTTGCCGGGTACAGGACCCTTGGCCTGCCCCCGTGCGGAGCACCATGCCTGATGGGCGACACTGGGGGACGGCCCCTTAGCCGTGGCCGGATGATGCCCTTAGCATCACCCTGACCGAAACCGAAGCACCCCGAGGACCCCACGTGCGCTTTCGTCTGACCCCCAGGGAGACGAGCTTCTATGACATGTTCGCCGCCTCCGCGGACAACATCGTCACCGGCTCGAAACTCCTGATGGAACTGCTCGGGGCGGACGCATCCGCCCGGGCCGAGATCGCAGAGCGTATGCGGGCAGCGGAACACGCGGGTGACGACGCCACGCACGCGATCTTCCACCAGCTGAACTCCTCGTTCATCACACCCTTCGACCGCGAGGACATCTACTCCCTCGCGTCGTCCCTCGACGACATCATGGACTTCATGGAGGAGGCCGTCGACCTGGTCGTCCTCTACAACGTCGAGGAACTGCCCAAGGGCGTCGAACAGCAGATCGAGGTCCTGGCCCGGGCGGCGGAGCTGACCGCGGAGGCCATGCCGCACCTGCGCACCATGGAGAACCTCACCGAGTACTGGATCGAGGTGAACCGTCTGGAGAACCAGGCGGACCAGATCCACCGCAAGCTCCTGGCGCACCTGTTCAACGGCAAGTACGACGCGATCGAGGTCCTCAAGCTCAAGCAGATCGTGGACGTGCTGGAAGAGGCGGCGGACGCCTTCGAGCACGTGGCCAACACGGTGGAGACCATCGCGGTCAAGGAGTCCTGAGGCGTCCATGGACACCTTTGCCCTGATCCTGACCATCCTGGTCGCGCTCGGTTTCGCCTACACCAACGGCTTCCACGACTCCGCGAACGCCATCGCCACTTCGGTCTCGACGCGCGCGCTCACCCCGCGGGCGGCGCTGGCCATGGCGGCCGTGATGAACCTCGCCGGTGCGTTCCTCGGCAGCGGGGTCGCCAAGACGGTCAGTGAAGGCCTGATCCAGACCCCCTCGGGCGGCAAGGGGATGGGGATCCTCTTCGCGGCGCTGCTCGGCGCCATCGTCTGGAACCTGGTCACCTGGTACTTCGGCCTGCCCTCCTCCTCGTCGCACGCGCTGTTCGGAGGACTGGTGGGTGCGGCGCTGGCGGGCGGTACGACCGTGTACTGGTCCGGAGTGCTGGACAAGGTCGTCACCCCGATGTTCCTGTCGCCGGTGGTCGGCGTGATCGTCGGCTATCTGGTGATGACGGCGATCATGTGGATCTTCCGCCGGGCCAACCCGCACAAGGCCAAACGCGGCTTCCGCATAGCGCAGACGGTGTCCGCGGCCGGCATGGCCCTCGGCCACGGTCTGCAGGACGCCCAGAAGACCATGGGCGTCGTGGTGATGGCGCTGGTCATCGCCGACGTCGAGAAGTACGGGCAACCGATCCCGGTGTGGGTGAAGCTGGTCTCCGCGCTGATGCTCTCGCTGGGCACCTACGCGGGCGGGTGGCGCATCATGCGCACCCTGGGCCGCAAGATCATCGAGCTGGACCCGCCGCAGGGGTTCGCGGCGGAGACGACGGGTGCGTCGATCATGTTCACGACGGCCTTCCTGTTCAAGGCGCCGATCTCGACGACCCATGTGATCACCTCCGCGATCATGGGCGTGGGCGCCACCAAGCGGCTGAACGCCGTGCGCTGGGGCGTCGCGAAGAACATCGTCCTGGGCTGGTTCATCACCATGCCGGCGGCCGCGATCGTGGCGGCCTGCTCCTTCTGGCTGATCGACCTGGCCGTCCTGTAGTCCCCCGCCTGCCCGCCGCGCCACCGGGGCGGACGTCCCCAGGGCGCCGCCCCCGGACGCCCTCCGGGCGCCGCTCGCACACCGCCCGGACGCCGCTCGAGATGCGGTCGGCACCGGTGTGGCAAGACTGGAGTCATGACTACCAAGGCACTCCTCGAAGGCGGCCCGCAGGACCTGGCAGGCACCGTCGTGCCGATCGTTCCGCCGGGTCAGGAACTCAAGATTCCGCACTCCGGGGGATACGAGCACTACAAGGTCACCTCGCGCCACGAGGACAGCGACGAGGGACGGGTCACCGTGTACCAGTGGTGGGAGCGGACCGAAGTCGCCGAGTGAAGGAAACGCACGGGCCCGCCCCCGGGAGCCAGGGGCGGGCCCTTTGCGTCCTCGCGGTGGCACCGCCATGCAGCACCGCGAGGGGTTCTCGGACGAACCGCCGGATCAGCCGAAGCGGCCCGAGATGTAGTCCTCCGTCGCCTGGACGGACGGGTTGGAGAAGATGCGCTCGGTGTCGTCGATCTCGATCAGCCGGCCCGGCTGGCCGACCGCCGCCAGGTTGAAGAACGCGGTACGGTCCGAGACGCGCGCCGCCTGCTGCATGTTGTGCGTCACGATGACGATCGTGAACCGTTCCTTCAGCTCACCGATCAGGTCCTCGATGGCGAGCGTCGAGATCGGGTCCAGGGCCGAGCAGGGCTCGTCCATCAGCAGGACCTTCGGCTCGACCGCGATCGCCCGGGCGATGCACAAACGCTGCTGCTGACCGCCTGACAGGCCCGCGCCGGGCTTGTTCAGGCGGTCCTTCACCTCGTTCCAGAGGTTGGCGCCCTTGAGCGACCTCTCGACGACGTCGTTCAGCTCGCTCTTCTTGTAGTTGCCGTTCAGCCTGAGGCCCGCCGCCACGTTGTCGAAGATCGACATCGTGGGGAAGGGGTTCGGACGCTGGAAGACCATGCCCACCTCGCGGCGGACGGAGACCGGGTCGACCCCGGCGCCGTACAGGTCCTCGTCGTCCAGGAGCACCTTGCCCTCGACCCGGCCGCCCGGGGTGACCTCGTGCATACGGTTCAGGGTCCGCAGGAACGTCGACTTGCCGCAGCCGGACGGCCCGATGAACGCGGTCACCGAGCGCGGCTCGACCGTCATCGAGATGTCCTCGATCGCCTTGTGGGAGCCGTAGTACGCGGTCAGTCCGCTTACGTCGATTCGCTTGGCCATGACTACTTCTTCACTTCCAGTCTTCGGTCGCCGTTGGCCGCGTCAGCGACCGGTGGCGCGGCGGTAGCCGCAAATTGTTAGCGCGGGGCCTTCCAGCGGGCGATGCCGCGGGCCACCAGGTTCAGGATCATCACGAAGGCGATGAGGGTGAGGGCCGCTGCCCAGGCACGGTCGTAGGCCGCGCCGGAGCCCGAGCTGTTCGCGTACTGCTGGTAGATGTACAGCGGCAGCGAGGCCTGCGGGTCCTTGAAGGGGTTGGTGTTGATGAAGTTCGTACCCCAGACCAGCAGCAGCACGGGAGCGGTCTCACCGGTGATGCGCGCGATCGCGAGCATCACGCCCGTGGCGATACCGCCGATCGAGGTCGGCAGGACCACCTTGAGGATGGTGCGCCACTTCGGTACGCCCAGCGCGAGGGAGGCCTCGCGCAGCTCGTTCGGGACGAGCTTGAGCATCTCCTCGGTGGAGCGGACCACCACGGGCATCATCAGGATCGCCAGGGCGAGCGAACCGGCGAAGCCGGAGTAGCCCATCTTGAGGATCAGGATCCAGAAGCTGAGGACGAAGAGGCCGGCGACGATCGAGGGAATGCCGGTCATGACGTCGACGAAGAAGGTCACGGCGCGGGCGAGCTTGCCCCGCCCGTACTCGACCAGGTAGATCGCGGTGAGCACACCGACCGGCACGGCGATCAGGGTGGCCAGGCCGACCTGCTCCAGGGTGCCGAGCAGGGCGTGGTAGATGCCGCCGCCCGGCTGGGTGTCGGCGACACCGGCCATCGAGTGGCTCAGGAAGTAACCGTTGAGGACCTTCACACCGCGCTTGACGGTCTCCCACACCAGGGAGGCCAGCGGAACCACGGCGATGATGAAGCTGACCCAGACCAGACTGGTCGCGATGCGGTCCCTGGCCTGCCTGCGGCCCTCGACACGGGCCGCGATGACATAGGTGCCGAGGACGGCGAGGATGCCGGCGATCAGGCCCCACTGGACCTTGCTCTGCAGGCCGGCGGCCAGACCGATGACCACGGCGACGGCGACGGAGCCCGCGATGACCGCCCACGGGAACCACTTGGGGAGGGTGGCGCCGCGCAGCGAGCCGGCGCGCTCTTGGGTGACGGCTGGCGAGGTCATGCGTTGGCCCCCGAGTACTCCTTGCGGCGGTTGATGATCATGCGGGCCGCGCCGTTGACGACCAGGGTGATCACGAACAGGACGAGACCGGAGGCGATCAGGGCGTCCTGGCCGAACTCGGTGGCCTCGTTGAACTTGCTCGCGATGTTCTGGGCGAAGGTGCCGCCGCCCGGGTCGAGCAGGCTGGCCTGGATGTCGAAGGTCGGGGAGAGCACGGTGGCGACGGCCATGGTCTCGCCGAGGGCGCGGCCGAGGCCGAGCATCGAGGCGGAGATCACGCCGGAGCGGCCGAAGGGCAGCACCGACATGCGGATGACCTCCCAGCGCGTCGCGCCGAGGGCCAGGGCTGCCTCCTCGTGCATGCGCGGGACCTGGCGGAAGACCTCACGGCTCACGTTGGTGATGATCGGCAGGATCATGATCGCGAGCAGGATGCCGACGGTCAGCAGCGAGCGCGGGGCACCGCCCTGCCAGGACAGGAAGCCGGTCCAGCCCAGGTAGTCGTTCAGCCAGCCGTACAGGCCGTTGAGGTGCGGCACCAGGACGAGGGCGCCCCACAGGCCGTAGACGATCGACGGTACGGCGGCCAGCAGGTCGATCACGTAGGAGATCGGGCCGCTGAGGCGGCGCGGGGCGTAGTGCGTGAGGAACAGCGCGATGCCCACCGCGATCGGCACGGCGATGGCCATGGCGACGATCGAGGAGACGATCGTGCCGAAGGCCAGCACGGCGATGCCGAACTGGGGCGGCAGGATGCCGGTGTTCCACTCGAAGGTGGTGAGGAAGCTGCCGTGGTCCTTGCTGATGGCGAGGGAGGCACGGTAGGTGAGGAAGACCGCGATCGCGGCCATGATCACCAGCAGCAGGATGCCCGACCCGCGGGAGAGACCGAGGAAGATGCGGTCACCGGGTCGGGTTTTGCCGCGGGCGGCCCGCCGGTGTGTGGTCGGGCCCGGCTGTGAGGCGGGGGGTGGAGCGTCATTCTGTGTGGATATGTCCATCGGGGTCTCCGGTCTGCGGAACCGTGACTCGGGTTACGGCTCCTGGCGGCGGTGCACCGGACGGTGCGGCCCGGTCCCGTCACGGACGGGACCGGGACCGCACTTCAGTTCAGCTCAGGCCGGCGATGGTGGTGCGGACCTTGGCGATGATCTCGTCGGGGATCGGCGCGTAGGAGGCGTTGGTCAGCAGCTTCTGACCGTCCTCGGACGCCGTGTAGTTCAGGAACGCCTTGACCGTCGGCAGCGTGGCGGCCTTGTTGCCCTTGTCGCAGACGATCTCGTAGGTGACCAGAGCGAGCGGGTAGGCACCCGCCTCGGTCGGCTCGTAGTTCAGCTTAAGGGCAAGGTCCTTGCCGGCCCCGACGACCTTGGCGGAGGCGATCGCCTTGGTGGCGTTGTCGACGGTGGCCTTGGCCGGGGTGGCGGCGCCGGTCTTCAGGTCGACGGTCTTGATGCCGTCGGCGGCGTAGGAGAGCTCGAAGTAGGAGATCGCACCCGGGGTCTGCTTCACCTGCTGGGCGAGGCCGGAGGAGCCCTGTGCGGACTGGCCGCCCTTGGCCTGCCAGGCCTTGCCGCCCGTGTACGGCCAGTCGCTCTTGGCGGTGGCGATCAGGTACTTGGTGAAGTTGTCCGTGGTGCCGGACTCGTCGGAGCGGTGGAACGCCTGGATCTTGAGGTCGGGCAGCTTGGCGCTCGGGTTGAGCTTCTTGATCGCCGCGTCGTTCCAGTTGGTGATCTTGCCGTTGAAGATCTTGGCGATGGTGGCCGGGTCGAGGACCAGGCTGTCCACGCCGGGAACGTTGAAGCCGACCGCGATCGGGCCGCCGACCATGGGCAGGTCGATGGCCTGGCCGCCGGAGCAGACCGACTTGGACTTGGTGATCTGCTCCGGCTTCAGCGGGGAGTCGGAGCCGGCGAACGCGGTCTGGCCCTGCAGGAAGGCGGTGACACCCGCACCCGAACCGGTCGGGTTGTAGTTGATCTGCACGCCCTTGCAGGCGCCGCCGAACTGCGTCGTCCACGCGTCGATGGCGTTCTTCTGCGCCGAGGAACCGGAAGCCTGCAGCTGGCCCTTGGCGTTGTCGCACTTGACCGAGCTCGGCGCCGCGGCGGCGGACGAGCTGCTGCCGCCGCTGCCACCGTTGCTGCTGTTGTTGTCGGAGCCGCACGCCGTGAGGGCCAGGGCGCCGGAGGCGGCGAGAGCGCCGAGAGCGAGAGCCCGCCGGTTCTTGCGCTGAAGCTTCACTTGAGGGATTTCCTTCCAGTTGCCGCCGTCCTGATCGGCGGCGTGCGAAGTGTGAGCGATACGAGCGCGACGACAGGCGCACCCGCACCGGGTAGGGCCGAAATTAGGCAGAAGAGGTGACGTGGCCGATGGGCGGAAGTGAACGGCGGGTGAACCCCTGCCGTCGGTGCGGTGAGGTCACGGAATGCTTACGGGGAGGGCACGTGGAGGTTCCGGCGAATGGATCACGGATGCCCTCGTTCACGCCCCTCGATGCCGTCTCTCCGGCACCGGTGGACCACCGCGGGAGCCCCGTACACATTTTCGTCCCCCTGGCAGAATTTCGACCCCCTGGAACCTCCCGGGGCCGGGCGATCGTCTCGATCCACGGGAGTCGACAGGAGGCACAGACATGGAACGGCGTGCGTTCATGGGGGCCGGCGCGGCCGCGGTCGCGGCGATCACCACCGCCGCGTGCAACGGCAGCAAGGCCGGGAGCGCCACCGGGGCGGCCCGGACCCAGGCTACCGGCGGCACGACGTCCGCTGCGTCCTCCGGTACGGGACTGAAGACGGCGAACGCCGGGGCCGCCGCGAACTGGACCGCGCTCGCCCGCGACCTGGACGGCGCCCTGCTCCGCCCCGGCGACGCCTCCTGGACCACGGCCCACCAGCTCTACAACACCCGCTTCGACACGCTGAAGCCCGCGGCCGTCGCCTACGCGGCACACGCGGACGACATCCGTACCACCCTGTCGTACGCCCGTGCCCACAACATCCGCGTGGCGATCCGCAACGGCGGCCACTCCTACGCGGGCTGGTCCTCGGGGGACGGCCGGCTGATCGTCGACGTCTCCAGGCTGAACCAGGTCCGCGCCGGCGGCGGCACCGCGGTGGTCGGCGCCGGGGCCAAGCTGATCGACGTCTACCGCGGGCTCGCCGCCAAGGGCGTGACGATACCGGCGGGCTCCTGCCCGACGGTGGGCGTCTCCGGCCTGGTGCTGGGCGGCGGCCACGGCGTGGTCTCCCGCGCCTACGGACTGACCTGCGACAGCCTGACCCAGGCGACCCTGATCACCGCGGACGGCAGGCAGCTGACCGCGAACGCCACCGAGAACAAGGACCTCTTCTGGGCGCTGCGCGGCGCGGGCAACGGCAACTTCGGCGTGGTCACCGAGCTGCAGTTCCGGACCCACCCCGCGCCCCAGGCCGTGTCGGCGTACCTCACCTGGCCGTGGGCGAAGGCCGCCGCGGTGATCCAGGCCTGGCAGGCGTGGGGCCCCGACCAGCCGGACGAGATCTGGTCGTCCCTGCACCTGGCGAACACGCCCGGCGGCACCCCGACGGTCTCGGTGGCCGCCTTCTCCCTGGGCACCTACGGCGAACTCCAGAACGCGGTGGACCGCCTGGCCGCCAAGGTCGGCGCCCGCGCGAGCAGCGTCTCGCTCCGGCGCCACACCTACGAGCAGGCCATGGAGGCCTACGCCGGCTGCTCGTCCTTCCCGACGGACGCGCAGTGCCACCTGCCCGGCTCCACCCCGGGCCGCTCCCCGCAGGGCAGGCTGGGCCGGGAGACGTACGCGGCCCGGTCGGACTTCTTCGACCGTTCCATATCGGCGGCCGGCATCCAGACGCTGCTGTCCCAGATGCGGTCGGTGCGGGGCGGCGCGGGCAGCATCGCGTTCACCGCGCTCGGCGGAGCGGTCAACCGGGTCTCCCCCACGGCGACGGCCTTCGTGCACCGCCGCTCCCGCATGCTGGCCCAGTACATAGCCTCCTGGGGCGCCGGCGGCAGCGGTGCGACGGCCCAGTCCTGGCTGACGTCGGCCCACGGCGCCATGAAGCCGTACGCCTCCGGCGCCGCCTACCAGAACTACACCGACCCGACCCTGACCGACTGGCGCAAGGCCTACTACGGGGACGCGGCCACCCGCCTCACCAAGCTGAAGCAGCAGTACGACCCCAACCGCTTCTTCTCGTACCCGCAGGGGCTGTGACCCGGCCGCGGCCAGCCACGCCGCCGGGGCGGCACGGGCGCGCGGCGACACGGACCGGCGCGGCGACACGGACGGGCGCGGCGACACGGACCGGCGCGGCGACACAGACGGGCGCGGCGACACGGACCGGCGCGGCGACACAGACGGGCGCGGCGACACGGACCGGCGCGGCGGCACCCCGCAGGCGCGGGTGGGTGAGTGAACCACCGGGCTCCGGCCGCAGCCCCGGCCCACCCGGCTACGCGGCCAGGTCGCGCTCCTCGGCCGACGCCCGCTCCTCGGCCCGCGTACCGGAGACCACTCTCGCCCCCGGATGCCGCCGCCGCACGATCCACCCGCCCCACGCCGACCCCTCGACCGCCTTCAGCACCGGCGTCAGCAGGGCCATGGCCGCCGGTGACAGCAGCAGCGCGACCGCCGTACCGAGGGCGAACCCGCCGATCACGTCCGTCGGATAGTGCACCCCCATGTACACCCGGCAGAAGCCCTCCAGCAGCGCGAGCCCGATCCCCACCAGCCCGAACCGCCGGTTGGCGACGAACAGTCCGACCGCCATCGCCATGGTGATCGTCGCGTGGTCGCTCACGAACGAGTAGTCGGTCTTCCCGGACACCAGGACGTCCAGCCCCTGATGGTCGAGGAAGGGGCGGGGCCGCTCGACGAATCCCCGTATCGGCACGTTGACGAGTACCGCGATCCCGGCCGCGAGCGGTGCCCACACCAGGGCGGCGACGGACGGCGCCGCGTTCTCACCGCCCCGCCGCCGCACGGACCACCAGCACCACAGCACCAGCAGCACCATGGCGAGCAGCAGCCCGTACTCGCCGACGTACTCCATGACCCGGTCGAACCAGTGCGGCGCGTCCTTGGCCAGGCCGTTGATGTCGTAGAGCAGGTCGACGTCGGGGTTCGACCCGGATTCGGCGAGTCCAGCCATCGTGCTGCGGCCCCTTCGTCGTGTCCTTCCGGGCGCACCCAGTGTGCGCCGCTCCTGCCACCCCCGTGGTTGTAGATCCGCTTCCGCTGCACGCGCGTGCGACACGCGCTCCGTTCGACGTCCGCTTGGCTACGTCAACAGGAACGCACGACCCTGATTAATACGTTCCACACTCCACCGAATGATCACGCAGACGTTATCGAAGAGAGACTCATCACCGCAGCTCAGGGGGCGGGTTCACGCTCGGTTCACACCGAGGTGGGGAGCGCTTTCGCGCCATCTTCGGTGACCCGGGTGGCCCCGAAGTAGTCCGGTGTGTCGATCGGGTCGAACCTGATCACGGCACCGGGTCTGGGTGCGTCGATCATGTATCCGCCGCCGACGTAGATGCCCACGTGCCGGATGGCCCGGGAGTTGGTCAGGTCGTCCGAGAAGAACACCAGGTCGCCCGGGAGCAGTTCGGCCCGCCTCGGGTGCGGCCCCGCGTTGTACTGGTCGTTGGCGACCCGGGGCAGGGTGACTCCCACCCTCTGGTAGGCGGCCTTGGTCAGCCCCGAACAGTCGAACCGTCCGCCCTGGTCGGCGGTCCCGTCGCCGCCCCACAGATAGGGCGTGCCGAGCTTGGCCTGCGCGTAGGAAATGGCCCCGGCGGCCTGCTCGGAGGGGTCCACCCGGGTGACGGGGGCGGCGAAGCTCTTCGACAGCGTCGTGATCGTCTTCACGTAGTTCTGGGTCTCCGCGTACGGCGGCACACCCCTGTACCTGATGACCGCGTCCGCCCCGGCGTTGTACGCCGCGAGCATGTTCTGCGTGACGTTGCCCGGCACGGTCTTCACGTAGGACGACAGCTCGCAGTCGTACGAAGCGGCCGACGGAATCGCGTCATTCGGGTCCCACACGTCGCGCCTGCCGTCGCCGTTGCCGTCGATGCCGTGGGTGGCCCAGGTGCCCGGGATGAACTGCGCTATCCCCTCGGCCGCGGCCGGGCTCCTGGCGCTCGGGTTGAACCCGCTCTCCTGGTACAACTGGGCGGCGAGGAGCGCCGGGTTGAGGGCGGGACACAGATTGCCCCACCTCTGCACGAGGGCCTGATAGGCGGCCGGAACGGCCCCCTTGGCCAGGGCGACGCTGCCGCCGCCCACGCCGTTGACGAGGTTCCCGGCGACGACGTAGACGCCGACGACGAGCAGCATCACGAAGGCGAGCCCGGAGCCGACGGCGGCGATCGCTACGATCCATGCCTTACGCACCGTCAACCGCCCCTCTCCGCCCGGGAGTCCGCCGACCGTCAGTGTAGAGGCGGCCCTCGCGCTTCCGGGTGATCACACACAAGGAGAAAACCGCACGTGGCAACGCCGCACCCCGCCCCGCAACCGTCCCCGGGCAACCCCTACGCGGCACAAGGCGGTTACGCGCCAAACCCGTCCGGACACCCGGCCCCCGCCCCGCATCCGGCGTACGGCGGGTACGGACAGCCGGGCGGACCCGCCCCGGCCGGCGCACCCCAGCAGGCGCCCGCACCGTACCCGCAGGCTCAGCCCCAGGGCGCACCGTACGCCCAGGGGTACGGTGCTGCGGGCCAGGCCCCGGCCCCCGGTCCCGGCTTCCCTGCGGCTCCCGCCCCCGGATGCCGGATATGCGGCGCGGCACCGGCCGCCGACATCACCGTCCGTCAGCACACTGGTCTGCTGGTCGCGATGCGCTTCAGCAAGATGGAAGGCCCCTTCTGCCGTACCTGCGGGACCGCCATCCACCGGGACATGACGGCGAAGACCCTGGCGGGCGGCTGGTGGAGCCCCGTCTCGCTGATCCTGTTCGCTCCGCTCACGCTGCTGTGGAACCTGTTCGTCCACCTCAGGCTGGCCAAGCTGCCGCACCCGTCGCCGTCCCCGACCGGGGTCGTCATGGATCCCGGCCTGCCCCTTGCCCGCCGCCCGCTCAGCTACGTACCGCTGGCCCTGCCGGCGATCTGGCTCATCACCATCGTGGCGGTGCTGGGGGGCCGCTAGGGGGTGTCGTTTGGATCACCGCGGATCAGGCCGCGGCGCATGGTGCGGTGCATCGCAAGGCGGAGCATCACCCGCGTACCGGGCCTACTCGGGTGATGCGACAACGCGGCGAGGTGCCGTGCCAGGCGTCGCGGACCCGCGGTGATCCACACGACACCACCCAGGGCCTGTCCGGCGGAGCATGCCGGAATCGCGGCGCAGGAGCGTTGTCAACGCGGGCTGGGCCGGGGTGCGCCGCCCAGCGCCAGGGCACCCGGCCGAGCCGGCGGTCTGCGGCAGAGGAAGGCCGTGAGGTCACCCGGTACGACCAACGGCCCGCGGCAGAGAATGGCTGCCAGATCACCCTGTCGGGCCAACAACCGGGCGGCGGACGGCCGCCGGAGTGCTCCTCATGGATCGGCCGCCGCGTCCTTGTACAGCTCCGCCGCGTTCCTGCCGAGGACGACGCTGTACGAGGTGTCCGGGGTGAGCCCGCCCTCCTCGTGCCCGCCCAGCACCCCGACGACCTGGTGCTCCCCGTTGATCCAGGGGCTGCCACTGGTGCCGGCCGTGAACTCCGGGCAGTCGATGCGCTGCTGGGTGGTGCTGTGCGGCTGGGGCTTGTTGGTGCAGCTGATGGGCTGCTCGCGGGTGTCGGGGTAGCCGGTGAGCGTCACGGCGGTTGCGCCGGTCGTGGCACCGGTGACGAAGCGGTTGGCCCCGACGACGTCCTCCACGCTCCTGCCGGCCTGCGGCGCGATGATGCCGAAGGCCAGGTCGCTGTCCTCGTCCTGGTCCTTGGACCAGCTGTCCGGCATGAAGCGTCTTTTGACCCTCCACAGCCCGTACGGCGCCTTCCCATCCCGGTATCCGGGCGCGAACACCAAGTCGTCGCCGTCACCCAGACAGTGGGCGGCAGTGACGATGAGGTTCCGGTTGGGGCCGTCCACGACGGAGGCGGTGCAGAAGTGGTTGCCGTTGAGGTCGTCGGCCTTGTCCGCATGGAACAGCGCTCCGACCCGCGCGCTCTGCGGCGTCGAGGTGGTCACGGCGGTGACGCCGAGAGGGCCGGGCCCGTCGTCCGCGGCCGCGACGGAGGCCGAGGTCGCGGCCAGCAACACCAAGGCAGAGAACAGCGCGTACTGCCGGGTGACGGCACGGGGACGGGCGTGATGTGCGGGGCCGTTGGAACCTGAGGTGCGCTTCATCAGCCCCCACTTTGTCTCATGAAGGTGAGAAACGGGTTACGACTTCACTGAGATTTTCCCGAGAACCCCCGTTCACCGCACCAGGAGCCCCGGGCCACCCAGGAGATCGCTTACCCGCTCCAGGCCGGAATCATCGGCCCCGCCCCGCCTCCGCCGCAAGGGGGAAGCACACTCCCGTCAGCTCCTGCGACGCCGTCCACAGCCGGGCGGCCGCGACCGGGTCGCTGGCTGCCGGGGTACGGCCGACCAGGGTCGGGGCGCCGCGCATCTCACCCAGGCCGCTCGGACCCACGTAGCTCGCGCCGGGCAGGTCCTGGGTCGCCGCGTAGAGGGTCGGCAGGGCGCCCGCCTTGTCGTCCTGGGCCAGGAACCTGTTGCCGACCTGCATGCCCACGCGCACAACCGGGTTGGCGGTGTGGCTCTGCAGGTTGGTGGCCGCCCAGCCGGGGTGGGCCGCCAGGGCGCGGACCCGTGATCCGGCCCCCGTCAGGCGGCGCTGGAGCTCCAGGGTGAAGAGCAGGTTCGCCAGCTTGGACTGGGCGTACGCCCGTTGGGGTGTGTAGCGCGCAGTCAGGTTCAGGTCGTCGAAGTGGATCACGTTGTCGCCCCAGCGGTGGGCGCCCGAGGAGACCGTGACCACGCGGTCGGTGATGTGCGGCAGGAGCAGGTTCGTCAGCGCGAAGTGGCCCAGATGGTTCGTGCCGAACTGCATCTCGAAGCCGTCCTTGGTCTGCTGCCTCGGGAGCATCATGACGCCCGCGTTGTTGATCAGCACGTCCAGCGGGTCCGTCCAGGTGTCGGCGAAGTCGCGGACGGAGGCCAGGTCGGCCAGGTCCAGCCGGCGGACCTCCGTACTGCCGGGCACCCGGCCCGCGGCGGCACGGCCGCGCTCCAGGTCCCGTACGGCGAAGACGACATGGGCGCCCGCGCGGGCGAGCGCGTCGGCGGCCGCGAAGCCGATGCCGCTGTTGGCGCCGGTGACCACGGCCGTACGGCCGGCGAGGTCGGGGAGGTCGGCCGCGCTCCAGCGGTGGGTGCGACCGGATGTGCTCTGTTTTCCGGGGTGAGTAGCCATGCCCGGCAATGTAGACGTCGCCAACAATGCTGTCAACGACAACAATGGTGGCGATGCCAACTATGCTGGCATCGACTACATCGCGACTACGTCGGGTTACGATGGCCCCCATGCCCACCCAGCGCCCCTACCACCACGGAGACCTGCGCGCCACCCTCCTCAAGAGCGCCGAGCACACCCTGCGCACCCGGGGGGCCGCCGCCCTCTCCCTGCGGGAGCTGGCCCGCGAGGCCGGGGTCAGCCATGCCGCCCCCGGCCGCCACTTCAAGGACAAGCAGGCCCTGCTCGACGCCCTTGCCCTCGCCGGGTACGAACGGCTGGCGCAGACGCTGGAGACCGCCGACGAGCCCGGGCTCGCACTGGAGCAGCGGCTGGCCGGGCTGGCCCGCGCCTACATCGGATTCGCCGTCGACAACGCCGCGCTGCTGGAGCTGATGTTCGCCCGCAAGCACGACCCCGACGTCTCCGAGCAGTTGGCCGCCGCCGTCGACCGGTCCGTGGGGTCCTTCACCCGGCTGATCGCGGACGCCCAGGAACGGGGCGAGATCGTGGCGGGCGACCCGGAGCGCATCACCCTGGTCGCGGCCGCCGGAATGCACGGCCTGGCCGCCTTCATCGCAAACGGGACCTTCCCGGTCGAGGAGGCCCTGGCAGGCCTGGACGAGCACGTGCACCTCGTACTGCACGGCCTGCGGCCCCGCTGAACCCGCCGCCGGGTTTCCTGTGCGGCGGGTCAAGCCGCTTCCTGTGCGGCGGGTCAAGCCGCTTCCTGTGCGGCGGGTCAAGCCATGACCATCGCCGAGCCATCCGCCCGCCATTGACCAGTAAGCCCGTCGGTCCTTCGGTATGGCGGGAGTCAGGAATACCGGTCCGGGCTTGTTGTCGCGTACTCAACAAGCGATCGTCGTCGTTGCGCACGCCCCCCAACTCCCCCCGCATACAGCCCGAGGGCGCCGACGCCTTCAACGGCCGACCCGGCCGACCCGCACGACTTCCCCGTCGGGTCAACGGGGAGCCGCCGGAACGAGGAGTACGTGGGGACTCCACGGCGGATGAAAGGGAACGGGCCACGGCAACCGCCGTGACCCGTTCCCCCATTGTGGCGGCAGCCGCCCGCAGGTGGCGGCAGCAAAGGACACGGGCCATGGCAGCCCGCCGCGGCCCGTCGTCACGCGAAAAAGGGTGAGGACCGTGAGAACATCGACGCGACCCCTCACTCGACCGGCCGTCAGAAAGCGCATCGGACCGGAAAAGGGTCAACGACAGAACCACACGCAAGGTTCCGGTCCGACTTCATTGCCCGGCGTGACCTGCCGTGATACACAGAGTGACCAAACGACGAAACGTTCCAGGCAATGCCGCCAAGTCGACATACGCGGGCGTCATTGTCGGCGAGAATGAGGCCTGACCTCTGCGCGACCGCAGGGGACGCGGAACTACCCAACAGGGGCGGTGACTTACATGCTCTTTGCGGCCGACAAGGGAGACATCAACACCATCATCGGCGGGATCGCTCCGAACTGGGGCCCCTTCGGCAGCCTGGGCAACGAGGCGAAGGTGATGATCGAGGTGGTGATGGCCGTGGCCATCCTGCTCTGCCTCGGCATCGCCGTCTGGGGCGCCGCCAAACAGCGCATCGGAGCGACCGCCCTGCGCGACACGTTCAGCGCCGAACAGGGCAAGGGCCTGATCATCGCCGGTCTGACAGGGGTGTTCATCATCGGCTCACTCGGCACACTGTTCACCATCGTGTACGGCATGGCCGTGTAGACCGGGCCAGGACGTGTAACCGGCGCATGCCCGCGCACGCCGCGCACGGCTCACCGTCGGCACCGCCGGTCAGACCCTCCGGGCGCGCCCGGTGCCCCCGCTGCCCCCACCCACCCACCGTGCCCACCGGCCGAGGTTGCGTTTCCCTGATGTCGAGTCACCACACCGCGCCCGCGCGGGAACCAGCACGGCTACCGTCGTACTTCTACGCGTTCCGGTACGAGGTCGAGGGAGCGTACGGGGCATGAGTCTCGGAGACGAGCACGGGTACGGCGAGTCCACGCGCGCCGACGACGAACTGTACGGAGGCAGCGGGCAGACCCGCACCCGGCTCCCGGACCGGGCCGGCGACCCGTACGGCGGAGCACGGCGCGGCGGCCGCTCCTCCTCGCGCAGCCTGGTCACGGTGGTCGGCGTGGTCGTCCTCCTCATCGCCGCGATCGCCTTCGCGAACCGCGGGGGCGGCGGCTCCTCCTCGGCGAACGGCAGCGGCAACAAACCCAGGACAACGGCAACCGCACCCACCGGCAGACGCCCGGTGGAAACCCGGACAGCCGGCATCCCCTCAGGCTTTCCCCACGACGAACAGGGAGCCCAGAGCGCAGCGGCCAACTATTCGGTGGCACTGGGCTCTGCAGAGATGTTCAACGCCGGGGAGCGCCATCGGATCGTCGGCACGGTCTACGCACCCGACATCGCGTCCCGCCGCCAGACGGACCTGGACAACGCCTACTCAAGTGGGACGTTTCTCAGCAACATCGGCTTGAACAAAGACGGCACGGCGCCGCGAGGCCAGACGTTCGTCTCCCGCGTCATCCCCGTGGGCACCAAGATCACCGCGTTGAGCGGGAGCGACGCGACCGTGGAGGTCTGGTACACATCGCTGTTCGGTCTGTCC
The DNA here is from genome assembly GCF_040646295.1 of Streptomyces sp. NPDC046197. NCBI lineage: Bacteria > Bacillati > Actinomycetota > Actinomycetes > Kitasatosporales > Streptomycetaceae > Streptomyces > Streptomyces sp. NPDC046197. The sequence continues at coordinate 9,705 of NZ_JBEYZY010000041.1, read as the reverse complement.
GGCACGGCTTCCACCAATCCCGTCTCCGAGAGCTGGTACACCACCACGTACCAGCTGAGGTGGGTCGACAACGACTGGAAGATCACCGACTTCCAGCAGAAGGACGGCCCGGTGCCGGTCGGGCGCGACCAGAAGGCCTCCACCGCCGACGACATGACGAAGGCTGTCGAGGAGTACGGAGGGTTCACGTATGCGCGCTAACCGCCGCTTCCTCAAGGTGACGGCCGTCGCCGCCGCCGTACAGACCGCCACGGTGCTGCTGGCCACTCGCGCCTTCGCCGCACCGAGCCCCAGTCCGACCCCCTCACCGTCGGGCAGCAAGGACCCGTGCGGTTTGATCCGTGGGCCCGCCAAGGACTACTGCGAGCGCGGCAACGGCGCGTCGAAGTCCAACGGGTTCACCTCCGACCCCACCTCCACCCTCGACCCCCTCTCCTCCCTCGCCAAAGGCTGCGCCGACGCCGCCGCCTGGACCATCGGCAAGCTCAGCAAGGCCGTGAAGGGGACCGCCAACGTCGACTTCACGAACCCCAAGTTCCTGCAGCAGTACGCCGTCGTCTTCGCCGCGTCGACCATCCTCACCCTCCTGCTGTGGCTGCTGGCCGTCGCCAAGCGGGCCGTGCGCGGCGTCCCCCTGACCACCGCCCTCTCGGAGGCGATCGGCTTCCTGTGGCTGACCGTCCTCGCCTCCGCCTTCACCCCGCTGATCCTCTACACGGTGGTGTCGGCGACCGACGGCGTCAGCGACGTCCTGGCGCGGGCGGGCGGCGACCAGGCGGACACCTTCTTCGGTACGTTCTCCGGCGCCCTCAACAAGGGCAACGACATCGGCGGCGGCCCGATCATGCTGATCGTCGTCTCCCTCGTGTCCATCCTCGCCGCCGGCATCCTCTGGCTTGAACTCGTCATCCGCGCCGCCCTCCTCTACGTCGGCGCCCTGCTCGGCACCGTCGTCTACGCGGGCCTGGTCGACAAGAACCTGTGGGGCCACGTCCGCCGCTGGGCCGGAATCATGATCGCCGTCATCCTCGTCAAGCCGGTCATCGTGATCGTCCTCGGCCTGGCCGGCGCGCTGTCCTCCGACCCGGGCGGCCCGGGTGCCTTCTCCGCGGTGGTCTCCGGCCTCGCCATCATCCTGCTCGCCATCTTCGCCAGCGCGATGATCTACCGCTTCGTCCCCGGCTTCGGCGACGAGATCGCCGCCTCCCGCAACAACCGCATCATGCAGGGCGCCGAGGGCAAGGCCGCCGCGGTCATCAGCTCCCCGGCGACCCTGGTCGCCCAGGGCATCAAGACCCACAGCTCCCGGGCCGACAGCAACGGCGCGGGCGGCGGCACCCAGTCGTCCGCCCCGCGCCCGGCCAACCCCGCCTCCGGCGGCGTCGCCGCGCACAGCGCACGCGTCCCGGACGGTGGCGGCGGATCTGTCCCCTCCGCCGCACCCGCTCCCCGCGCACCCAGCCCGGTGAACACCCCACACGCCAGCAGCACCCGCAACAGCAGTACCAACCGCACGGGAGGTGAAGGGCGTTGACGACCGACTCCCACGTGTCCCACACGGTCACGCCCCGCCGTACATACCTGATCGGCCGCGCCCGGCCGAACGCCGTCATCGGCCGCAACCGCGAGACCGGCGAGATCGCCCTGATCGTCGCGGGCGCGTTCCTCGGCATGATGTGCGGCCTGCTCGTCCCCGTGCTGCCCCTGCGCATCGCACTGCTGACGGGCTTTCCGGTGCTGGCCCTTGCGGCGGTGTACGTGCCCTACCGACGACGCACGTTCTACAAGTGGTTCGAGATCAACCGCTCCTACAAGCGCACCGTCAAGAGCGGCGCCCTCTACCGCTCCGGCGTCATGGAGGCCGGCACCCAGCTCGACGGACGGGAGATCGAGATCGGCCCGCCGCCCGGCATCGGCCGGATCACCTGGCTCGCCGCGCCCTTCGGGCCGGACGAGATCGCCGTCCTGCTGCACGCCGACCGCAAGACCGTCACGGCCTGCATCGAAATCGAGGGGCCCGGTGTCGGCCTGCGCGACTCCGAGGACCAGGAGGCCCTCGTCGACCGCTTCGGCACCCTGCTCAAGCACGTGGCCAACGGCGACGGCTTCGTCACCCGCCTGCAGATGCTCGCCCGCACCCTCCCCGCCGACCCGGACGCCCACGCCAAGGACGTCGCCCAGCGCGGGAACGAACGGGCACCGGCATGGCTGCAGCGGTCCTACGACCAGCTGCAGTCGATGGTGTCGACCAGCAGCGAACAGCACCGCGCCTACCTCGTCGCCTGCATGCACTACAACCGCGAGCTCGCCGCCGAGGCCCAGGCCATGGCCCGCGCGGCCCGCGCCCAGTCGGGGCGCAAACTCGACCGCGACGCCGGTCTCGCGGTCGTCATGGCCCGCGAGCTGACCGACATCTGCTCCCGGCTCCAGGAGGCCGACATCCGCGTACGGCAGCCGCTCGGTCAGGGGCGGCTGGCCTCGCTGATCCACTCCATGTACGACCCGGACCACCCGATCGACCACATCCAGGCCATGACGAAACGCAACGCCTGGCCGGCCGAACTGGACGCCATGGAGCCGACCTACCTCCAGGCCAAGACCCGCGAGTCCGCCACCCGGCAGCCCTGGTGCCACGCCACCGCCTGGATCAAGGAATGGCCGATGACCCCGGTCGGCGTGAACTTCCTCGCCCCCCTCCTCGTCCACACCCCGGACGTCATCCGCACGGTCGCCGTGACGATGGACCTGGAGCCCACCGAGGTCGCCATCGAACGCATGCTGACCGAGAAGACGAACGACGTCGCCGAGGCCAGCCGCGCCGCCAAGATGAACCGCACCGTCGACCCGCGCGACGTCGCCGCCCACAACCGCCTCGACCAGCGTGGTGAGGACCTCGCCAGCGGCGCGGCCGGCGTCAACCTCGTCGGCTACATCACCGTCTCCGCCCGCACCCCCGACGCCCTGGCCCGCGACAAACGGACCATAAGGGCCTCGGCCGGAAAGTCGTACCTGAAGCTGGAGTGGTGCGATCGCGAGCACCACCGCGCCTTCGTGAACACGCTTCCGTTCGCCACCGGAATCCGACGGTAGGGGCTGATGCTCTGATGCGGGACCCGCTGACCGCACTCACGGACGCCTTCACGTCCTTCCTCTTCGGGAAGGTCGAGACGACCCGGCTGCCGGTACGCACCTCCACGGGCCAGGCCCAGGCGGTCTACCTGCCGACCGCCGCACCCGGCCTGGGCGACTCCGGCGTCATCATCGGCCGCGAGGTGTACTCCGGGAAGGGCTACATCTACGACCCCTTCCAGCTGTACGGCCAGCAGCTCCCCGCTCCCCACTGGCTGGTCCTCGGCGAGTCCGGCAACGGCAAGTCGGCCCTGGAGAAGACCTACGTCCTGCGCCAGCTGCGCTTCCGCGACCGCCAGGTCGTCGTCCTGGACGCGCAGGGCGAGGACGGCGTCGGCGAGTGGAACCTCATCGCGGAAGAGCTGGGGATAACTCCCATCCGGCTGGACCCGACGGCGGCCCTGGACCACGGCATCCGGCTCAACCCACTGGACCCGGCGATCACCACGACCGGGCAGCTGGCCCTGCTCCGCACCATCATCGAGGTCGCGATGGGCCACGGCCTCGACGAGCGGTCCGGCTTCGCGCTGAAGGTGGCGCACGCCTACGTCAACGAGTCGATCGTCGAGCGCCAGCCGGTGCTCAGCGACATCGTCGAGCAGCTACGCCATCCGGAGCCCGAGTCGGCGGAGTCGATGAACGTCGCCATAGACGACGTACGGGCCTGGGGCCTGGACGTGGCCCTGGTCCTGGACCGCCTCGTCGACGGTGACCTCAGGGGCATGTTCGACGGCCCCACGACGGTCGGCATCGACCTGGACGCCCCGCTGACCGTCTTCGACCTCAGCCACATCGACCGCAACTCCATCGCCATGCCGATCCTGATGGCGATCGTCGGCGTGTGGCTGGAGCACACCTGGATCCGCCCCGACCGCAAGAAGCGCATCTTCCTGGTCGAGGAGGCCTGGCACATCATCAACAGCCCGTTCGTGGCACAGCTGTTCCAGCGGCTGCTGAAGTTCGGGCGCCGGCTGGGCCTGTCCTTCGTGGCCGTCGTCCACCACCTGTCCGACGTGGTGGACGGAGCGGCGGCCAAGGAGGCGGCCGCGATCCTGAAGATGGCGTCGACCCGGACGATCTACGCGCAGAAGGCGGACGAGGCGAGGGCGACGGGCCGGGTGCTGGGCCTGCCGCGCTGGGCCGTCGAGATCATCCCGACCCTGACCCCCGGTATCGCCGTGTGGGACGTCAACGGCAATGTCCAGGTGGTCAAACACCTGGTCACCGAGACCGAACGCCCGCTGGTCTTCACCGACCGCGCCATGACGGAGTCGTCCAGCGACCTCGCCGCCGACGACGCCCTGCGCGCCGCCGAACTGGAGGCCGAGGAGCGGGCGGCCGCCTTCATGGAACAGCACATCGCCGACCTGGACGGCTCGTCCGAGTCGACGGTGGCCTAGAGGAGGCGGGACGGCGTGAGACCCGACGACCGCGACCGGGGACAGGTCCGGCGGGACGGCCAGGGCGGCGTCCCGGACGGCCTGCTGGTCGGCATCCTCGCCTTCCTCCTCGGCATGACCCTGCTGGTGTGGACGGCCACGGGCCTCGCCGGCCTGTTCTCCCGGGGCGCCTGGCCGACGGGCGTCACCTTCACCCGTACACCGATCGCCATGCGCCACCTCGTCGGCCGGCCGCACGACGTCACCGGCGCCTGGCCCGACACACCACCGGCCCGCCTCTCCGGCTACGGGCTGTTCTGGGGCCTGTTCATCGGCCAGCTCATGGTGCTGGTCGTCCTCACCGTGTTCGTGATGGGCACGCTGGCGCGCTGGAGAGCGGGACGGCTGAGAAGACGCGCCGAGGCAGAAGCGGTCCGCGAACGGGCGGCCAACTCCGAACCCCACGAGGTGCCGACGCCGGCCCACCACGAGGTCCCGGCCCAGAGATCGGAACCACCCGCCCCGCTCCCCCAGCCGCTTGCCCCACCGCAACCGACCCCACCGCAACCGACCACCCAGCCCCAGCCGGCCGCGCAACCACCGCAGCCGCCACAGTCGACGGAAACCCTCAAGGCCGGGTCGCCAACGGCCGAGCCGCCCGCCTTCCCGGTCGACAGTGAACGGGTGGCCGGCCGGGAAAGAATCTTCGTGGCGCCGAGGGAAAGCCGCCGGGCCGCCGCGACCCAGGCCATCCACGACGCGGCGGGCCCCGCCCTGGTCGTCACCTCCAACCCCGCCCTCTGGCAGGACACCAAGGACTCCCGAGCCAAACTGGGCCCGGTCCTCCTCTACGACCCCACCCACCTCTGCGACACACCGGCCCGCCTCCACTGGTCCCCCACGACGGGCTGCGAGGACAAACAGACGGCAACCGCCCGGGCCACCGCCCTGCTCGCCCCGGTACGCCCCACCGCCAAGATCGACCAGACCCTGGCGGACACCGCCGAACTGCTGCTCCGCAGCTATCTCCACGCCGCCGCCGTCGACGGCCGCACCATCCGCCACGTCCACCGCTGGTCCCAGGGCACGCAGGTCCAGGAGGCGGTACGGGCCCTGCGGACCAACCCCAAGGCGGCCCCGGGCGCCGCCGGTGAGCTGGAGGCCGCGCTCACCTCCCACCCCCAACGACGCGACATCGCACAGGAGTTGACGAGCCGCGCACTGTCCTCCCTCTTCACGGTCAACATCCGCGAAGCCTGCACCCCAAACCGAACTGATGCGCTCGCCTTGGATTCCTTCGTCAACGAAGGGGGCACGCTTTATGTGGTGGGGGAATCCATCGAGGACCCCCGGACCAAACCAGGCGCGATGCCCCTGCTGACGGCACTCGCCTCAAGCGTGGTCGAGCGCGGCCGGCGCATGGCCGAACGGTCATCCTCCGGTCGGCTCGACCCACCACTCACGCTGGTCCTCGACGACGTGGCCGCCGTGGCTCCCGTCCCCCAGCTGCCGCAGCTGCTGGCCACCGGGACGGACCGGGGCCTGCCGACCCTGGCCCTGCTCCGCTCCCGCGAACAGGCCCGGACCCGCTGGCCCCACGACGAACTGCCGGTCTGACCGACCCGGCCCCGCGCACCCGGCCGGACACCGACCGCGCGGGCCCGCGACTACCCCCTGGGACCCCCTAGTGTCCTGCGCCTGAAGTCCGTCGGTAGATCTGCCTCGTCTCGGCGATCGGATTCACGCTGCCGACCAGGCGCGTTGACCGTCCGCGGCTCAGCCGGAACTGCCTAGGAACTTCCGGCGCAGGACACTAGGTCCTGTCGGGCCTAGGCCTCCTGGAAGGCCCGGTCGCGTTCCAGCACGAACTCGAGCTCGGACTGCCCCGCCGCCTGCGGCAGCGGCACGGTGAGCCCGCTGGGCAGGAATCCGACCCTGCGGTAGAAGCGCTGAGCCCGCCCGTTGTCCTCGTGCACGATCAGCCGCACCCGCTCCACACCGGCGCCCCAGGCCCACTCCAGCGCCGCGTCGAACAGCACCTCGGTCAGCCCGCACCCGCGGTGCTCGGGCCGCACGTACACGCCCACGACATGACCCTGCCGCCGCTCGACCGGGAAGCCGGCCCAGTCCGTCGACCCGGCCTCCTCGATCAGCACGGTGGCCGTGCCGACCCACTCGCCGCCCGGCGCCTCCGCGACGAACTGGTGCACGTCGCCCGTCGCCCCGCCGGCCCGGGTCGCCCGCTCCTGCCAGAACGAGTCCGGCTTGACCACGGCCTCGTCGTACGTCTCCAGGAAGGCGAGATGCGCAACGGGATCCTGCAGCGCGAGGAGCCGCAGCGCCTTCACGGCGGGCCACTCCTCGGCGCGTATGGCTCGGACGAGATACTCCTCATCACCATCTGGGCTGCTCATGAGGGCAACCGTACGTCAGACGGATCAGTCGTCGTCGTCCAATTTCTTCGCCTGGTCATTGGGTACGGCCCCGTACAGATCGTGCCGCGGCTCCGGCATCACGCTCTTCGCGCCGCGGACACTCTTCCAGATCGCCTCGTTGAAGGTCCGCTCGTCGATCTGGTCCTCCTTGGTGAGGTCCTGCCTGGCCGACACCCCCGCCATGGGCGAGTTCACCGTGTTGACCGCCGTCAGGTCGTACGTCGGCTTCAGAGCCTCGTACGGCGCGGCGTCCGGCCGCGCGGTGAAGGAGTTCACCATCGGCGTGGCGTAGGCGTCGAACTGCGTCAGCGGCCTGATCCCCACCAGCAGCTCGATCGTCCGCAGCATGGAGGCGGTGCTGTAGAACGTGGAGTCGACCCGCCCGGTGCGCGTGTACGGGCTGATGACCTGCGAGATCGTCCGGTGGGCGTCCACGTGGTCCGGCCCGTTCTGGGCGTCGTCCTCGGTCACGAAGATCGCGGTCGACCTCCAGAACCTCGAATGGGAGACCGTCTCGACGAGCTGCCCGAGCGCCCAGTCGTTGTCGGCGACATAGGCCTGCGGGGTCGGCATGCCGGCCTTGGTACCGGAGGTGTGGTCGTTGGGCAGTCGCACCATTTCGAAGGCGGGCAGGTCGCCGTCCTTCTCGTACTGGGCGAACTCCTTCTTCCACTCCTCGATCCGCGGGCTGCCGCAGGTCGCCGCGCGAGCCGGGAAGGTGTTCGCCGTGTCCGGACAGCTCAGGTTGTACGGGCCGAAGTCGTGGTCGGTTGCGGCCTCCAGGACCGGATCGTCGGCGTGCGCCTTCCCCTGGGCGTCGGCATTCACGTAGAACCCGTAGTTGCGGAAGCCGACGCCCCGGTCCGCGAGCCGCTGCCAGATGTAGGCGTGGTCGGGGTCCTTGTTGGGCGCGATCGCCGGGTCGTGGTTCTCCGAGGGGTAGCTGTGGTTGCGCCCGGAGTAGTTGGCGGGCCACCCTTCCTCGGCGTACGGGTTCGAGTTGGCGGCGACGGTCCAGTTCCAGCCCTGCGCGCTCACCTCGGCGTCGGCGTAGAAGTTGTCGAGCGTCACGAACCGACGCTGCAGCGCGCGGGCGTTGGGCGCGGAGTCGTCCCCGAAGAGATTGAGGGAGGCGTCCCCATTGCCCTTGGCGAGCGACCCGAACTCCTGGTCGTAGGTCCGGTTCTCCTTGACGACGTAGATGACGTGCTTGATCGGCGACTTCTCACCGATGCGCCGCGGTACGACCGCCCCGGAAGCACGGGGGCTGTCGCCCTGCTCGAACCCGTTGTCGGCGATGACGGTCCGCGTCCAGCGCCGCAGCTGCCTGTCCCCGCCGTCGAGCCCGATGGTCGACAGCGTGCCCTTCATCATCGACCCCGAGTACTGGTCGGGCGACTGGGGCGCGGTGGAGGTGGGGTTCGGATAGCCGGGGCCGTTGTTGGGCCCGGCGCCGAGGCCCTTGGCGTTGGTGACGTACAGCTTCCCGTCGTGCGCGACGACGGCCGTCGGGTACCAGGCGGTGGGGATGAGACCCGCTGTGCGGCCGCTCTTGACACTGATGACGGCGATGTCGTTGTTACCGGAGTTGGCGACGTAGAGCCGGCGCCCGTCCTCGGACAGGGCAAGGGCGTCGGGGTTGCTGCCGACGGGGGCGTGCCGGTAGGGGGAGAGCGAGATGCTCCGGGTGACCTTCCGGGTCGGTACGTCGATGACGCTGACCTGGTCGCTGTCACCGTCGGCGACGTAGAGGGTGCGCTGTTCCGGGTCGGTGATGACCGCGTTGGGATGGGTGCCGACCTGGACGGCGGCCTGCTGCACGGGAGCGGGCCCGCTGATGTCGACCACGCTGACGGTGTTGCCGCCCTGGTTGCTCACGAAGGCGGTCTTCCCGTCGTCCGCGAGGGCGACGCCGTACGGGGAGTGGCCCACGGCCACGGTGGCCATGGAGGAGTCGCCGAGGCCGACCACCGTCACGGCGTCCGCGAGCCGGTCGGCGACGACGAGCCGCTTGCCGTCGGGGGTGACGGAGATCCCGGCCGGATACATGTTCACGGCCTGGCCGTCGGGGTTCTTCGTGGGCAGCTTGATCGGGCTGGTCTCGGTCAGCCGCCCGCCGCTCACGTCGTAGGTGTGGATGACCTCTCGCCCGCCTCCGCTGGCGAAGGCCCGCTTGCCGTCGGGACTGAAGGCCAGCCCGGTGAAAACCGCCTGAGGGCTCGGATACGAAATGGTCTGTACGACCTCCGAGTCGGCGGGATCGACCACCTGGAGGGACTGGGTGCCCTGGCCTGCGTTGCTGACGAGGAGCATCCGCTTGTCGGGCGAGAGCACCGCGTTGAGGGGGAGGTTGCCGAGCTGGGCCTGCCGGCCGGCCGGGGTGACCTTGTATCCGACCGGGGTGACGGCCGTTCCGTCTCCCCTCGGCCCTGTGGTGCCCTGACCACCGACGGCGGCCAGGGCGACGGCGGCTCCGGTGGCGAGAACGGCGGTACCTGCCAGCACAGTGACAACGGGACGTCTGTATCTGCGTCTCGGGACCATGAGTCACCACGGTGACCAGCCCGGCTGGCATGTACAAGACCACTACAAGACATGCGCATGACTGCAGGGTGAACGCGAAAGAGCCCCAACTCCCTGGCCTGGGCCTGGAGGTGGGGCTCTTTCTCAAGAATTGTTCGGCGGTGTCCTACTCTCCCACAGGGTCCCCCCTGCAGTACCATCGGCGCTGTGAGGCTTAGCTTCCGGGTTCGGAATGTAAC
>NZ_JBEYZY010000040.1:0-62492 GCF_040646295.1 Streptomyces sp. NPDC046197 | reverse complement strand
CGCTCAGGGGCCACGCCCTCCGGGCGCCCCCCGGGGGCGGGGGGCCCGGTGCCGGGCGGCCCACCCTGCCGACCCCGGGGGGGCCCCCCCCCGCCCCCCCCGCCCGCCCCCGTCGGCCCCCGCGGCGGCCGGTCCAGCGTCCCGCCCCCGCCCCCGCCCTCGCACGACCCCGTCGTCCCGGCGCCCCTCACGCCCGGCCCGGTCGGCGCGGCCGACTCCGGCCCGGTGCGGCTGGCCGGCGCGCAGGTCCCGATCGGCCCCGGGCCGCGGGTCGCCGACGCCCGCGCCGCCGCCGTGAAGGCACCGCCGCCGGAGGCGGGCCTGGCCGCCTCCTGGTCCAAGCCGCACCCCGGCGTCAACGGCGCCGACCCCGCCGTACCGGCCGTGCCGCCCGCGCCCCCGGAGACCGCGACCGGCTGGCGCCCCTGGCGCTTCCGCATGTCCAACGACGTCTGGGGCACCCCGTCCGTGGCCGGCGACCTGGTCTACGTCACCTCCTTCGAGGTGCACGCCCTGGACGTGGCCACCGGCCGTCGCCGTTTCAAGACGCGTGACGTCGCCTGGTCGATGGCGGTCGCCGACGGCCGGGTCCACGCCTCCGACGGCCCGACCCTGTTCGCCCTGGACGCCCGCGAGGGCGCCGACCTGTGGCGGCTGCAGACGGACGCCTGGGTGTACTCGCTGAAGGCCGACCGCGGCACCGTCGTCACCGGCACCCGCGGCGGCGGCGTCCAGGCCTGGGAGGCCTCCAACGGCCAGCAGCTGTGGGAGATCAGCGGCGCCCAGAGCGACTTCGAGTCGCCCGAGGCGGGTCCGCTCGTGCACGAGGGCACGGTGTTCGTCTGGCGGGACGCCCGGCTGCGCGCACTGGAGGCCCGCACGGGCGAGGAACGCTGGTCGTACCCCATCGGCGACACCGCCTCCTGCGGCGGCGTGCCGGTGCGGCTCACCCCGGCGCCGGACGGCTACGTCTACGTCGTGGCCGGCACCCGCGTCCTCGCCCTCGACATCGCCGCCGGCCACGTCCGCTGGCACTTCGAGGCGCCCGCCGCCTTCCTCAGCCCGCCGGCTTTCGTCCCGGGCCCCGCGGTCGCCGGCGGCGGCATCTACCTCGCCGACTACCTGGGCACGGTCTACGCCCTGGACGCCACCGACGGCCGCGACCGCTGGCGCATCGCGACCGAGTCCCGCGCCTCGACCGACCCGGTCCTGGTCGCCGCCGGTCACGTCCACGTCGGCAGCGGCAAGGGGCTCTACACCCTGGACGCGGTGACGGGAACCCCCAAGTGGCGCTTCCAGGCGGGCGGCGAGATCGTCGGCTCCCCGTCGGTTGCCGAGGGACGGGTCCACTTCGGCTCCACCGACCACCTGCTGTACACGCTCAAGGCCGACGACGGCCGCCTGCGCTGGAAACTCGCCACCGGCGGCGAGATCACCGGCTCCCCGGTGGTCAAGGACGGGGTCGTGTACGCCTGCAGCAAGGACCGGTGCGTGTACGCACTGGACGCGGAGAAGGGGACGGGGACCGCCCGCACCGCCTGATCCGCGCCGCGGCCGGGCAAGGGTGCTGACGGCCGTCGTACCGCGTACACGGAAGGGCGTCGGACGGCGGCCGTCAGTCCTCGTGAGCGGCGCCTGTCGTCACCGCCCTCACACAAGACGCTACTCCCGGTACCCGGCCCCCGCCACGCGGCGACGGCCGCCCCGATAGGGTGATCGCATGCAGGTTCGGGGGCGCAGACTCAGGTTCACGGCGGTACTGGCGATAGTGGTGCTCGCGCTGACCGGGTTCTCCAGGGGACACCACAACAGCAGCCGGCACGGGGGTGGCTCGGGCGGCGGGTGCAACAGTTCCCACCAGGACCACGACAGTTCCTCGTCGTCCTCGTCGTCCGGGGGCGGCTCGTCGTCGTACGACGACTCCTACGGCAGTGGCTACAGCAGCTCCGGCGGCTCCTACAACCGTCGGCCCACCCACCGTGCGACCTCCACTCCCTCCGGCGGCAGCGGCACCGCGCAGGTCCTCGACGACGGCACGGCGAAGCTGCTGAGCTGCGCGACGAGGACGAAGCCCTACGCGACCGTCGAGGCCGGCAATCCGAACTCCCGCAAGGGCACGTTCGACGTGCGGGTTTCCTTCAAGGACAGGAGTGGCCACGAGCTCGGCCACTCCCACGAGGAGGCCGAGGTGCCCGCGAAGGGCAGGGCGACCGTCCGCGTGCGGGCCGCGGCGGACCTCATCGACTCGCTCGACCACTGCGAGGTCGACCCGTCGGCCACCCCGGTGGACTGACCACCGCCACCCCTGCCGCCACCGACACCACTCACCGCACCCGGAACCCGCCGGTCCGCCTCCGCCCCGCGAACAGCTCCGCCTGCTGCCGAGCCGGCAGGTTCCCCAGCGCGACGAGGTGCGGCGCCTGGGCGAAGGCATGGGCGCGGGCCGCCTCCTTGGCCGCCCACAGCGCCCGCACGGTTCCCTGGACGCCCTCCGGCGGATGTCCGGCGATGACGGCGGCACAGCGGGTGGCGGCCGCCAACGCCTCGCCGGGCGCCACCAGTTCCGACACCAGCCCGATCTCGTACGCCCGCCGCGCGGAGATCCGCTCCGCGGTCCCCATCAGCATCATCCGCGCCACCTCCCCGAACGGCATCCGCTGCGCCATGAGCACCGACTCGTAGGCGCTGACCATCCCGTAGGCGGTGTGCGGGTCGAAGAAGGCCGCGGTCTCGTCGGCCACGACGAACTCGCTCTCGCCCAGCAGGTAGAAGGCGCCCCCGCAGGCCATGCCCCGGACCGCGGCGACGACCGGCTTCCACAGGTCGTTCGCCTTCGGCCCCACCCGCAGCAGCGGGTCGTCCACCATGTAGGGCGAAGGGGGCTGCGGTACCACCGCGTCCCGGTCGATCCCCGTGCAGAACGCCCGCTCTCCGGCGCCGGTGAGGACCACGGCCCGCACCGAGTCGTCGAACCGGAACGCCTGCCAGACCTCGGCGAGTTCCGCGGCCATGGCGAGGTCGATCGCGTTGAGTCTTCCGGGCCGGTCCAGGGTGACGACGGCGACCCCGGTGTCCTTCTCGACGCTGACGCGCAGGCCGCCGCTCACGGGCGCTCCAGCACCCACTGGGGAAGCCCCGCCTCGCCGAACACCACCTGCACCCGCGCCCCGATCCGGATCCGGTCCGGCGGCACGGAGTCCAGGGGCGCGCCGGGACCGGCGACGACATTGCCGACCAGCCGGATGCGGGGGGCTTCCACCAGCTCGACCACGACGACGTTGTACGGCGCCTGTTCGGCGTAGCCGGGCAGCAGCGGTGGATGCGGAACGACGTAGGACCAGATGCGGCCGTGCCCGGCGACCCGCCGCCACTCGCTCGCGAAGGACTGGCAGTGCGGGCAGCAGGGCCGCGGCGGGAAGCGGAGCTCGCCGCAGTCGGCGCAGGCCTGGACGCGCAGCTCGCCCCGGGCGGCGTACTGCCAGAAGGGGGCGCCGTCGGGGTCGGTGACGGGTGTCAGCACGGTGCGGCTCCTCAGACTCGCAGCAGCAGGGCGGACGTCGGGACTCCCTCGCCCGCGGTGACCAGGCAGGTGGTGGCGCCGGGCACCTGGGCCGTGCTGGTGCCGCGGAGCTGCTTCACCCCTTCGTTGATGAGGTTGAAGCCGTGCACGTACGCCTCGCTGAGCCCGCCGCCCCCGGTGTTGATGGGCAGCCGTCCGCCGGTCTCCAGCGCACCGCCCTCCGTGAACGCGCCGCCCTCGCCGCGTCCGCAGAAGCCGTAGCCCTCGAGGGAGAGCGGTATGAGCGGGGTGAACGCGTCGTAGATCTGGGCGACGTCCACGTCCTCGGGGGCGAGGTCGGCGTGCTTCCACAGGTGCCGGGCCGCGGTCCAGGCGGGGCCGGTGAGGGGATCGTCGTTCCAGTAGTTGACCATGCCGTGGTGCTGGGCGGGCAGTCCCTGGGCGGCCGAGTGGACGTAGACCGGCGGGCGGCGGCAGTCGCGGGCGCGCTCGCGGGAGACGACGACGCAGGCCAGTGCCCCGTCCGTCTCCAGGCAGTTGTCGAAGAGGCACAGGGGCTCGCTGATCCACCGGGAGGTCATGTACATCTCGCGGGTGAGCGGGCGGTCGTACATGATCGCGGCCGGGTTCTGGTTGGCCCGGTTCCGGCAGGCGAGGGCGACGTTGAACAGGTGGTCCCGGGTGGCGCCGTACTCGTGCATGTAGCGCCGCGCGAGCATGGCGATCTCGTCCGAGGGGCGGAGCAGTCCGAAGGGGCGGGTCCACTGGGCGGGGGTGGGCAGCTGGACGGTGGTGCTGGTCCAGGGCCGCGGTCCGCTGCCGCGCTTGCGCGACCGCCACGCCACCCCGACGGTGGCCTGTCCGGCGGCGATGGCGGTGGCGAGATGGGCGACGGTGGCGCACGAACCGCCGCCCCCGTAACCGGCCTTGCTGAAGAAGGTGAGGTCGCCGAGCCCGAGGGCCTTCGCCAGCTCCACCTCGTCGGTCTCCTCCATGGTGTAGGAGGCCAGGGCGTCGACCTCGCCCGGCGCGATGCCGGCGTCGTCGAGGGCGGCGAGGACGGCGCGGCAGGCCAGGGTGCGTTCGTCCGCCGCGAGGTGTCTGGCGAAGGGGGTCTGCCCGATTCCGACGATGGCGGTGGCGTCCTTGAGACCGGCAACTGGCATGTGCACACACCTCCGCGCGACAGCTGCGTGGCTGACAGGCCGTCAGGTTACAGCTAATCTGACGGTCAGTCAGCTCTGGTGGGGTGCCCGGTGCGATCAGGCGTTCGGGAGGCCGAAGGTGCGCGGTGACGTGGAGTGGGGCAGTATTCCCGGTCTGGTCCGTTCGGCGGCCGAACGGTACGCCGACGCCGAGGCGGTGGTGGACGGCCGTACCCGGATCACCTACGGGGAGCTGGGCGCCCGGGTGGAGCGTGCGGCGGCGGCCTGCGTCGCGAACGGGGTGGCGGTCGGCGACCGGGTGGCCGTCTGGGCGCCGAACTCCCTGGAGTGGATGGTCGCGGCCCTGGGCGCGGTGTCGGCGGGCGCGGTCCTGGTTCCGCTGAACACCCGGTTCAAGGGCGGCGAGGCGGCGTACGTGCTGGGCGTGAGCCGCGCGAAGCTGCTGTTCGTGACGGGTACGTTCCTGGGCACGTCGTACGTCGCGGCGCTGCGGCGGGCGGCCGGGGCAGCGGCCGGAGAAGGGGCCGGGGAAGCAGCCGGAGAAGGGGCCGGGGCAGCGGCCGGGGAAGGGACCCGGGCAGGGGCCGGCGACGGCCACGGGCCGCTGCCGCAACTGCCCTGCCTGGAGCAGGTGGTGGTGCTGTCGGACGACGCTCCTGCGGACTTCCGCACCTGGAAGGACTTCCTGGCGGACGGGGACGGCGTGCCGGACGCCGAGGTGGCCGCACGGGCGGCCGAGGTGACCGGGACACTGCCCTCGGACATCGTCTTCACCTCGGGCACGACCGGCCGCCCGAAGGGCGCGGTGATCACGCACGCGCAGACCCTGCGGGCCTACGAGGTGTGGAGCGACCTGGCGGGACTGCGGCAGGACGACCGCTACCTGATCGTCAACCCCTTCTTCCACACCTTCGGTTACAAGGCCGGGGTGATTGCCTGTCTGATGCGGGGCGCCACGATGATCCCGCAGCCGGTGTTCAACGTGGACACGGCCCTGGCGAACATAGCGGCGGAGCGAGTGTCGGTCCTGCCGGGCCCGCCGACCCTGCACCAGTCGCTGCTGGACCACCCCGCCCGGGACGCCCACGATCTGTCCGCGCTGCGGCTGGTGGTGACCGGAGCGGCGGTGGTGCCGCTGCGCCTGGTCGAACGCCTGCGGGGCGAACTGGGCGTCGGCACGGTCCTGACGGCCTACGGGCTCTCCGAGGCGAGTGGCATCGTCACGATGTGTCGGCGCGGCGACGAACCGTCGGTGATCACCTCGACGTCCGGGCGCGCGATACCGGGCACGCAGGTGAAGGTGGTGGTGGGGCCCGGGGACGAGGAGGCCGCCCCGGGTATGCCGGGGGAGATCCTGGTCCGCGGTTTCAACGTGATGCGGGGCTACTACGAGGACGAGCCGGCCACGGCGGAGGTCCTCACGCCGGACGGCTGGCTGCGCACGGGGGACGTGGGCGTCCTGGACGAGGCGGGCAACCTGCGCATCACGGACCGCCTCAAGGACATGTTCGTCGTCGGCGGCTTCAACGCCTACCCCGCCGAGATAGAGCAGCGGCTGGGACTGCACCCCGATGTGGCGGACGTGGCGGTGATCGGTGTCCCCGACGCCCGGCTGGGGGAGGTCGGCAAGGCGTACGTCGTGCGCCGGGAGGCCTCGGTGCTGACGGCGTACGACCTGATTGCCTGGGCCCGACGCGAGATGGCGAACTACAAGGTCCCGCGATCGGTCGAGTTCGTGCCACGACTGCCCCGGAACGCGAGCGGCAAGGTGCTGAAGACGGAGCTGCGGCGGCGGACGGGGTAGCCCCCACGCCCACCGCCCCGACCCCCGTGGGGGACGCCCTCAACGGGCACACCCCAGCCGCGGCGGCTCCCCCTCCGCGCCGCCGCGGCTGATCTCTCCCCCCGGTGCGGAAGACCCGTCAGGCCTTCTCGTCGGTGGCGTGCGAGTTGTCCGGCTTGGCGATGCCACCCTCGCTCTCCGAGAGGGCGACGGGCCTGAGCGGCTCGCTGGTGGCGTGGCTGTTGAGCGTGGTGATCTCGGTGGCCTCGGCGTTCGCCGTCTCGGCCTCGGTGGTCTTCTTGTCGTTGCTCATGGCTGCTTCCCCTGAACGTTTTTGACGCGGTGAATGAAGGCCGCACCCGGCAGCTCCCCCGAGCCTCACCGGGCGCGACCCCTTCGGCCGCTACACCCTAAGGCGCGGCCCCCGGTCGATCCGCCTGCCCCCCGACACGACGGTTCGATACGAAGAGAGTGCCGTGAGGCGATAAACGAACGATGAACGCGTCCGGACGCGTCCTCAGGCGACGGCCCGGGAGGCGAGCAGGGCCCGTACCTCCTCCGCCTCGGCCGCCCCGAGCCCGTCGAAGATCGCGAGAGCTTCCTGCCAGCAGACCTGGGCGCGGCCGGACTGCCCGATGTCGTTCAGCGCACAGCCGAGGGCCAGGAGTACGTTCGCCCACCGCCATTCGCCGCCGATGCCGCGCAGGACCGTGAGTGCCGACTCGGCTCGCCTCGCCGCCTCGGCAGGGCGCCCGGCCGCCAGGTCGAGTTCGGCGAGACGGAACAGGGACATGCCCTCCCACAGGCGCTGGCGGCTGTCCCGGAAGACCGCGAGCGCTTCCGTCAGGCGCTCGGCGGCCTGGTCGTACTGGCCGCACCGGGTGAGCGCGAGCCCCAGCGCGTAGCGGCCGTTGGCACCCTTCAGGGCGTGCCGCATGCCGTCGTACATGTCGGTGCCCTGCTGAGCCAGGGACACGGCGCTCGCGGTGCGGCCCGTGGCCAGGTGGATGCGCGAGAGGTTGCACAGCGCGCTGGCCTCGCCGGGGCGGTCCCCGCACGAGCGGAAGCTGTCGATGGCTCGGGTGAGATGCCTCTCCCCGTCTTCGAACCGGCTCTGGTAGAGCGCGATGATGCCGAGCATGTTGGACGCCCAGCAGCCGGGAAGGTGGTCCCCGGCCTGGTCCGCGAGCCGGATGGCCTCGGTGGCGTCCTCGTTCGCGAGCTCGAAACGGCCGGACAGGTGGCGGCCGTTGGCGAGCGTGACGAGGGCACGGGCTTGAGCACGCCGGTCCGTCGCGCTGCGCGCCGCCTCCCGAAGGGCCGCGCCGGTGGCCTCGTACTCGCGGGAGTTGAGCCCCGACTCCGTCAGATCGATGGCCGACCACAGCAGATCGACGGCGCGCCTCAGCAGATCGGGCGCCGTCGACTGCCGTACGCACGCCAGCAGGGGCATCGCCTCGGTGTACAGCCAGTCCCGGGCCGCTCCCCGGTCCCGGAAGGTGAGCCCCGGGTACTCCGTGGCCGCCAGGTGGTCCACCAGCCGGTCCCCCGGCCGTTCGATCGCGTACACCCCCGCCGCGGTCGCCAGGTAGAAGTCCAGGAGGCGCGACAGGGCCGCGTCCCGCTCGCTGGGCGGGTGTTCGTCGCGCTCCGCGCACGCACGCGCGTAGAGCCGGACCAGGTCGTGGAAGCGGTAGCGCCCGGGAGCCGCCGACTCCAGCAGCGAGGTGTCCACCAGGGATTCCAGGAGGTCCTCGGTCTCCTCCGGCGGCAGGTCCAGCACCGCGGCGGAGGCCGGCAGGGACAGGTCCGGGCCGTCGGCCAGGCCCAGCAGGCGGAAGGCGCGGGCCTGGGGCGGCTCCAGTTGGCCGTAGCCCAGTTCGAAGGTGGCCTTGACCGCCAGGTCGCCCGCCTGGAGCTCGTCCAGTCGCCGGCGCTCGTCCGCCAGCTTCGCCGCCAGGACCGACACCGTCCAGGTGCGGCGGGCCGCGAGGCGGGAGGCCGCGATACGGATCGCCAGGGGCAGGAAGCCGCAGGCCGCCACCACGTCGAGGGCGGCCTCGCGCTCGCTCGCCACCCGCTCCTCGCCCACGATCTTGGTGAAGAGCGACAGCGCCTCGTCGGGGGACATCACGTCCAGGTCCACCAGGTGGGCCCCGGCCAGGTCCACCATCCGCACCCTCGACGTCACCAGCGCCGCACACCCCTCCGTGCCCGGGAGCAGCGGTCTGACCTGGGCCGCGTCACGGGCATTGTCGAGCAGTACCAGGACCCGCCGGCCGTCCAGGACCGAGCGGTACAGCGCCGCCCGCTCCTCCAGCGAGTCCGGGATGGCCGAGTCCTGTGTGCCCAGGGCGCGCAGGAAGGAGCCCAGCACGGTCTCCGGCTCCGCCGCCCGCGGTCCGGCGCCCTGCAGATCGACGTACAACTGCCCGTCCGGGAAGGCCGCCCGCGCCCGGTGGGCGACGTGCACCGCCAGCGTGGTCTTGCCGACGCCGCCGATCCCGGCCAGCGCCGATACGGCCATCACCCGGCCGTCCGCCGAGGCCAGCACCTCGCTCAGCTCGGCGACGAAGGCGGCCCGGCCGGTGAAGTCCGGTACGGTGGCCGGAAGTTGAGCGGGGCGGACCGCGGCGACCGGCGGCTCGGCCACGGGGGAGGAGGGCTCGGCGAGGGCCGGGTCGGCCTGGAGGATCCGCTGCTGCAGTTCGCGCAGCCCCGGCCGCGGGTCCACCCCCAGCTCCTCCGCCAGCAGCCGGCGCGTGTCCGCGTACACCGCCAGGGCCTCCGCCTGCCGGCCGCTGCGGTACAGGGCCAGCATCAGCAGCTCGCGCAGGCGTTCCCGCAGCGGGTGCGCCGCCGTCAGCGCCGTGAGCTCCGAGACCGCCTCCGCGTGGCAGCCCTGTTCGAGGTCCATGTCCAGGCGGGATTCGAGCAGTTGCAGCCGCCACTCGGCGAGCCTGACCCGCTGGGTCTCCGCGTACGGGCCGGGCACCCCGGCCAGTGGCTCCCCGTCCCACAGGGCGAGCGCGCGCCCGAGGGCCTCGCGCGCCTGGCACAGGTCCCCGGCCGAGCGCGCCTTGTCCGCCAACGCCGCCAGTTCCTGCGCGACCGCCAGGTCCAGGGCGCCCCCGCTCAGACCGCGCACGGCGTACCCGCCCGACTCGCTCGCCAGGACCCCGGGGTCCAGCACCTTGCGCAGCCGGGAGGCGTACGTCCGTACCGCCGCCAGCGCCTGTGACGGCGGCTCCTCGCCCCACAGCGCGTCGATCAGCTCACCCGCGGTTGCGGTGCGGCCCTCCCGCAGGAGCAGCGCGGCCAGCAGGGCCCGCTGCTGGGGGGAGCCGGTGCTGAGCGGTGCGTCACCGCGCCACGCGCGCACCGGGCCGAGCACGCTGAAGCGCAGCCGGTCCGGCCCCGCCGTCGAGCCGGGGCGCCGACGCTGCTCCGGTACGCGCGGCACACCCTCCAGGTCCCGCGGTACACCGTTCATGCCGTCTCCCTAGACATCCTGACCAACCACGTCAGTTTGCCCTGTGCGTGCCGGTTGCGTCAGCCGCGCGAGACGCCGATCACAGCGGGGCACACGGGAGTTCACAAGGCCCTCACATGCCTTCCGCGCAGGTCCGCACAGAGCTCACCGGTACCGGGCCCGGGCACGACAGCTGACGGACCGTCAGATCGGCGCTACGGTGAGCCGCATGGACACCCACGACAGCGCGTTCCCGCTGATCATCTCGGTCGACGACCACACCGTGGAGCCCCCGCACGTCTGGCGGGACCGCCTCCCGGGCAGGTACCGGGACACCGGGCCCCGCATCGTCCGCGCACCCCTGAAGGACATGACCTTTCTCGGTGGACGGTTCAAGCCCGTCATGGGTGCCCCGGGGGACGAGGGCCCGCTCGGCGACTGGTGGGTCTACGAGGACCTGCACCGGCCCCTGACCCGTCTCGACACCGCCGTCGGCTGCACCCGGGACGAGATCAGGCTGGAGGTCATCACCTACGAGCAGATGCGGGCGGGGTCGTACGACGTGGGCCGGCGCCTGGCCGACATGGACGTCAACCACGTCCAGTCCGCGCTCTGCTTCCCCACCTTCCCCCGCTTCTGCGGCCAGACCTTCACCGAGGCCCGGGACCGCGAGCTCGCCCACCTCTGCGTCCGCGCCTACAACGACTGGATGGTCGAGGAGTGGTGCGGCCCCGAGGCGCACGGACGCCTCGTACCGCTCATCCTCATCCCGCTGTGGGACGCCGAGCTCGCGGCCCGCGAGGTCCGGCGGAACGCCGAGCGCGGCGTCCGTGCCGTCGCCTTCTCCGAGATACCCCCGCACCTGGGCCTGCCCTCGATCCACACCGACGACTGGGACCCGTTCCTCGCCGCGTGCGACGAGACCGGCACCGTCGTCGCCATGCACATCGGCTCCTCCAGCAGGATGCCCTCCACCTCCGCCGACGCCCCGCCCGCCGTCGGTTCCACCATCACCTTCGCCAACTGCTGCTTCTCGATGGTCGACTGGCTGATGAGCGGCAAGCTGGAGCGCTTCCCGAACCTCAGGATCATGTACGCCGAGGGGCAGATCGGCTGGATTCCGTACATCCTGGAGCGCGCCGACGTGGTGTGGGAGGAGAACCGCGGCTGGGGCGGTGTCGCCGACAAGGTCCACCGGCCGCCGTCCGAGCTGTTCGCCGACCATGTCTACGGCTGCTTCTTCGACGACGCCTTCGGGCTGAGGAACCTCGACGCCATCGGCGTGCGCAACGTCCTGTACGAGACCGACTACCCCCACTCCGACTCCACCTGGCCCAAGTCCCGGGAGATCGGCGAGGCCCAGATGGGGCACCTGGACGCGGACGTCGTCGAGCGGATCGTACGGCGCAACGCCATCGACCTGCTGGGCCTGACGGAGGACGGCCTGTGGCCCGGTGGTGTCCGGTGACCGCCGGTTCCCTGCGCTACGGCATCCAGCTTCCCGTCCAGTCCCAGAGCACGATCTACGCCGAGTCCTGGGAGGCCGGCGCGGGCCCCGGCGACCTCGTGGAGATCGCCCGCGCCGCCGACCGGGCCGGGTTCGCCTACCTCGCCTGCTGCGACCACGTCGCCGTCCCGCGCCGCCTGGCTCCCGCGATGAGCACGGTCTGGTACGACCCCGTCGCCACCCTCTCGTTCCTGGCGGGCGTGACCGAACGCGTCGGGCTGCTCAGCCATGTGGCGGTGGTGGCGCTGCGCCACCCGCTGGTCACCGCCAAGCAGTACGCCACCCTCGACCACCTCTGCGGCGGCCGACTGGTCCTCGGCGTCGGCGCCGGGCACGTACCGGAGGAGTTCGAGACGCTGGGCGTGGACTTCGCGCGGCGGGGGCCCCTGCTGGACGAGTGCGTCGACGCCCTGCGGGCCGCCCTCGGGCCGGAGGAGTTCCCCGCCCACCACGGCAAGGCCTACGACTTCGAGGACCTCGGCCAGCGGCCCCGGCCGGCGCAGCCCGCCGTCCCCCTCTGGGTCGGCGGCTCCTCGCCCGCCGCCGTGCGCCGGGCCGCGCTCAAGGGTGACGGCTGGCTGCCGCAGGGCGACCCACGGGACCGGATGCCGGCGCAGATCGGCCGGATCCGGCAGCTCCGTGAGCAGGCGGGGCTCGACGGCCCCTTCGTCGTCGGAGCCATCACCGAACCCCTGTACGTCGGGCCGCCCGCCTGGGACGTCGGGCGGCGCACGATCAGCGGAGCGCCGGAGGCGGTCGCCGAGTCCCTGCGGGCCTACCGCGCGATGGGCGTGCACCAGATCCAGGTGCGGTTCCGCAGCCGGAGCCGCGGCGAACTCGTCGACCAGATAGCCGCGTTCGGGGCCGAGGTCGCGCCCCGCCTGGACTGAGGAGGGCCATGGGCAAGCTGGACGGCCGCGTCGTGATCGTCACCGGCGCGGCACGCGGGCAGGGGGAGCAGGAGGCGCGGCTGTTCGCCGGGGAGGGGGCACGGGTCGTCGTGGCCGATGTGCTGGACGACCGGGGCGAGGCCCTCGCCAAGGACATCGGCGCGCTGTACGTCCACCTCGACGTGGGCGAGGAGGAGGACTGGCGGTCGGCGACGAGGGCGACGAAGAAGGCGTACGGACGCATCGACGGCCTGGTCAACAACGCCGGCATCCTGCGCTTCAACTCCCTGGTGGACACGCCCCTCGACGAGTTCCTGCGAGTGGTGCAGGTGAACCAGGTCGGCTGCTTCCTGGGGATCAAGAGTGTGGCCCCGGAGATGGACGAGGGGGGCACGATCGTCAACACGGCCTCGTACACCGCGGTGACCGGGATGGCCGGGGTGGGCGCGTACGCGGCGACCAAGCACGCGATTCTCGGGCTCACCCGGGTCGCCGCCCTGGAACTGGCGCACCGCGGGATCCGGGTGAACGCCATCTGCCCGGGCGCCATCGACACCGCGATGTCCAACCCGGCCCAGCTGGACCCGGAGGCGGACGCCGAGGAGACCTCCCGTGCGCTCGACGAGCTGTACCGCAGGCTCGTGCCGCTGGGGCGGATCGGGAGGCCGGAGGAGGTGGCCCGGCTCGCCCTCTTCCTCACCTGTGCCGACTCCTCCTACATCACCGGCCAGCCCTTCGTGATCGACGGCGGCTGGCTCGCCGGCGTCTCCGTACTCTGACGGTCCGTCAGCTATTGACGGTCCGGGAGCCCGGTGCCACAGTCGGCCAGCAGGCAGAGCTGACGGTACGTCAGAAACGCAGAGACGCAGAAACACGGAAGCGCGGACACGCGGGAACGCGGAAGACGGACTGGGGACGGTGAACCTCCTTGGAATTCGGGCTCTTTGTACAGGGATACGTGGGCAAGCGTGCCGAGACCGATCCGCTCGCCGAACACAAGGCGCTGATGGAGGAGACCGAGTACGTCATCGAGGCGGACCGGTCCGGCTTCAAGTACGCCTGGGCGTCCGAGCACCACTTCCTGGAGGAGTACTCGCACCTCTCCGCCAACGACGTCTTCCTCGGCTACCTCGCCCACGCCACCGGGCGGATCCACCTCGGCTCCGGGATCTTCAACCCGCTGGCCCAGGTCAACCACCCGGTGAAGGTCGCGGAGAAGGTCGCCATGCTCGACCACCTCACGCAGAACCGTTTCGAGTTCGGCAGCGGACGCGGCGCCGGCTCCCACGAGATCCTCGGCTTCCTCCCCGGCATCACCGACATGAACCACACCAAGGAGATCTGGGAGGAGACCATCGCGGAGTTCCCCAGGATGTGGCTGCAGGACGAGTACCCCGGCTTCCAGGGCAAGCACTGGCAGTTCCCGCCGCGGAAGGTGCTCCCCAAGCCGTACGGGAAGTCGCACCCGGCGATGTGGTACGCCGCCGGGTCGCCGCCCTCGTACGCCATGGCCGCGAAGAAGGGCCTCGGCGTGCTCGGCTTCAGCATTCAGAAGGTCTCCGACATGGAGTGGGTCCTGGAGCAGTACAAGACGGCGATCGTGAACGCCGAGCCGGTCGGGGACTTCGTCAACGACAACGTGATGGTGACGACGACGGCGATCTGCGCGCCGACGCACGACGAGGCGATCCGGATCGCGGTCAACGGCGGCCTGCACTACCTCCCCTCCCTCGTCTTCCGCTACCACGACACCTTCCCGCGCCCCGACGGCTTCCCGGTCTGGCCGGAGACGCTCCCCGAGTACACCGCGGAGTTCGTCGAGCTGCTCGTCGAGGAGGAGCTGCTGATCTGCGGCGACCCGGACGAGGTGCTCCGGCAGTGCAAGCGGTGGGAGCAGGCGGGGGCCGATCAGTTGAGTTTCGGGCTGCCGGTGGGGGTGCCGAAGGAGGAGACCCTTCAGACCATTCGCCTGATCGGGGAGCACGTGATTCCGAAGATCGACACGGATCCCGTTCACCGGACTTCGCGGTTCCGGGCGGGTGCGTGAGCGTCGTCGGCGGGTGCGGGTTCGTTGTGGCCGGTCGCGCAGTTCCCCGCACCCCTCCGAGTCGGCCGCCGCATCCGCGTTGAGGAGGCACCCATGCTCGATCACCTCATCAAAGGCGCGACCGTCGTCGATGGGACCGGCGCGGCCGCATTCGTCGCCGACGTAGGCATTCGGGACGGCCGGATCGCCGTCGTCGGGGCGGTCGGCGAGGAGTCCCGGACCAGCGAGGACGCCACCGGGCTCGTTCTCGCCCCCGGGTTCGTCGACCCGCACACGCACTACGACGCGCAGCTCTTCTGGGACCCGTACGCGACTCCGTCGCTGAACCACGGGGTCACGACGGTCGCGGCCGGGAACTGCGGCTTCACCCTCGCCCCCCTGAACCCGGCCCGGCCCGAGGACGCCGACTACACGCGCCGCATGATGTCCAAGGTGGAGGGCATGTCCCTGGTCGCCCTGGAGGAGGGGGCGCCCTGGAACTGGCACACGTTCGGGGAGTACCTGGACGCGCTGGAGGGCCGGATCGCCGTCAACGCGGGCTTCATGGTCGGGCACTGCGCGCTGCGGCGGTACGTCATGGGGCCGGAGGCGGTGGGCGGACAGCCGACGCAGGAGCAGCTCGCCGCGATGCTGCGGCTCTTCCACGAGGCGATGGACGCGGGCGCGTGGGGCCTGTCCACCACCCAGTCCTCCACCCACTCCGACGGCGACGGGCAGCCGGTGGCGTCCCGGCACGCCGGGCCGGAGGAACTGCTGGCCCTGTCCCGCGCCGTCGGTGAGCACGAGGGCACCCAGATCGAGGCGATCGTCGCGGGCTGCCTGGACCGGTTCAGCGACGCCGAGATCGATCTGCTCGTCGAGCTGAGCGCCGCCGCCGGACGCCCCCTGAACTGGAACGTCCTGACCGTCGACGCGGCCGTACCCGACCGCGTACCGAGGCAGCTGTCGGCGAGCGAACGGGCCCGGAAGGCCGGCGGCCGGGTGGTGGCGCTGACCATGCCGATCCTCACGCCGATGAACATGTCCCTGGGCACCTTCTGCGCCCTGAACCTCATTCCCGGCTGGGGTCCGGTCCTCGGCCTGCCCGTGCCCGAGCGCATGGCAAAGCTGCGCGAGCCGGAGGTCCGGGCCGAGATGCTCCGCCGTGCCGGGTCGAAGGAGGCGGGCGTCTTCCGGCGGCTGGCGAACTTCGGCCGGTACGTCATCGGCGACACCTACAGCGAGGCGAACGCCGGGCTGACGGGCCGGGTGGTCGGTGACATCGCGAAGGAGAGGGGCCTTGACCCCTTCACCTGCCTGGTGGAGATCTGCGCGGCCGACGACCTGCGTACGGTCCTGTGGCCGATGCCCACGGACAACGACCCGGCGTCCTGGTCGCTGCGCGAGCAGACCTGGCAGCACGAGGACGTCCTGCTCGGCGGCTCGGACGCGGGGGCGCACCTGGACCGCATGTGCGGGGCGCCGTACACCACCCGTTTCCTCGGGGACTGTCTGCGCGGCCGGGGACTGGTGGGCCTGGAGCGGGCGGTGAAGATGCTGACCGGCGACCCGGCACTGCTGTTCGGCCTGCGGGACCGGGGCCGGGTGCGGGAGGGCTTCCATGCGGACCTGGTCCTCTTCGACCCGGAACGGATCGACGCCGGCCCGGCCACACTGGTGCACGACCTGCCGGGCGACAGTCCGCGGCTGGACTCCAGGGCGATCGGGGTGCGCGCGGTCTGGGTCAACGGGGTGGAGGCGATCCGGGACGACGTGGTGACGGGCGCCGTGCCGGGGAAGGTGCTCCGCTCCGGCCGGGACACCAGGACGGTGAGCACCAGGTGACGCGCGCGCAGCGGCTGTTCGTGGGCGGCACGTGGGTCGAGCCGGACGAGGGCCACTACGAGGTGGTCGACCCGGCGACCGAGGAGACCGTCGCCCCGGCCCCCGAGGCATCGCGGGACCAGGTGCACGCGGCCTGTGCCGCGGCCCGCGAGGCCTTCGTGCCGTGGTCGCGCACGGCACCGCAGGAGCGGGCGGCCGTTCTCGGGCGGGCGGCCGAGCTGATCCGCGCCCGCCTGGTGCCGTACGCGGAGCTGGCCCGGGCGGAGACCGGTGCGACGACGGGCACGGCGCGCGCACTGCAGGTCGGGGTGGCCGCGGCCCGCTTCACCCGGTACGCCCGCGTGGAGCCGGCGGAGTGGGCGATCGCGCCCCAGGTCAACGAGGCGGGCCCGCTGGGCAGGGCGGCCGTGATGGGCGCGCTGGCGGTGCGCCAGCCGGTGGGCGTCGTCGCCTGCGTCACCTCGTTCAACAACCCCTGGGCCAACCCGGCGGGCAAGATCGCCCCGGCCCTGGCGATGGGCAACACGGTGGTGGTGAAACCCGCCCCGCAGGACCCGTTGTCCGTCTACCGGATGGCCGAGGCGCTCCAGGAGGCGGGGGCGCCGCCCGGCGTGGTGAACGTCGTGTCGGGAAGGTCGGTGTCGGCCGGTGAGGCGGTGGTGGGCTCCCCGGACGTGGACATGGTGAGCTTCACCGGCTCCACGGCGGTCGGCCGGCGCATCGCCGAGGTGTGCGGGCGGGACATGAAACGCCAGTTGATGGAGCTGGGCGGAAAGGGTGCCGCGCTCGTCTTCGACGACGCGGACGTCGTCTCGGCGGTGGCGGGCATCGGCACCACGTTCTCCTTCTACAGCGGCCAGATCTGCACGGCACCGACCCGGGTGCTGGCGCAGCGCGGGGTGTACGACCGCCTGGTGGAGCAACTGGCCGGGTACGCGGCCCGGTTGAAGGTGGGGCACCCGAGCGAGGTGGACACGGTGGTCGGGCCGGTGATCTCGGCGGAGCACCGGGACCGGGTGGAGGCGTACGTCGAACTCGGGCGGAAGGAGGGGGCGGTGGTGGTCGCCGGGGGCGAACGGCCGCCCCTCGACCGGGGCTTCTACGTCGCCCCCGCCCTCCTCGCCGACTGCACCAACGCCATGCGGGTCGCCCGCGAGGAGATCTTCGGCCCGGTGGTCTGCGTCATCCCCTTCGACGACGAGGAGGAGGGAGTGGCGCTGGCGAACGACAGCGACTACGGCCTGATCGACTACGTCTGGACGGGCGACGTGGCCAGGGCGTTCCGCGTGGCGAGGCGGCTGCGGGCCGGCGGAGTCGGCATCAACACGGTGGGCCGCAACATGGAGGCCCCCTTCGGCGGCTTCAAGAAGAGCGGGGTCGGCCGGGACGTCGGCGTGTACGCCCTGCACGCCTACAGCGAGGTACAGGCCGTCGTGTGGCCGGGTTGACCGGCGGGCGTCTGGCGCGAAGGGGGTGAACCGGACAGGGTGGGGCCCGTGGAGACCAGGGTGAAGGTCGGGAACGGCGAGGTCTGGGCGCAGGACACGGGGGGAGACGGCCTGCCGCTGGTGCTCCTGCACCCGGGTGTGGGGGACTCCCGGCTCTTCGACCCGCTGCTGCCCGCGCTGACGCGGGCGCACCGGCTGATCCGCTACGACGCCCGGGGCTTCGGCAGGTCGGCCGCGCCCACCGTGCCGTACACCCAACTCGCGGACCTCAGGGCGGTCCTGGACCACTTCCGGGTGAACCGGGCGGTCCTGGTCGGCAGCAGCATGGGCGGCGAGACCGCCATCGCCCTCGCCCTGGACGACCCCGGCCGGGTGGCGGCCCTGGCCCTGCTGGTGCCGGGCGTCGACGGCTACCCCGGTCTGGAGGCGCCGGAGGTGACCGAGGAGATCGGCGTGCTGGCCCGGGCGGGGGACATGGACGGCCTGGTCGCCCTCGCCCTGCGCGTCTGGGGCGCGGCGGGCACGCCCCCCGACACCGAGGCCGAGCGGACGCTGCGGGCCGCCGTCCCGGCCTGGTTCACCACCCACGGCCACGAGGTCAGGGGCGCCGCGCCCTACGACCGCCTCGGTGAGCTGGACGTCCCCTGCACCCTGCTCCTCGGCGAGCGGGACCAGCCCGAGGTCGTCCGCTGCAACGAGGCGATGGCCGCCCGCATCCCCGGCTGCCGCCTCCTGCGCCACCCCGACTGCGACCACTTCCCGACCCTGCGGGCGCCGGAGGCGGTGGTGGGGCTGGTGGAGGAACTCGCCGCGGAGGTGGTGTGACAGGCCGGACCGTCACTGGCGGCCCAGGAAGACGGGATTGGTGAACGCCGCCATCACCCCGGGCAGTGGTCCCGCGGCCGTCTCGTGGCGCAGTTCCGCACGGACGTAGGCGGCGTAGGACGGGGTGGTGCGCCACTCGGCCGTGCCCGCGCCGGACACCGGCAGCGGATCGCTCGTGAACAGCACGCCCTGGTCGGTCACGAAGCGGATCGTGCAGCGGGGCGCCCCCTGCGCCTGAAGGCGTACCGTCACCGGTGAGTCGCGGTCCACCCGCAACCGCTCGCCGATGCCCGCGTGCTCGCCCCGGGGGCCGGAGACGGTGAAGGTCAGTGCGACGTTCTTCGACTCGGCGACGTACGAGCGGCCCGCCCGGATGCCCTCCTGGACGGCCTCCCGGGTCAGGTCGTCGGCGAGGACCACCGTCTGCGGGCTGCCCACCGCGTCGGGGTCGCGGTGCGCGTCGCTGTTGCCCATCGCCGGGAGCCACCTGCCGTGCCCCTCCCGCACCGATGCCACCAGCGTGTTGTCCCACTCGGCCAGCGTCACCTCGTCGTCCGGTGTGAAGGGGCCGTTCCACACCTCGACCGCGTCCGCCTCGGCGAAGCCGAACTTCCAGCCGCAGCCGACGCAGGTGGCGTGCGGATGGGCCGGTACGACCAGTCCGCCCGCCCGGCGGATGTCCCGGGCGATGCGGGCCCAGCGGTTGTCCCTCGCCCGGTAGCGCCAGTCGACGAAGGTGCCCGGGTCCGTGCCCAGGGCCAGGACGTGGCCGTTCCGTGTCGTCACCTCCTCGCCCAGCATGATCAGCAGGTCGTCGCCGGCCTGGTCCGCCCAGTGGGCGTGCGAGGAGTGCGTGTTGTGCTCCGAGGTGTTGATGAAGTCCAGTCCCGCGGACCGGGCCAGCGCCGCGATCTCCGCGGGCGTGCGGCGTCCGTCGGAGTACCACGAGTGCAGGTGGCAGTCGCCCCGGTACCAGTCCCGGCCCCGGCCCTTCGCCCGCGGCGGCGGGTACGTGGCCGGCACCGGCGTGCCCGGACTGCCGTAGGTCAGCGTGATGGTGAGCTCGTACGACAGGCCCTGCGGAGCCACCGTGTAGGGGCCCAGCGCGATGTGCCAGGTCCCCTCGCGCACCGGGCCGGGGATGTAGCCCGGCGTCGCGTCGTCCGCGCGGACGAAGAACTCCGAGCGTGCGCCGCCCGACCAGCCGCGGAAGCCGTGGCCGCCGAGGTCCGTGCCGCGCTCGTCGAAGATGCCGATGTCGAGTGCGTTGCCCTGGGTGCCGGCCGGGACGGAGGGTTTGTCGTAGGTGTACGCGACCTTGATCTCGCGTACCCCGGCCGGGACCTCGACGGGGACGTACACGAAGTCCGGTGAGCCGGTGGGCAGGGTGCCGCTGATCCTCCGGGTCTCCTGGTCGCCGTCCGCGGCCGCGGCGCCGCTCGCGAAGGTCACGCTTCCCAACGTAAGCGCCGCGGCCGCCCCCGTCACCAACAGAGCGCGTCTTGCGGGCCCGTGGTCATGCCCGCGGCTGTGGTCGTCCTCGCACATGCTGCCCCTCCCAGGGTGTCGTGGGTGGTGCCTGCAACGTTCCTGTCCGGGTGTGAACTGTCGTGCAAGGGAAGGGAATCGGCGCCTTTCGTGGAAGGGGAATCGGCGGGCGGGGGACGTTTTCCGGCCAGCCGGGAGCGGCCCCGCACGCGGGAAGGGGAGCG
Organism: Streptomyces sp. NPDC046197; assembly: GCF_040646295.1. NCBI lineage: Bacteria > Bacillati > Actinomycetota > Actinomycetes > Kitasatosporales > Streptomycetaceae > Streptomyces > Streptomyces sp. NPDC046197. The sequence goes on along the minus strand of NZ_JBEYZY010000040.1, from coordinate 42,298 downwards.
GCCCGCCCACGGGAAGGGGAGCGGCCCGCCCACGGGAAGGGGAGCGGCCCGCACGCGGGAAGGGGAGCGGCCCGCCCACGGAAGAGCGAGGGAAGTCCGACCGGTCGGTATGGACTCCGGTGGATTCTCCCGGTACAAGAGGGGGCATCAGTCGTGCACCGAGAGGCCACCCCCATGCGCATCGCCGTCACGATCTTCCTCACCGACGAGACCATCACGCCGACCAGGCTCGCCCGTGAGCTGGAGCAACGCGGCTTCGCCGGGCTCTACCTGCCGGAACACACCCACATCCCGGTCGAACGGACCACCCCCTACCCCGCCGGCGGTGACCTGCCGCGCGAGTACGGCCGAACCCTCGACCCCTTCGTCGCCCTCGGCCAGGCCGCCGCGGTGACCGAGCGGCTGGGCCTGGGCACCGGCATCACCCTCGTGGCCCAGCACGATCCGATCGACCTCGCCAAGCAGATCGCGACCCTGGACCACCTGTCCGGCGGCCGGTTCACCCTCGGCCTCGGATTCGGCTGGAACGTGGAGGAGGCCGCCGACCACGGCGTCGACTGGCGCACCCGGCGCGAACTCGTCCGGGACCGGATGGCCCTGATGCGCGCGCTGTGGGCCGAGCAGCCGGAGGCGTACGAGGGGAGCTTCGGCGGCGTGCGGGCGAGCCTGGCGTTCCCCAAGCCGGTGCAGAAGCCGCGCGGGCCGGTCACCGGGCCGCGCACACTGGTCGGTGGAGCGGCCGGGCCGAAGCTGTTCGCGCACATCAGCGAGTACGCCGACGGGTGGCTGCCGATCGGCGGGCGCGGTCTGTCCGAATCCGTACCGGTGCTGCGCGCCGCCTGGGCCGACGCCGGACGCGACCCGGCCGCCCTCCAGGTCGTCCCCTACGCCGTCCTGCCCACCCCCGGAAAGCTCGCGCACTACGCGGACCTCGGCATCGAGGAGGTCGTCGTGCAGCTGCCGTCGCAGGGGGAGAGCGAGGTGCTGCGGGTGCTCGACGAACTCGGTCCGTTCGCGGGGCAGGCACGCCAGGCCCGACGACCCTGATCTCGGCAATCGTATGCTCGAAGGATGACGACTTCCGCGACCTCCGGAACCGGCCCCACCGAGAACTCCATGCGTCGCGCCCTCAAACGCGCCCGGGACGGCGTCGCCCTCGACGCCGGCGAGGCTGCGGTGCTGCTCCAGGCCCGCGGCGAGCACCTCCAGGACCTCGCCGCCTCCGCCGCCCGGGTCCGGGACGCGGGCCTTCGGGCCGCCGGCCGCCCCGGCGTCATCACCTACTCCAAGAGCGTCTTCATCCCGCTGACCCGGCTGTGCCGGGACAAGTGCCACTACTGCACCTTCGTCACCGTGCCCGGCAAGCTGCGCCGCGCCGGGCACGGGATGTTCATGTCGCCGGACGAGGTCCTCGACATCGCCCGCCGCGGCGCCGAACTCGGCTGCAAGGAAGCCCTGATCACCCTCGGCGACAAGCCCGAGGACCGCTGGCCCGAGGCGCGCGAGTGGCTCGACGCGCACGGCTACGACGACACCATCGCCTATGTCCGGGCCGTCTCCGTCCGCATCCTGGAGGAGACCGGGCTGCTGCCCCACCTCAACCCGGGCGTCATGTCCTGGACGGACTTCCAGCGACTGAAGCCGGTCGCCCCGTCCATGGGCATGATGCTGGAGACCACCGCGACCCGCCTGTGGTCCGAGCCGGGCGGCCCGCACCACGGCTCCCCGGACAAGGAACCCGCCGTACGCCTGCGCGTCCTGGAGGACGCCGGCCGCTCCTCGGTCCCCTTCACCTCCGGCATCCTGATCGGCATCGGAGAGACGTACGAGGAGCGGGCGGAGTCCCTGTTCGCGCTGCGGAAGATCTCCCGTGCCCACCACGGCATCCAGGAACTGATCATCCAGAACTTCCGCGCCAAGCCGGACACGGCCATGCGCGGCATGCCGGACGCCGAACTGGACGACCTCGTCGCCACGGTCGCCGTCGCCCGGCACATCATGGGCCCGTCCGCCTGCCTTCAGGCCCCGCCCAACCTGGTGGACGCCGAGTACGAACGGCTCATCGGCGCGGGCATCGACGACTGGGGCGGGGTCTCCCCGCTCACCATCGACCACGTCAACCCCGAGCGCCCCTGGCCGCAGATCGAGCAGCTCGCCGAGAGGTCCGCCGCCGCGGGCTTCGAACTGCGTGAACGGCTGTGCGTCTACCCCGAGTTCGTCACCCGCGGCGAGCCCTGGCTCGACCCGCGGCTGCTGCCGCACGTGCGCGCGCTGGCGGACCCCGAGACGGGGCTGGCGCGCGCGGACGCCGTCGTCGAGGGGCACCCGTGGCAGGAGCCCGAGGAGGTGTTCACCGCCTCCGGCCGCACCGACCTGCACCGCACCATCGACAGCGACGGCCGTACGTCCGACCGGCGCGAAGACTTCGACGAGGTGTACGGCGACTGGGGCGCCCTGCGCGAGGCGGCGGCGCCCGGGATGGCCCCGGAGCGCATCGAAGGGGACGTACGGGTGGCCCTGCGCACGGCCGCCGACGATCCCACGAGGCTGACGGACGAGGAGGCGCTGGCGCTGCTCCACGCGGACGGCCCGGCGCTGGACGCGCTGTGCCGGATCGCGGACGACGTGCGCCGCTCGGCGGTCGGCGACGACGTCACGTACATCGTCACGCGGAACATCAACTTCACCAACGTCTGCTACACCGGCTGCCGTTTCTGCGCCTTCGCCCAGCGCCGCACGGACGCGGACGCCTACACCCTGTCCCTGGAGCAGGTCGCGGACCGGGCGCAGCAGGCCTGGGACGTGGGCGCGGTCGAGGTCTGCATGCAGGGCGGCATCCACCCGGACCTGCCCGGCACGGCGTACTTCGACATCGCCAGGGCGGTGAAGGAGCGGGTGCCGGGGATGCACGTGCACGCCTTCTCGCCCATGGAGGTCGTCAACGGGGCGACCCGTACCGGGATGTCCGTCCGCGAGTGGCTGACGGCCGCCAAGGAGGCGGGCCTGGACACCATCCCGGGCACGGCGGCCGAGATCCTCGACGACGAGGTCCGCTGGGTCCTGACCAAGGGCAAGCTGCCGACGGCCACCTGGATCGAGGTCGTGACGACGGCGCACGAGCTGGGCATCCGGTCGAGCTCGACGATGATGTACGGCCATGTCGACCAGCCCCGCCACTGGCTCGGCCACCTGAGGACCCTGTCCCGGATCCAGCAGCGGACCGGCGGCTTCACGGAGTTCGTCACCCTCCCCTTCATCCACACCAACGCGCCCGTCTACCTCGCGGGCATCGCGCGCCCGGGCCCGACGACACGGGACAACCGGGCGGTGACGGCGATGGCGCGGCTCCTCCTGCACCCGCACATCCCCAACATCCAGACCAGCTGGGTGAAGCTGGGCACGGAAGGCGCCGCCGAAATGCTCCGCTCGGGCGCGAACGACCTGGGCGGCACGCTCATGGAGGAGACCATCTCCCGCATGGCGGGCTCCTCCTACGGCTCGTACAAGTCGGTCAAGGAGCTGATCGCGGTGGCCGAGGCGGCCGGGCGGCCGGCGAAGCCGCGGACCACGGTGTACGGGGAGGTCCCGGAGGAACGCCGGCGCGCCGCGGCGGCCTCGGACGGCCACCTGCCGGAGCTGCTGCCGGTGCTGGACTGACGGGCCCCCGGGGTTCAAGCGGCTCACAGTACGATGATCCGACCCCCGATGGAGGGGTTGAGTAGCTGAGGAGATGCGTGCCCATGGCGGGCCGAATACCTTCGTGGGCCTGGGTCAGCGGGATGACCGTGGGAGCGGTCGCCGCGGTCACCGTGCTGGCCGTGCGCGCGGACCATGGCCCGCACCCCGTGGCCACGGCCGCCCGGCCGGGCGCCTCGGCGCCGGCGGGCGCGCACCCCTCCGCCTCCCCGAAGAAGTCCACCCCGGCGCCGGTGCCGGTGCCGGTGCCGTCCGGCTCCGGCGCCGGACGCCGCATCGTGTACTCGCCGGAACAGCACCGGGTGTGGCTGATCGACGCGAGCGACAAGCCCGGCCGCACGTTCCCGGTCTGGCCGGGGACGGTGAGCCCGGACCCCGGCACCTACACGGTGTCACTGCGCCGGGCCTCGACGACCGGATCCGACGGCGTGCAGATCGAGCACATCGTCTACTTCGCCGCCAAATCCGGTCATTCCATCGCCTTCTCCAACGCCGTGGACGGCTCCTCGCCCCCGCCCGCCCCGGACACGAAGACGGGCGGCATCCGCATGGGCAAGGCGGACGGGACGGCGCTGTGGGCGTTCACGTCGACGCCGACCAAGGTGACGGTCGTCCACCAGTGACCCGAGCCGGGGACGCGTCGCCGGCAGGCGGTGGTGCGGCAGACCGCCTGACAGGAGCCAGGGCCCCGGCAGGCAGTGCAACTAGCGGATGGCCTTGGCCCAGCTGGCGGACACCGCGTAGCTCTCCAGCGTCGTGATGTCGCGGTACTTCGGCGAAGCCACGTTGGGCTGCTTGAGAGCGGCCTGGATACTGGCCTGTGCGGAGGACGGGGAGGCGAGACGCCAGTCGGGCTGGTTGGAGTTGGGGACGATCTCGTCGAACCACACCAGAGCCCTGATACCGTCGGCCTGCGCGGTCCTGAGCGCCGCACCGAGCCACTTGCCCTTGTCGGCGGTCTGCAGACCCGTTGCCGTTTCCGCGAGGATGGCCGGGCGGCCGCCGTCGAACTGGCGCAGGGCGCCGAGCATCGTCTTGTACCGGTACTGGTCGCCCGGACACCACGAGGACGAGGTGCACCAGTCGTAGGCGTCGATGCCCACGTAGTTGACGTAGTCGCTGCCCGGCCACGCCGTCTTCAGCGGTGAGATGGAACCGGAGTAGCCCACGGTCCACACGAAGAGCGACTTGCTGCCGGTGTACTGGCGGAAGATGCGGAAGACCCTGCGCCACGCGCCGTACAGCGCCTGCGGGGTGTTCCCGCTGCGGCCCAGGCTGTAGGTCTCCCAGTTGGTGTTGAACTCCGCGAACGGCCGGAAGTAGAAGGGGTGGCCGTAGGCGGCGAGGGACTTCGCCATCGAGATGATCTGGGCGTCCTTCTGCCCGTTCTTTATCTCCGTGAGGTTCCCCTCGGGAGACCACGCGACCATCGGCACGGCACCGGCCTCGCGTGCCGCGGTCATCTTGGACACCGAAGCGGTGGAGGCGGACTGCGACAGGAACCAGGAATCTATGGAGGGTGCGAGTCCGGCGTACTGACCGCTGGCGGTGTCCTGGGCGACCGACCCCGCCTCAATGCCCCACATGACGGGGTTGGTTACCGGTGCGGGGGCGGCTTCGGCCCCCGGTGCCAGCGCAATGCCGGCCGCTATCGATGCACCGAGTATGGCACCGATTATGGCCTTTCTTCGTCTCACGCGTTCCTCGACTGTGTCCGGCGTAACCGCGGGGCAGCCGGCGGTCTGATCAGAGGACCGAGGCAGACCTGCCACGACCCGCGAGGCCACCCCCCTGGCAGCAGGACTGTGAAGATCCAGTAAGAATTCCGCGAGTCGCCCTGGACCGTATCACGTGTACCTGCCACTTATTGCGTGACGAAGATCGCATATTTTCCGCCACTCGGACTGTTGCCAAGTGAACCGCTTGCAGGCTCTCACCGGTTGGCCTGATATCGCATCAAGTTCTTTCCGGGACACGGGAACCTGACGCTGCGCCGGAGCGCTTCCCGCACTAGGGGGTGTCGTTCGGATCACCGCGGGTTCGCGACGCCTGGCACGGCACCTCGCCGCGTTGTCGCATGACCCGAGTACGTCCAGTACGCGGGTCATGCTCCGCCTTGCGATGCACCGCACCATGCGCCGCGGCCTGATCCGCGGTGATCCCAACGACACCCCCTAGCGGTCGCCGCCCGCGGACTGCCCGAACGGCAGCTGGACGACGACCAGGACGACCCCGCTGAGCAGGAACACCCGTGTCGCCGCATCCAGCCCGTTCCAGTTCTTCGACTGCCACATCGCGAACCACTCCCCGCCGATCGCGATGAACCCGGCGCCGAACAGCAGCATCAGCATCAGCAGGCCATAGGTCGAGAGCCGCCGGGCCCGCGCCTCGTCCCGCCGTATCCAGGACCACGTACCGGCGACGAGCACCAGCGCGGCGACGCTCTCCCACGCGATGACGGCGACGTAGGCCGCGTCCTGGAGCCCCTTGTCCGTGATCGCCCGCCACATCAGGTCGCCGTCCTTGAAGGTTGTGTCCATGGCCAGGACATGCCGCACGAACTGCTGGTTGGTGCCGAAGTCCGTGATGTTCCCGAAGGCGACGAGGGTGATGTAGAGGGCGACGGTCGCCGTGAGGAGGGTGGCGGCGAGGACGGGCGTGCGTGAGCCGTCACGGGTGCCGGTGGTGGCGATGGTGCCCGAGGTGGGGGTGGTGGTCATGGCGTGATTCTTTCCCACCGCGACCCGTCGCCTCCCGTGCGTATTGAGCCACAATGGCGTTGCGGATTGCGGCTGTTGGAGGAGGGGACCTACGGGTGGCGCAGGTACGGCCGTCGATGCAGGAGCTGATCCGGCAGCGTCGGCGTGCCGGGTTCGTGGGGCGGGGCGAGGAACGAGCGGCCTTCCGGAGGAACTTCGACTTCCCGCCCGAGGATGAACGGCACCGCTTCCTCTTCCATGTGCACGGCAACGCGGGAGTCGGAAAGACCTTCCTGATCCGGGAGCTGGAGCAGATCGCGCGGGAGCGCGGGGCGCTGACGGCGTACGTCGACGAGAGCGCCGGAAGCGTGCCGGAGGCGATGGCGACGATCAGCCGCCAACTGGACTCGCAGGGCAGGCGCTTGAAGGAACTCGACCGGTTGCTCACCGCGCACCGCGAGCGGCGGCACGAGGCCGAGGCGGCGGTGGCCGCGCTCGATCCTCCGCAGCCCGGGGATCCGTCCGTGGTGAGCACCACGGCACTGCGGCTCGGCCTGGCGGGCCTGGGCCTGATTCCTGGTGCCGGACCCTTCGTCGGAGCCGTCGATCCCGCTCAACTGGCGCAGGGAGCCGACCGGTTACGGGCCGGACTCAGCGCCCGCTTCCGCAGCCAGGACGACGTTCAGCTGGTGCTCTCCCCGGAACGGGTACTCACGCCGGTCCTGCTGAGGGAGCTCTCGGACGCGGCGACCGCCGTGCCGTGGCTCGTCCTGCTCTTCGACGCGTACGAGCGGACCGGGCCGTTTCTCGACGGCTGGCTGCACGAGGTCATGACGACGGACCGGTACGGCGCCCTGACCCCGACCGTCGTCGTGGTCACCGCCGGGCAGCGCCGCTTCGACACCGCCCGCTGGGGCGGGTTCGCCGACTTCATGACCGACGTGCCCCTCGGCCCGTTCACGGAGACGGAGGCGCGGGGGCTGCTCGCGGACAAGGGCGTGCTGGCCGAGCCGGTCGTGGAGGAGGTGCTGCGGCTCAGCGGCGGTCTACCGGTCCTGGTGTCGACCCTCGCCGAAACCCGCCCCGCAGACCCGGACGACGTGGGCGATCCGAGCGCGACGGCCGTGGAACGGTTTCTGAAGTGGGAGCGGGATCCGCGGCGGCGGGCCGTCGCCCTGGCCGGCGCACTGCCCAGGTGGCTGGACGCGGACGTGTTCCGGGCGGTGACGGACTGCCCCGACGACGAACTCGACGTGCTGTACGAGTGGTTGACGGGCATGCCGTTCATCGGCGAGCGCGCGGACCGGCTCCGGTACCACGATGTCGTACGAGCGCCGATGCTGCGCCTGCAGCGACGAAGGTCCCCTCGGGGGTGGGCGGAGCGCCAGCGACGGCTGGCGGAGTACTTCGGACGTCGCCGGGAGGAGACCGAAGCCGGGCTGCACGGCGAGGAGTTGTGGTCGGACGACGGGTGGCGGGAGCTGCGGCTGGCGGAGACGTACCACCTGCTGTGCGCCGGGGAACGGCAGGCACTGCCCGCGGCGTTGCGGGGCTTCGTCGACGCGGCCGGCCACGGGGGCGACGCCGCTGCCACGCGCTGGGCGCTGGCCCTGGTGGACGCGGGGCGGGACGCCGAGGCCAGGGACCTGGCCCGGTGGGGAAGCGGGCTGACGGAGGCGCTCGCCGGCGGCGGGACCGCTGCCGCACTGGCGCTGCTGCTGGGCCGGGCGGCATTCGACGAGCCGACCCTGGCGCTCGCACACGCCGCGCGGGGCAGCGCACTCCGGGACGACGGCGCGTACGAGGAGGCACTGGCGGAGTACGACCGTGCCCTCGCGCTCGACCCCGGACTCGCCCGCGTCTACCGCAGCCGGGCCGTCGCCCGCGCCGGGCTCGGCGACTACGACGCGGCGATCGGCGACTTGGACCGGGCCCTCGCGCTCACTCCGGACGACCCACGGGCCTGGGCCGTACGAGGCGAGTACCACCGCATCCAGCAGCGCTACGACGAGGCGCTCGCGGACCTGGACGAGGCCATCCGCTGGGACCCCTCGGACGACTTCGCGTGGGCCTCACGGGGCGCCGTCCGCCTCGCCCGCGGCGAGCACCAGCAGGCGCTCACCGACCTCGATCGCGCACTGGAACTCAAACCGGACTATGCGTGGGCGCTGGTGCGCCGGTCCCAGGTGCGGCGCGCCCTCGGCGACCCCGACCGGCAGATGGCGGACCTGGACCGGGCCGCCGCCCTGCAACCCGACTGGGCATGGATCCACTGCCAACAGGGCGACGTGCGCCGCGCTGCGGGGCGGGACGAGGAAGCGGTGGCCGACTACGGCCGCGCGCTCGCCCTCGACCCCGGATACGCGTCGGCCCACGCGAGCCGCGGGGCGTCACTGGCCCGGCTCGGCCGCCATGAGGAGGCGCTCGCCGACCTGGACCGGGCTGTGTCTCTGAGGCCCGAGTACACGTGGGCACTGCTTCATCGAGCGACGGTGCGGCTCAGGCTCGGCCACGGGGAGGCGGCCTTGTCCGACCTCCGACGGGTGCTCGACCTGAATCCCGGCATCACGCCGGCGGACGGCCTGCTGAGCGCCGTGCTGCCGATCGAAAGCAGGGACTGGCTGCTTGAAGTACTCCTTGGCCTGCCCGACCCCGACCAGTCCGACCTCGCCCCGATCGTCGCCGAGCTCACCTCATCACGCGGGACCGCCCGGCCCCCGTCACAGGACTGACGCGAACGCGACGAACTCCGCCCACGATTCATCGGTGAACGCCAGCCGGGCGCCGTCTTTGTTCTTGGAGTCGCGGACGTGGACGGTGGCGTCAACGCGGTTCTCCACGGGCGCGTACCCGGGCGGGACTTCCGGCTCGCGCTCGGGCTGTACGCGGACGGCACCTTGCGGATCGAGGTGACCGATGCCCGGGGTGACCGGAGCCCGCGAATCCAGGATCCGGCGGCGGGGGACGCGGAATCCGGCAGGGGGTTACGGATCGTGGCGGTGTACGCGGACCGTTGGGGCGTGGACCGGACACCCGCGCACGGCAAGACGGTGTGGGCCGAACTCGTACCGGGTCGCGGCGAGGCGTGACCCGGCGGTTCCCGACGCCAAGGACCAAAGAACCGGGGAAAGAACCGAACCAGCCCCCACCGCCCCCGTCGATCACCCGCCGGAGTGAATATGCCCAACTCGGCTGGCGTGGCGAGGCAGTTGTGGTGCAGCGTCATCCGTGACAAGCCCAGACATGCATCGGCCCTCGCCGGGACTGCCATCCCAGTGCGAGGGCCTGATCACCGAGGAAACGCGACTTCCCGATGACTGACAAGCAGCGTAACGCGCCCAAGCGCGCGAGGTCCGCCAATGCCGACCATTCCCACTCCGGTGTCATCCACGTCAACGAACCGCACCACGACAACTTCATCCGGCGCGGCGGCGTAGGAAACCCGGGAACAGGGTGCCCGAACTGACCCCGGACGGGCTGCGGGCTGCGGTCGCGCGTATCGCCCCGAGCCGGATCCCGGCCCTCGCACAGCACCTGTTCGAAGCCACGACGAACGCCCAGCAGACACAGAGCCTTGCGCCGTTATGGGTTTTCGTGCACTCCTGGGCCGCGGTCGTGGCGATCGAACGGCATCCAGGGCGTGCCGCCCGGTTGCGGGAGCTGGAACGGATCGTGGACACGGGAGGTCAGCGTCGTCCGGGAGGCGCTTGTGGCCATCGGCCGTGACCCGTCGGTGGGCCGCGAGATTCCCGGCTGGCGGCCTCCGTCAGCGGACTACACCTACACGACACCCCTGGCGCCCGACTCGGCAGAGGCGATCACGGTCGTGTACACCCACACGCCGGGCATGGGGGTGACGGTCGTCCACTACTTCCGTGACCCTCAAGTGATCGACTGAGGTCCGACCCGGGTTCGCTCCCGACCGCCCCCTGAACGTGTCGTTCCCGTTCGATTACAGTGCTGAGCGTCGTACGTACGGACGGTGCCGTGAGGGAGGTCTTGGTGGGTACGACGTCCGGTGCTGTCTGGGGGCGTACCGAACAGCAGGACTTTCGGGGCAGGGTGCGGGGCACCCTGCTCGGGGTGGCCGTGGGCGATGCCCTGGGGGCGCCGGTGGACTCGCTGGACCTCGCGGGGATCCGGGAAGCGTACGGGGCCGAGGGGATCGCCGATCTCACCCCGGCGTACGGCAGGCGCGGTGCCGTCACCCACTTCACTCAGCTCACCCTCTTCTCCGTCGACGGGCTCATCCGCGCCCAGGTACGGCGGGACACCGGCGCCTGGCACCCACCCACCGATCTGCACCGGGCGTATCTGCGCTGGGCCGCCACCCAGCACGACTGGGGACCCGACGAGCGCCGCAAGGACGACGGCTGGCTGGCCCGCGAGGAGTGGCTGTACGCCCGCCGGGACCCGGCCCGGGCCCTGCTGCTGGGCCTGGGTGACGACACCATGGGCACCCTGGAGGTGCCCAAGAACCCGGGCGAAGCCGGACCCGAGGCCGCGGGCCGGTCCGCGCCCTTCGGGCTGCTCGTCGGCTGGGAGCCGCAGCTGGTCGTGCAGCTCGCCGTGGAGTGCGCCACGCAGACCCACGGACACCCCGCCGCCTACCTGTCGGCGGGCGCGTACGCCGTGATCGTGCACGCTTTGGCCCGCGGTGACAGCCTCGACGGCGCCGTGCAGAAGGCGCTGGCACTGCTTGCCGTACGCCCCGGCCACCAGCCGGTCTCGGACGCCCTCCAGCATGCGCTGGGCGCGGTACGGCAGGGGATGCCGACCCCGGCCCGGGTCGAGGAGCTGGCGGGGGAGGGGACTGCGGAGGGGCTGCTGGCGGCCTCCGTGTACTGCGCCCTGGTCAGCGAGGACGTCCGGCACGGGCTGTGCCTGGCGGTGAACCAGAGCGGGCCGTCCGCTGCGGCCGGTGCCCTCACCGGCGGGCTGCTGGGCGCCCTGCACGGCGAAACGGCCCTCCCGCCGGCCTGGCTGGCCGAACTGGAGGGCCGTCCGACGCTGCTGGTCCTCGCGGACGACTTCGCGATGGAGATGACCCAGGGACCCGCACTGCACGGGCCCGCCGGGTCCTCTCCGGGCTGGCTGACGCGCTATCCGCGCGGGGCCTAGCCCCGTCCCGTCTCGGTCTGGCTCGTCTCGTTCTGGCTCGTCTCGTTCTGGCTCGTCTCGTTCTGGCCCGGCCCGGCCCGGCCCGGTCCGGTCCGGCCCGGCCCGGTCCGGTCCGGCCCGGCCCGGTCCGGTCCGGCCCGTCCCGGTCCGGCCCGTCCCGGTCCGGCCCACCTGGGTCCGTCCGTCTCGGTTCGTCCCGGCCCAGTTCGGGGCCGGGTCACGACGGCTGCGTACCCAGTACGTCGTCGCCCGCGCCCGCCGGAGCCGGGACCGCCACCGCCGCCGCGGAGTCCCCGTCCCCGTCCCCGTCCGTGTTCACCCGCTCGATGATCGCGAGCCGCTCCGGGGTGTCCTCCGGTCTGACGTAACCGATCACGATGTACAGCACCAGCGAGAGGGCCAGCGGCACCGACACCTGGTACTGGAGCGGCACGCCGCCGTCGACGTTCCAGTCGACCGGGTAGTTCACCAGCCAGAAGGCCAGCAGCCCCGTCGCCCAGCTGCCGAGCGCGGCCGTCGGGCCGGAGCGGCGGAACGGGCGCAGCAGGCCGAGCATCATCGGGATGGCGATCGGGCCCATCAGACCGGCGACCCACTTGATGACCACGGTGATGATGTCCTTGAACGTGGGCGAGTTGACCTGCGTCGCCACCGCCATCGACAGGCCGAGGAAGACCACCGTCGTCACCCGGGCCGCGACCAGGCCCGAACGCTCGCCCCACGAACGGGCCCGCTCCGACAGCACCGGCGCCACGTCCCGGGTGAACACCGCCGCGATCGCGTTGGCGTCGGAGGAGCACATGGCCATGGTGTGGGAGAAGAAGCCGACGACGACCAGGCCCAGCAGGCCGTGCGGCAGCAGCTGTTCGGTCATCAGGCCGTAGGAGTCGGAGCCGTCCGGCTGCGCCGCGTGCACCAGCAGCGGCGACATCCACATCGGGTAGAAGAGAACCACCGGCCACACCAGCCACAGCACCGCGGACAGCCGCGCCGACCGGGTCGCCTCCCGCGCGCTGCCCGTCGCCATGTAGCGCTGGGCCTGGTTCAGCATGCCGCCGTTGTACTCGAAGAGCTTGATGAAGAGGAAGGCGAGGAGGAAGACGGTCCCGTACGGGCCGACCAGGGGCCTGCCGTGGCCCTGCAGGGCCGGCTCGTCCCAGGCCCCTAAGAAGCCGATGTTCTGGTCGTTCAGCTTCAGCACGACCGCCACGAACATCGACACCCCGGCCAGCAACTGGATCAGGAACTGGCCGAGTTCGGTCAGCGCGTCCGCCCACAGGCCGCCGATCGTGCAGTAGACCGCCGTGATCGCGCCGGTGATGAGGATGCCCTGGTTGAGCGAGACCCCGGTGAAGACCGACAGCAGCGTCGCGATCGCGGCCCACTTGGCGCCGACGTCCACGATCTTCAGCAGCATGCCGGACCAGGCGAGCGCCTGCTGGGTGGAGAGGTTGTAACGGTTCTTCAGGTACTCCAGCGGGGAGGCCATGTTCAGCCGGGAGCGCATCCGGTTGATCCGCGGCGCGAACAGCCCCGACCCGACGGCGATGCCCAGCGCGATGGGGAAGGACCAGGTGACGAAGGACGTGACGCCGTAGGTGTAGGCGATGCCCGCGTACCCGGTGAACAGCACCGCGCTGTAGCCCGACATGTGGTGCGAGATGCCGGAGAGCCACCACGGCATCTTTCCGCCCGCGGTGAAGAAGTCGCTGACGTCGTCCACCCTCTTGTGGGACCAGATGCCGATCGCGACCATCACGCCGAAATAGCCGATGAGCACGGCCCAGTCGAGACTGTTCATGTGCCCCCTTCCAGGGTCCGCCTTGTGAACTCCGCTCAGCTGGTTGGCACTTCGCCTGAGCGGGGTAGGGGCGAGGAAGGCCGCGAAGTGCCCGCTCATCGTTGTTGCGGTTACGCGGGCACGACAAGCAAGCGAGAGGTCAAGAGCAGGCAAAGATGTTCTGCGTGATGACCTGAGTTCATGAACATGAACAGAAGGGGGGCTTCGCAAACGTGGTCAGCGCATCAGCTCCCCCGCGTTGACCAGCAGGGACTGCCCCGTGACGGCCCGCGCCCGGTCCGACGCCAGGAACACCGCGGCGTCCGCCACGTCCCCGTCCGTCGCCAGGTCCGGCAGCGCCATCCGGTCGGTGAGCCGCTTGAGCACCTCGGCCTCCGGCACCCCCTCCGTCTGTGCGGTGAACCGCACGTACGCCTGCACCGGCGGCCCCCACATCCAGCCCGGCAGCACGGTGTTGACCCGGATCCGGTACGGCCCCAGCTCCCGTGCCAGTGAGTACATCGCGCTGGTCAGCGCCCCCTTGGAGGCCGCGTACGCCGCCTGTCTCACCTGCGAGGGTGCGGCCACCGCCGACTGGGTTCCGACGAACACCACCGAGCCGCCGCGCTCCTTGAGCGCGGGCAGGCACGCCCGGGTCATCCGCAGCGTTCCCAGCAGGTTCACGTCGATCACCGACTGCCAGGTCGTGAAGTCGGCGTCCTCCAGGCCGCCGAAGTGGGAGTCCCAGGCCGCCACATGGACCACGGCGTCGATCCGCCCGAAGCGCTCCCGGGCCAGCGCCGCGAGCGCCTCGCACTGGCGCTCGTCGGTGATGTCGGTCGCCCGGTACGCGGTGTGCGCCCCGCCCGGGTCGGCCTCGGCCGCGCTCTTGGCCAGGTTCGCCTCGGTGCGGGCGCCCAGGACGGCGTTCCCCCCGTCCCGTACGACGGCCGCCGCGACCTGGTGGCCGAGCCCGGCTCCGACTCCCGAGACCACGACGGTCTTGCCTCCGGGCAGTGACATCCCGGACCTCCCTGGTGCCGTGACTCTGGCGCATCGTCTGACGGACCGTCAGAGTATGGGCGACCGCAGCAGGACGGAAGGGGACCGGCATGAGCGAGGAGACCCGCAGCGAGCAGTACGCCGAACTGGCCGCCGTCGGTCCGTACGGGGTCCGCCCCGGCCACGCCCTGATCACCATGGTCGAGCCGCACCCGGGCCACGAGTACGCCTACAACCGCTGGTACGAGGACGACCACTACTACGCCGGCGCGATGGCCATGCCCTGGATGTACGCGGGCCGCCGCTGGGTGGCTACCAGGGAACTCCAACTGCTGCGCAGTCCGGAGAAGTCGGCGATAGCCCAGCCGGTCACCGCCGGCTGCTACCTCTCGGCGTACTGGATCACCGAGGGCCGCTACGACGACCACATGAAGTGGACGGTCGCCATCAACAGGCGCCTCAACCGCGACGCCCGCGTCTACCACGACCGCACCCACGTCTTCACCGCGTTCCAGGACCACGAGGCGACGGTCTACCGGGACGGGGCGGCGGGTCCCCGGGACTTCCACGCCCTGGACCACCCGTACGCGGGGCTGGTGCTCGAGGTCGTCGACGCGGACTCGCCCGAGCAGCGGGCGGAGCTCCTGGAGTGGCTGCGCGCGCGTCACCTGCCGAAGCGGCTGGCGGGCTCGCCCACGGCCATGGTGACCGTCTTCCGGCCCACCCCGCTGCCCGGCGACCGGATGACCTACGTCCGGCAGGTGGAGGGCGTCGACACGCGGCTGACGCTGCTGTGGTTCCTGGAGGCGGACCCGCTCGACTGCTGGGAGCGGCACTTCACGGGGCTCGGCGATCAGGTGGCGGAGGCGGGGCTGGGGAGGGTGGAGCTGCTGGCGCCGTTCGTTCCGACGGTGCCGGGCACGGACACGTATGTCGACCGGCTGCGGTAGGGCACAAGCCGAGCCCCCTCGGCAAGGACGGCGGGCTGGTCGAGAGGGCTCTTGCAGTGGTGCTTGTGCAGTTGTCGATGGTGCCGTGGCCTGGCCGGGTATCCGTGGAGGATCAGGAAGACCCTCCCGTCTACGCCTTGACCGATGCCACGAAGGCGTTCCACGCGTCGGCGGGGAAGTCCAGCACCGGACCCTCGGGGACCTTGGAGTCCCGGACCGCCATGGCGGCGACCACCGGTGACTTGACCTCGACGCATGCGCCGTTGCCCGTGGAGTACGAGGACTTGGTCCACGAGCCCGTGGCGCCCTGACGAATTGCCATTTCTACTCCGAATTGCCGGTTGTTGAGTTGCTGTCACCGCACGACGTGTTCGGCGAGAACCCACAGTGCGGTTTGCGCCAACGTTGTTGCGTGATGGCGTGATCGACGCTACTCGCCACCCTCGGCTTCCGAAGCGACTATTCACTCGACCGGATGGCATATTTGATCGGGTCTTCCGCCCGGCCCGGCGGAGATGTAGGGTGCGGCACCCTCTCGCGCTCAGCGGGCGTAGTCCTTGGCGATGTCGGCGATGAACTGGCGCGACTGCTCCACGTTCAGCGCCTGCGCCCGCAGGTGCTCGTACATCACGCTGTACTTCTGGACGTCGTTCGCCTTCTCCAGGTACAGGTCGCTGGTGACACCCTCGATGTAGACCACGCTGGAATCGGCCGCGTCCGGGAACTCCAGGATCGCGTACTGGCCGTTGAGGCCCGGATGCGCGCCCATGTGGAAGGGGATGACCTGGACCGTCACGTGCGGCAGCTGGGACTGTTCGACGAGGTGCTCCAACTGGTCCCGCATCAGGGAGCGGTTGCCCACCACCCGGCGCAGGGCGGCCTCGTCCAGGACCGTCCACAGACGCAGCGGGGTCTCGGCGGCGGAGATTCGTTCCTGCCGTCGCATGCGGACCTGGACGCGCTTCTCGATGTCCGCGGGCGCCGTCTCCGGCAGGGCCCCGGCGATCAGCGCCTCCGCGTACTGACGGGTCTGCAGCAGGCCGGGGACTACCTGCGGGTCGTAGACCCTCAGGCTCGCGGCGTCCGTCTCCAGGCCGATGTAGACGCTGTAGGGGATGTCGCCGAAGGAGTGCCACCAGCCCTGCTGGCGCGAGTCCTTGGCCATCTGCATCAGCGAGTCGACGATCCGGTGGTCCTCCACCTCGTAAACCCCGCACAGGTCCCGGACATCGCGCTGGCTGATGCTGCGCCGGCCGTTCTCCAGGCGACTGATCTTCGACTGCGACACCAGCAGTCGCTCCGCCACCTCCTCGGCCGTCATGCCCTTGAGCTCGCGGAGCCTGCGCAGCTCCTGGCCCAGCCGGCGTCGTCTGACGGTGGGGTTGACATTGGACGCCACGGGACGTGCACCTCCGGCTACGTGCCTCTACTTTGCGTATCTGCTGCTGAGCAGATTGCCACCAAGGTGCTTCCTACCGCTGGGAAACGCCGGATATGCGGCGGGTACACGCCAGTTCGGCCCCCTGGTGGCGTATGCGCGGGGCGTCCGTACACGCGGCCGAGCGGGGTGGCGGGACCATACGATCCCGCCACCCCGCTCGAGCCGGTGGCTCCCGTACCGGGTCTGTGGGGACTTGCGGCGCGGCGCTGAGTGGTGTGCGTGGGTGCCCGGCGCTCCGTGCTCCGTGCTCCGTGCTCCGTGATGATGCTGTTGTGCCGGTGGTGCGTGCGGTGGTGCGGTGCGTGCGGTGGTGCGTGCGCACTGATGCGGTGCATGCCGTGGGGCTGCGATGCGTGCCGTGGGGCTGCGGCTCAGTGGGCCACGGCGCGTGCCATGGATCCGCGGTGCGGTTGCATCGGAACCCCCCGAGCGGGTTCCGTTGCGGCCCTGGCTCCGGGGCCCGCCTGGCGGCCGACCGAGGCCGGGCTGCGGCGCGGCTGGGCCGCCACGCCGTTCTGGACGTCCATCACGGCGTGCGCCACGAGGCCGCCCATCGGGTCGTGCCGGATCAGATCCCGCAGCCGGGAACGGGACGAGCGTCCCTCATTGCCCGGGTACAGGTGCTTGCCGAGGCCGACCGCGTGCGCCAGTGCGGCGAGCGCCGCGGTCCGCGGGTCCGGCGGCACGCCGGTGCGGATCGCGCAATCCAGCCGGGACCTGATCTCCCGGCTGATGGCGGTGTCCGTCGCCTGGTAACGAGTCGTCGGCAGCACCCCGCACATCTGACCCGCCACGGCGGCCACCATGCCGCACCGCTCCAGATGCGAGAGGTAGGTCTGGCGCAGCCCGAGACGCGGCCCGCCGATCCAGTGGACGGCCCGTACCGGAGCGCCGCGCCTGCGCAGCAACTCCAACGCGCTGTCCAGAGTCGGATCTCCTGTCGGCCGTGGTACCACCACGGCGATACGATCCCCGTCTGGGGCTATCCGTCCGGCCAGCGCCAGCTCCACTAGCTGTGCTCCGGCCAGACCGAGGTCGAGCGACTGCGGCTGCGCAGTGGTACCCGTGGCCGGGTCCAATGCCAGCAGCAGAAGCTCCTCCGGAAGTGTTCTGCGGCTCCTGCCCATCCATGCCTCCCCGCGTGGATGAATGACAGGGTGACCCCTCTCACATTGGTCTGTCGAGGGCGCGTGACCGCTTCGTGAGGGAACCGGTAGGTATGTCGTTCTCGTCTATCGCTTGGGTTTAGCCCACACACAGGACACTGGTACATGGTTCGGACAGCGGTACGGCCGGGTGGCGCGGCTGCTTCGTCCGGGCGGCGGTTCACGGTTGGGTAGCCGCACGCGGGGCGTGCGGCTCATGGAGGAGGCATCGGTGGCGGGCGAGTCCCCCGACAGGTCGAAGCAGCGCGAGTCGTCGGCAGAACGGACGTCGGGGAGCGCGGGTCCGGTTCCCGGGGCCAGGGGCGAGGCGCGCGAAGTCCGCGACCCTCGGCTCGCCCTGCAGGGCGAGTCCGGCGTCCCTGCGCCACGCGGCGTCGACACGGCGACGACGTTCCTCTCGGTACGGGACTTGCCGACGGACACGGCCAAGACCGAGGAGCCGGAGCAGCCCGAGGAGCCGGAGCAGTCCGAGAAGGCTGAGCAGTCCGAGAAGGCTGAGCAGTCCGCGGGGGCGGCGAAGCCTGCGGACGCTCAGGACGCCGCGGGCGCGGAGGACGCGAAGGACGCGGAGGCACCGCGGGCCGCGAAGTCCGCTGAGGCCGGGGGCGCCGGGGACGCCGGGGGTGCCGAGGACGGGCAGGTCGGGAAGCCTGCGGACGCGAAGGACGCGAAGGACGCGAAGGACGCGAAGGACGCGAAGGACGCGAAGGACGCGAAGGACGCGAAGGACGCGAAGGCCCGAGTGGGCGAGCAGGCCGGTAAGTCGGCCCGGGCCGGGGACGACGCACGGGGTGACGGATCCGACGCGGCGGACACGGCAGACACGGCAGACGCGGCGGACTCGGCGGACTCGGCAGACGCGGCGGAGGGGGACGCCAAGTCCGGCGACGGCGGGGAGGGCAAGGCCGATGCGGTGACCGCCGCCACGTCCGGTGACGGCGGCGAGTTCGACGCGAAGGGTGACGCGCGCCTGCGCGCGGCCGTGGCCGCATGGGTGGGCTCCGCGGACGCGGGCACCGGCACCGACCCGGAGGCCGCCGACGGCGAGGACGCCCCACAGGGGACCCCCGCACCCGACGACGAGACCCGTACGCGCGATGCGGGCGCCAGCGGCAAGGCCGAGACCGGCAAGGACGAGACCGGCAAGGCCGAGACCGGCAAGGCCGAGACCGGCAAGGCCGAGACCGGCAAGGACGAGACCGGCAAGGCCGAGACCGGCAAGGACGAGACCGGCAAGGCCGAGACCGGCAAGGCCGAGACCGGCAAGGCCGAGACCGGCAAGGCCGAAGGTGAAGCCGAGGCGGCCGACGGCAAGGCCGAGGAGCAGGCCGAGCCCAAGCCCAAGCCCCCGGTCGACCAGCCGACCACCATGCTCAAGCTGGGCGGCACCACCAAGCCCAAGCCCCCGGTCGACCAGCCCACCACCATGCTGAAGCTCGGCGGCACCGCCAAGCCCAAGTCCCCCGAGTCCGACGCCGAACGCACCAGCAGGTTCGTCGCGCTGAAGCCGCTCGACGCCCCGGAGGCCAGGAAGCCCGCCCCGGCGGACGCCACCGCCCCCGAGACCAAGAGGCCCGCCCCGGCGGACGCCACCGCCGCCGTCCCCCAGGTCGGCCCCGAGCGCACCACCCAGCAACCGCTCCCGCCGAAGCCGCCGCTGGACCTGCTGGCGGAGCTGACGAACACCCCGCCGCCCCCGCCGACCCCCCTGCGTACCCTGGCGCGCCGCGTCAAGATCTGGACCCCGCTGGTCGTACTGCTGGCGATCGTCTTTGCGATCGTGCAGGCCGTACGCCCGCTGCCCGCGGCCGCCCTCGCGCTCACCGCGAAGGGCAGCTACACCTTCGACGGCGCCGGAGTGACCCTGCCCTGGCCGAGCGAGGGCCAGGGCTGGATGGACGTCAACGGCATCGGCACGATGGGGAACTTCGGCAAGCAGACGCCGGTCGCCATCGGCTCGGTCGCCAAGACCATGACCGCGTACCTCATCCTCCGCGACCACCCGCTGAAGCCGGGTGAGGAGGGCCCGAAGATCAAGATCGACGCCAAGGCCGAGACGGAGGGCGGTTACGACAAGGACGGCGAGTCCACGCTCAACACCGTCAAGGCGGGCGACGAACTCAGCGAGAAGCAGGCCCTGTCCGCCATCATGGTCCCGTCCGCCAACAACATCGCGCGGTTGCTGGCCCGTTGGGACGCGGGCTCGGAGGCGGCGTTCGTCAAGAAGATGAACGACACCGCCAAGAAGCTCGGAATGACCGGCACGACGTACACGGACCCGTCCGGTCTGATGGAGAGCACCGTCTCCACGGCCCAGGACCAGGTGAAGCTCGGCAACCAGGTCGTGCGGATGCCGGCCCTGATGGCCATCACCGTGCTCCCCAACTGGACCGACCCGTCCGGCCGCAAGTGGCGCAACTACAACTCGCTCGTCCCGTACAACGGCGCCATCGGCATCAAGACCGGCACCACCACCGCGGCCGGCGGCAACCTGCTCTTCGCCGCCCGCAAGAAGGTCGGCGACCAGACGGTCACCGTCGTCGGCGCGGTTCTCGGCCAGCACAGGGCGCCGATCATCGACACGGTCAACGCGGTCAGCAAGACCGCGATGCTGGCCGCCCAGGACGCGCTGACCTCGGCGAAGATCCTGAAGAAGGGTGATGTCGTCGGGTACGTGGACGACCAACTCGGCGGTCGGACGCCGGTGGTCGTCACCCAGGACGTCTCCGCGATCGGCTGGGGCGGCATGAAGGTGGGGCTGTCCTTCACCTCCGGCGCCGTACCGCACTCCGCGAAGGCCGGCACCCGGGTGGGCACGCTCACCGTCGGTGACGGCTCCGGCGGGGCGGTGGAGGTCCCGGTCGCCCTGCAGAAGGACCTCGCCGAGCCGGGCTTCGCGGACAAGCTGACCCGCGTCGGCTGACCCGCCGGTCCCGCGGCACGCCGCGAGCCCCGCGCACCCCGTCGGGAGCCCCGTCCGGGAGCCCCCCGACGGGGTGCGTGCTAGCGTCACGAATCGGGGCACGTTGCCGGTCGTGGGACGCGGCCGCGAACAGGACGCAACGAGGCCGGGAACCCGACGGGACCCGGCCGAGAACAGAAGACGGGACACGGGGAGTGCCTTCAGGTGGCCACTGCGGAGCCGACACGCGCCGACGACGCCGATCCGGGCCCGGGAGCCGGCCCGCGAATACGCCTGTCCGCAACCGACACGGACGGTGACCGCGGCGACGGTCACCCGGGCGCCGGTACGGACGACGGCGGATCCGGCGTGCCCAAGGCCGTGCCCGGCGCCACGGACTCCCGCGCCGGCATCAGTACCGCTGACGGGGACCATGCCCGCACCCCTTCGGACAGGTGGCCCCGCACCACGGCCGCCGTCATGGCCCTGCGGGAGCGGATGCTGCGGCACCCGGCGCTCTCCGTCACCGCCCTGGCCGGCGTCCTGCACATCGTGTGGTTCTTCACGTTCGCCAACAGCGGCGGCGACCTCGCGGCCCAGGACGCGTGGGCGGAGTTCGTCGGCCGGCACCCCGACTCGGCGTACAACCTCGCCTGGTACGGCGGCATGCACCCGGTCTCGTACAGCGTGGTGTCGCCGTATCTGATGTCCGTTCTCGGCGTCCGTACGACGATGATGATCGCGGGCACGGCGTCCGCGGGACTGCTGACACTCGTCCTGATCCGCAGCCGCTCGGTGAGGAACCCGCTGTGGGCCGCGCTCGCCGGCGTCTTCGGCCTGCTGTGCAACGCGGTGTCGGGCCGGGTGACGTTCGGGCTCGGCACGATGTTCGCGCTGGGGGCGGTCGCGGCCGTCCACTGCTGGCCCTACCGCTGGCGCCACAAACGCTGGGCGAAGGCGCTGGTCGCGGCCCCGCTGGCGGCGCTCGCCACCATGGCCTCGCCCGTCGCGGGCCTGTTCGTGGGCTTCGTCGCGGTCGCGCTGTTCCTGCAGAAGCGCCGCCCGGGTGCCTGGGCGCTGGGTCTGGCCCCGGCCGCCGTGGTGGCGGTCTCGGCCTTGCTGTTCCCCTTCTCGGGCACCCAGCCCATGACGTTCGCCTCGGTGCTCCTGCCGCTGCTGTTTGCGGTCCTCGCCGTCGTCCTGGTCCCCCGCGAATGGAAGACCGTCCGGCTGACCGCCGGGGTCTACGGCCTCTCCGTCCTCCTCGTCTGGCTGATCAGCTCCCAGATCGGCTCGAACATCACCCGGCTGGCGATGCTGTTCACGGGAGTGGTCATGGTGGCGGCGCTGCCCTTCGCCGTCCCGCGCTCGCGCAGGTGGTACACGATCGTGCTGGCCCTGCTCACCTTCGTCGGCTGGCTCGGTTTCAAGACGGTCGACGACATCGTCCACACCACTCCCGCCGCCTCCTGGGCGCGCGAGCTGGCCCCCCTGGTCAACCAGCTGCAGCAGGTCGGTGCGGAGAAGGGCCGGGTCGAGGTGGTCCCGGCCCGCTCGCACCGCGAGGCCTCCGCGCTGGCGCCCTACGTCAACCTGGCCCGCGGCTGGAACCGCCAGGCCGACATGGAGCGCAACCCGCTCTTCTACGACGACACGCTCAACTCGGCGAACTACCACGAGTGGCTCCAGCGCTGGGCGGTCCACTACGTGGTGCTGCCCAAGGGCGACCCGGACGGCGACGGCGGCGAACGCGAACGCGCACTGGTCCAGCGGGGCATGCCCTACCTCAGGCAGATCTGGGGCGACGCCAACTGGCAGCTGTTCCGGGTGACCGACCCGGCGCCGCTCGCCGAGCCCGACGCGGTCGTCGACCGCGCCGAGCAGGGCGAGCTGACCCTGGAGGTGCGCAAGGCGGGCCGCATCCTCATCCGCATCCCGTACTCGCCCTGGCTCAGCCTCGTCGACGCCCACGGCAAGAGCCTCAAGGCGCCCCAGGAGACCTACGCCTCCAAGCACCGGACCGAGGGCACGCCGAAGACGTACGACAACGTCAACGGCTGCCTGATGCAGACCGAACAGGACGCCAAGGGCGACAAGTGGACGATGCTGCTCGCTCCGCGGGCCGGCACGTACCGGCTGGCGGCGCCGTACCAGCTGCCGCGGGGCACTCCGTGTCCCGACGAGCTGAAGTGACCCCTCGCCGAGGTGGGCGCCCCGGGGGCTGCCGCCCCCGGGCCGCCGCTTCGGCCCGAACGCCGGCCGGGCTGCTCACCTCACCGGAAACGCCACGTCGCACACCGCGTCCTGCGGCCCCGCCGCCTCCCAGTCCGCGAAGTACACCTCACGGCACGGCCCGGCCTTTTCGAGCCCCTGCTCGGCGATCCACTGCTCCACCGCCTCGAAGGCGGCCAGGATCTGCGGATGGGCCACCTGCGCCTTGGTGATCCGCGTGTACGCCAGCCGCTGCGCCGGGTCCACCCGGACCCGCGTCTCCCAGGTCCGCCCCCGCCCCTCGGCCCAGGCCCGGGCCGCCGCCTCGTCCGCGACGGGCACACAGGACTCGGCCGGCCCGTCGCTCTCCAGCGACACCTCGGCGTGGTAGACGACGAACGGCGACCCGGCGACACCACCGCACGCCCGCGCCGCCGCCTCCAACCGGGTCAGCGACGCGCCGATCCACGCGGGCAGCTCGTTCGCCAGTGTGTGCCGCGTCTCGGTGATCACCACCTGCTCGGGCACGTCAACCGTCTCGACCGTGAACCTGTCGTACATCTCGGAGCTCCTCCCCGACAGTCGTGCACGGAGGTACTCGGCGAGTGTCCGCTGCCCGGCCACCCGCGACTCGACGTCCGCCCAGTACGCGGCCAGCCGTTCGGCCGCCTCGGCCCCGTCCGCCTCGACCACCTCGGCGACCCGGGCCAGCGGCATGTCGAGCTGGCGCAGCAGGGCCACGAGCCGGGCCCGCCCGGTCTGGGACGCGCGGTAGTAGCGGTAGCCGCTGGCCTCGTCGACGTGCGCGGGGACCAGCAGACCGAGACGGTCGTACAGCCGCAGTGCCTTGGCCGACAGGCGGGCCCGCGCGGCGAACGCGCCGATGGTGAGCAGCTCTTCGTCCACCGCCCCATCCTCCGTCACCGGGCGCCCTCGGCCCGGTGAGAAGGACGTTCGTCCCTGCCCCAGGGGCAAGGTCAACCGGCTGCCGGTCCGTCGGCCGGCCGATCAGCCGGATCGGTCGACCGATCCGGCCGGTCGACCGATCCGGACGGTCGATCCGGTCAGCCGGCGAGCTGGGCCTCGACGGCCGTGACGACCTCGGCCGCCTCCGGCTCGGTCTGCGGGGAGAAGCGGGCCACGACCCGGCCGTCCCGCCCGACGAGGAACTTCTCGAAGTTCCAGCGGATGTCCCCGCCGTGCCCCTCGGCGTCGGCGTGGCCGGCCAGGCGGTCGTACAGCGCGTGCCGCCCCTCGCCGTTGACCTCGACCTTCTCGGTCATCGGGAAGGTGACGCCGTAGGTCGCCGAGCAGAACTCGGCGATCTCCTCGGCGCTGCCCGGCTCCTGCCCGAGGAACTGGTTGCACGGCACACCGAGCACGGTGAAGCCCTGGTCGGCATACCGTGCGTGCAGCCGTTCGAGGCCCGAGTACTGCGGGGTCAGCCCGCACTTGGAGGCCACGTTCACGATGAGTACGGCCTGGCCCGCGTACTGCTTGAGGTCCGCGGGGCCGCCCTGGAGGGCGCCGATCTCCACGTCGAGGGGGGAGGCGCCGTTGCTGTCTGCTGTGGTCATGACCGGATGCTAGCTCCGTCGGGTGTCGGTCCCGTTCCGGGGCCCGTCCCCGGCCCCGCCGCCTCGACGAGCACCTGGCCCGCCCCGGTCCGGGAGTACAGCACCGACCGCCCCGCCCGCCGCCGCTCCACCAGCCCGGCGTCCAGCAGCACCTTCAGATGGCGGCCGACCGAGCCGAGGCCCTGCCCGGTCACCGCGGTCAGCTGGGTGGTGCTCAGCGGTGAGTCGAGCAGCACCAGCACCTGGGCCCGGGTATGGCCCAGCAGCGCGCCGAGGCTCGTGGGCACCGGGGCCCGGCATCCGTCGGAGCCGGCGAGGACGCCGGTGCAGGGGTAGACGACCGCGTACCGGTGCCGCCCCTCCCACGAGACCCAGCCGGTCTGCGGGGTGACCGGCACGAAGACGAGCTGGGCGCCGGAGATCTCGCGCGGCGGGTACTCGTGCAGGTTCACCTGGAGCCGGTTCTCGCCCAGCCAGCGGGTCCCCGGCCGCAACGCGTCCAGCACGGCCGCCCAACCGCCCCGGCTCACCTGCGCGGTCCGCGCGACGACGTCGGCCTCCAGGACGCGCCGCCGCCGGGGCCAGTACGGGCGTACGGCATCGGTCCAGACGTACTCCAGGATCCGGGCCGCGCGCTCGGCCAGGTCGTCCCGCTCCAGCCGCCCCGGCAGCGGCCCGGCGAGCGAGAGGCGCAGGTCGGCGCGGGCCCGCGCCGGGTCGGCGGCGCGTACCCGCGCGACCCCCTCCTCGAAGGTCTCGGCATCCCCGGGCGTGGGCGTGAGGAAGTCGGCGATCCAGTCCCGGCCGAGCCCGGCGCGCACCAGGAGCGCGGTGACGGGGTCGTCCGCCAGCCGCGCGCGGTACCCGGGCAGATGCGCGCGCAGCCAGGCCTGCTCGCCCGGGTGCCGGCCCACGCCCGCGTGCAGCAGCTTCAGACTCGCGAAGGTCTCGGCCAGCGGGGAGAGCACGAACCGGCTCCCGGCCAGCGTGTCGGCGTTCACCTGCCACCAGCCCACCAGCGCTCCGCCCTTCGACCTCCGACCTTCACCCTTCGGCCTTTCGCACCCACGCGAAACAATAACGACCGGTAGCGCGCCCGCCGCAGACTCCGCGCATGCGCACCCACACCTACCAAACCCTGTTCCGCACCCCGGAGTTCACCCCTCTCTTCCTCTTCTGCTCCGCGCAGACCGTGGCCCAGACGGTGGGCGGACTGGCGCTCGGCACGCTGGTGTACCGGGCGACCGACTCGCCGCTGCTGTCCGCGGTGAGCATGTTCGGCCCGTCCCTCGCCCAGGTTCTCGGCGCGACCCTCTTCCTCTCGGGCGCGGACCGCCTGCCGCCGCGAAGGGCCCTGGCGGGCATCTCGGCGGCCTTCGCAGCGGGCACCGCGCTGCTGGCAACGCCCGGACTGCCGGTGTGGGCCGTCTTCGCGGTCCTCCTCGTGCAGGGTCTGATCGCGTCGCTGGGCGGCGGAGTCCGCTGGGGCCTGCTCAACGAGGTCCTCACCAAGGACGGCTATCTGCTGGGGCGTTCGGTCTTCAACATGATGAGCGGGCTCATGCAGATCACCGGGTACGCGACGGGCGGGGTGCTGGTCGCCGCCCTCTCACCCCGCGTCTCGCTGCTCCTGTCGGCCGTGCTGCACGCCGTCGCCGCCGCCGGGTTCCGCACCGGCCTGCGGCACCGGCCGCCACGCTCCGCCGGCCGTCCGTCGGTCGCGGTGACCTGGCGGACCAACGCCCTGCTGTGGGGCGACCGTTCGCGCCGTCTGACCTATCTGGGCCTGTGGCTGCCCAACGGCCTGGTGGTCGGCTGCGAGTCGCTCTACGTCTCCTATGCCCCCGGCGCCGCGGGCACGCTCTTCGCCTGCGCCGCCCTGGGCATGCTGGTGGGGGACATGACGGTGGGCCGCCTGCTTCCGGTGGCCCTGCGCCGGCACCTGGCCACGCCGCTGCTGTTGCTGCTGGCCATGCCGTACCTGGTCTTCGCCCTGCGCCCGCCGGTGCCCCTGGCCGCCTGCCTGGTGGCGTGCGCCTCGGTCGGCTTCGGCGCGAGCCTCGTTCAGCAGGAGCGGCTGATGGCCCTGACCCCGGACGAACTCGGCGGCCACGCGCTGGGGTTGCACTCGGCGGGGATGCTCACGGCGCAGGGCGTGGGCGCATCGCTGGCGGGCTCGGTGGCGCAGGTCACCTCGCCCGCCGTGGCGATGACGGTGATGGCGGTGGCGTCGACCGGAGTGACGCTGACGCTCGCTACGGCTGCCCGCCGCGCCCACGCTCCGGCGCCTCGGCCGGCTCCGGCACCGTAGGGACGGACGCGTCGGCCGGCGCGGGGATCGGAGTCTCGGCCGCCGCCGGGGCGGGAGGAACCGGCGCCTCGGCCTGTGCCGGGGTGGCCGGGGCCGGAGCCTCGGCCTGCGCCGGGGTGGCCGGGGCCGGAGCCTCGGCCTGCGCCGCGGGGACCGGTGCCTGTCCGCCGATGTGCTGGGCGGCCCGGTCGAAGTACCGCAGCAGTTCGACCGGGAAGGGCATCACCAGCGTCGAGTTCTTCTCGGCGGCCACTTCCACGACGGTCTGCAGCAGCCGCAGCTGCATGGCCTCCGGCGTGTCCGCCATGATGCGGGAGGCATTGGCGAGTTGCTGCGCGGCCTGGAACTCGCCGTCCGCGGTGATGACCCGCGCCCGCCGCTCACGCTCGGCCTCGGCCTGCCGGGACATCGACCGCTTCAGGGACTCCGGCAGCTGTACGTCCTTGATCTCCACACGGTCGATGTGGATGCCCCACCCGGCGGCCGGGCTGTCGATCATCAGCGCGAGCCCTTCGTGCAGCCGCTCCCGGTCGGACAGCAGGTCGTCCAGGTCGCTCTTGCCGATGATGGACCGCAGCGAGGACTGGGCGACCTGCCCCACCGCGAAGACGTAGTCCTGCACCTCGATGGCGGCCCGTACCGGGTCGGTGACCCGGAAGTACACGACCGCGTCGACCTTGACCGACACGTTGTCCTTGGTGATGCCCTCCTGGGTGGGTACCGGCATGGTGATCACCTGCACGTTCACCTTGCGCATCCGGTCGGCGAACGGGATCAGGAAGGTGATGCCGGGCTGCCGGTGGCTCGGCAGCGCCTTGCCCCAGCGGAACACCACCCCACGCTCCACCTGGTTGACCACCCGCATACCGCTGCGCAGCCCGAGCAGGACCAGTACGGCGACGAGCACGACGGCGACGACAGTGCCTTCCATGGCACTCCATTCCTCACAGGTGCCGACCGCCCGGTCGGACACCGATGCGATTGAGACATGGATGAGGACACGGCGGCGGCCCGGATGGATGCGGGCCCAAGCGTCAGGAGTATGTCAAGAAACGGAGGTTGGCGGCCGCGGCGGAGCGGTGGCGGCTGCACCGGGTGGCGGCGACACCCGCTCGCGCCGCCGCGCCGCGGCTCGCGTCACTCCTCCTCGGGAGCCGTGGACTCCGCGAGCCGTTCTCCGATGTCGTCGGCCCACGCCTGGGCCCACCGGCGGAGTTCGGCGACGCACCGGTCGTCGAGCCCGTACGCGGTGAACTCGCCGTCGTCGATCCATTCGGCGCCGTCCAGGCGGGCCCGGAGGTCGGCCAGGTCGAAGGCGTCACCGGCGTGCCGGCGCCCGAGTTCCTCGAGCTCGGGGTGGCTCCACCGGTCCGCGGCGGCGTGGACGTCGACGAGGTCGGGGGCGAGGCCGTGGTCGGCCAGCGCCCGGACCCGGGTCCCGACGAGGTCCTCGACGGACAGGGCGGTCCCCAGTTCGGTGGGCACCGGCGGCCGCCACAGCACCTCTTTCGCGACCTGCACCGCACACTCCTCACCCGTGGCCGCGTCGGTCACCACCAGCCGGGCGCCCAGCGGCTCCGTCTCCGTGGTCCGCACCTGCCAGCCGCGTTCCTCCAGACCGGCCCGCACCGCGTCGACGATCTCCCCGGTCCCGACGGGACTTTCGGTGGCGACGTCCACATCACGGCTGGGGCGGTCCACCAGTCCGTGCGCCTGCACCGCATGCCCACCCGACAGCGCCAGTCCGTACGGCGCTCCCGCCGCGAGGATGTCGGCCAGCAGCCGCCGGCGCACTTCCCCGGCCCTCACCCAGCCACCCGGCCGCCGTACGGGACAGTCCATACCCCGATTATCGCCCGCAACGGCGGGGTTCGGGCAGTGGGACCCGCCAAATAAACGACCGGACAATAAATTGTGCCGGGTGCCTTCCCCGCGTATTTGAGCGCCGTGTGACGGTGAATAAATTAACTCGTAATTTGTGTGCGGCACGGCGTGCTACATTCCGGAACCCGTTGCGGAATCGGCGCCCGTCGAGCGTGAGGAGCACTGGTGACCAGCACCGACGTGGCCATCGTGGGCACCGGGCCCAACGGGCTGGCGGCCGCCGTGGTCCTGGCCCGGGCCGGCCTGCGAGTGGATCTGCACGAGGGCGCCGAAACCCTCGGTGGCGGGCTGCGAACCGCCCCCCTCTTCGACTCCGGCGTGCTGCACGACGTCTGCTCCGCGGTCCATCCCATGGCCGCCGCCTCCCCCTTCTTCCGGGAGTTCGACCTGGCGGCCCGCGGGGTGGAACTCCTGCATCCCGACATCAGCTACGCCCACCCGCTCGACGGGGGCCGCGCCGCCCTCGCGTACCGGTCCCTGGCGGCGACCTGCGCGCACCTGGGCCCCGACGGGCGTCGCTGGCGGCAGCTGATGGGCCCGCTGCTGGAGCACAGCGAAGGGGTCGTCGACCTGGTCCTCTCCGGACAGCGCAGGCTTCCGCGAGACCCCGTGGCGGCCCTCCTGCTGGCCGGCCGGGCCGCGGTCCACGGCAGCGCCTGGGGTGCGGCGCGCTTTTGCGGCGAGGAGGCGGCGGCCCTGCTCACCGGCGTCGCCGCGCACGCGGTGGGCAAGCTGCCGAGCGTCGCGGGCGGCACGGTGGCCATGCTGCTCGGCCATCTGGCGCACGGGACGGGATGGCCGCTGCCACGGGGCGGCAGCGGCCGTATCGCGGCGGCGATGGCCGAGGACATCACGGCGCACGGGGGTGTCTTCCACACCGGGCACACCGTGCGGGACCTGGCGGAACTGCGGGGCGCGCGAGCGGTGTTGCTCGACGTCAGCCCCAAGGGATTCCTGGCCCTCGCGGCCGGCCGGCTGCCCCGCTCCTACGCCCGCGCCCTGGAACGCTTCCGTTACGGTCCGGGCGCCGCCAAGGTCGACTTCCTGGTCTCCGAGCCGATCCCCTGGTCCGACCCCGCGGTGGGCCGTGCCGGGTCCGTGCACCTGGGCGGCACGCATGCCGAGATGGTCCGGCAGGAGTCGGCCAACGCCCGCGGTGTACGGACCGGGGAGCCCTTCGTCCTCGTCGTGGATCCGGCCGTGACCGATCCAGGGCGTGCGCTGCCCGGCAAGCGCCCGGTGTGGGCGTACGCGCATGTGCCGAACGGGGATCCCACCGACCCCTACGACCTGGTGCGTTCCCGCATCGAGCGATACGCCCCGGGTTTCACCGACACCGTCGTCGCCCACCGCTCCATCGCCGCCGCCGCGTACGAGACCTACAACCCCAACTACGTGGGCGGGGACATAGGGTCCGGCGCGATGACGCTCTACCAGAGCCTCGCCCGGCCCGTCCCCCGGGTCGACCCCTACCGCACACCGCTGCCCGGAGTCTTCCTGTGCTCCTCGGCCACCCCGCCGGGACCGGGTGTCCACGGAATGTCCGGCTACTTGGCCGCGCTCTCCGTGCTGCGGCACCGTTTCGCCATACGCAACGAACCCGGGCTCTCGCCCAAGGCGGTGCCACGGGGATTCGGGTCTCGCCGCTAATTCGGCCCCATGTCCGTGCCCGATGTCTGTTTTGGCGTCAACCAGTTTCAGTCTCCCGCGGCACTGCCGACTTTCACCAAGTCTCCATTGCAGCTCATCAGTTGGGCTGATAGCGTGCATGGTGAAGTTACCCCCCACGCATACTTCACTGAGGCGTCACCACTGAGTCGACGGAACTGCTGGTCTGACCAACCATGCTGATGGCCGGGTCCTATCCCTCGGTCGCCTTTGCGGGCCTCTCATGTCTTGCCTCGCTCCGGCTCCTCGTCTTCACGACGTCCCCATGGGTATCGACAGTGGGGATGACGAGAGGAATACGGGTGGATAACGGGGTTCAGGACATCGGCTATGGGCGGCAGTTCGCGGGCTGGTACGACCGGCTGATACCGGACGACGCGCTCACCAATGAGGCAGTGGAGGGCCTGCTGGCCCTCCATCCCGCCCCTGGGGCGGGGACCCTCGAGTTCGGTGTCGGCACGGGACGGATCGCCATCCCGCTCTCCCGGAGGACCGGCCACGTGACGGGCGTGGACTCCGCACCGGAGATGCTGGACGCGCTGCGCGTCAAACTGAAGAACGGCGCGGACGGCGCGGACGTCACCGCCGTACACGGGGACATACGCACCTACACCTCGAAGTCGCGCTACGGGCTGGTGTACTGCGTATGCGCGACCCTGTCGGTCCTGACCACGCCCGAGGACCAGCGGCAGGCCGTCCGGCGCGCGGCCGACCTGCTCGTCCCCGGCGGCCGGCTGGTGATCGAGACGCACAACAAGCCGCCGATCCTGGACCTTCACGAGGGCCGCACGCGCACCACCTACTTCATCCCCTACCCCGAGCCGGGGACGGGGGTGCAGACCCATTCGACGCTGCTCGACGGCGACCTGTGGCACTGCTCGCACATCCTGTACGGGGCCGACGGCACCACCAGGGTGGGTTCCGAGCTCACCCGGCTGACCACACCCGACGACATCGACGGCTATGCCCGCGCGGCCGGGCTCGAACGCGAAGCCCACATGGCGCGTTGGGACGGCACGCCCTACAGCGAACGTGCCCCCATGTTCATCTGCAGCTACGTCAAACCCTGAAGGCAGTACGACGCACGCAGAGATGAACAACAGAACGGGGTCACGCGTGGGACGTCCGCCGATATTGCCGACAGACAAGAAACTCGCCCTGATACTCAGAGTGGTGAGCGGTGAACTGACTGCGGCGGAAGCCGCACGAGAAGCCGGGGTCTCCGAACAGTCCGTGTCGAACTGGCGCCGGCAGTTTATTGAGGGAGGCCGTAATGGCCTGGCCGGTGAGGGCGGCAGGGACTCCGCAGAGGCTTCCCTGATAGCTGAGCTGACCAAAGAGAACGCCACACTCAAGGCCACCATAGGGGAGTTGTACATAGAGCTGCGGAAGTACGGCCGCGGCGCTCCCGGCCGGGTCCCGATGCCCCGGGGAAATACCCACCCGGTCCGACGGGTCAACTAACCCATTATTTGACCCCGGAGTTGCATGCTAGCTTTCGGGGTGGCAGTCACTGGAAATCACGGGGGAGGGAATGTGGCGGCTTTGGAGCGCCAATTCACCGTGGGCATCGCCGGGCTGGCCGGCGCAAGCGTTGTGACCGGCGCGGTAATGCGATGCACGAGCAGGCGCGAACGCGCGCGCCGCTATCAGATACATGAAAGACCGGATGGCAGCCTCATAGAGGTCGACATCCACATTCCGCACGACGCCCGGCGCGTCGCGCTGCTCGACAACGGGCTGGGAATGTCCCACGAATACTGGGACTGGGTGTGCGGCGCGCTTCCCGCGGACATGGGATACGTGCGGTTCAACCGTCCCGGCTACGGGCTCAGCACCCTCAGCACCCGGTACGGCCTGGAACGGCACTTCGCGCTGCTGCAGGAGCTGCGCGAGGCGTACGTCCCCAGCCTGCCGCTGGTGCTGGCGGGTCACTCCCTGGGCGGATACCTCGTCGCGGCGTATGCGTCGCTGCATCCCGGGGCGGTGAAGGGGGTGTCCGCGGTGGTCATGGTCGACGCCACGGAGGTGCGCATGCTGCGCGCCTCGCGCCGTACCGACGTCGACCGGTGGTCCCGGCAGTCGATGGTCATGGAGCAGGTGTACGCACTGGCGGGCCTTTCGGCCTTCCGTCCCGCCCTGAACGTGAACAAGACGTACCGGCCGGACATCAACCGGAGCCTCACGGCGTTCCTGGCTCACCCGCGCGCCTGGGCCACGTCCTACCGGGAGTACCGGGACGCCATGACCTATCCGGAACTCACCGCCCTGGACGCCCCGCTGACCGTGATCACGGCGGAGAACAACCACGGCGACAACGCCGCGCACCACGGCGTCCAGGCCCGGCTGGCCACCCTGTCGAAGAGATCACGGCACCTCTTCGTCGACGGCTCCGATCACGAGTCCCTGCTCTCCGTCCAGCCGCACGCCGAACAGGTGGCGGAGGTGATCGCCGGCGAGCCGCCGGGCGAGCGCAGCGCCCCCCAGCAGCGGCGGTCCGCCAGGGACCGCGCGGCTGCCGGGAGGGCCGTGGAGCGCGAGGAGGAGCTGACGTGATCGTCCGCGTGAACACGGAACGCCTGAAGACAGCCGCTGTCACCGCCTCACTCGCCACCTGGCTGATCGCGACCGCCGCGACCCAACTGCCCGAGCGGCGCTTCGACACGCTGCTGAGTCGCGGGAGGTGGCGGATTCCGACCCCGAACTGGCGCTTCTTCGGCCCGAACCCCGGAGTCAAGGACAACCACCTTCTCTACCGGGACCTCGTGGACGGCAGGCCCGGCGAGTGGACGGAAGTGCCGATCACCCGCGACAGGCCGTGGTACGGGCTGGCATGGAACGCGCGCAACCGGTCCCCGAAGGCCCTGTTCGACGCGAGCCAGGACATCACCGTCCGCGCGGCCGCCTTCGGATCGGATGTGCGCCCCGTCCTGCGGGCGCCCGGGTACCGGCTGCTCTCCCGCTACATCCAGCTCCATCTGCCGCACGCCGAAGGCGCCTCGCACAGCCAGTTCCTGCTGATGCAGTCGTACCTCAACGCCCCCGGGGACCGGCACATCGAACCCGTCTTCGTATCCGTGGAATTCCCGCTGGAAGACGGCGACATCGCAAACCCGGCCGCATTTCCCGCGGCCGTATAGCGGGCCGATCAACCCCCTCGGCCGGAAGCTGCGAGCTCACTCGGCAGCCCCTCGAACCGCGTGAGTTCGCGCCCTCCCGCCGAATGGCTGGAGAACCCGCTGTGAGAATACCGAGAGGAAGAGGACAGTCATGTCTGTTGTTGCAGACTTCGCCAACACCGAGTTGGTCGACGTGAAGCCGGGTCGTGTGGGTGCCGACGCGACCCCGACCATGATCACCCCGCTGGCCACCATCGCGACCCCCGAGGCGGTGCCGATCGGGATCGCGGTGACCGCGGCGACGGCCCAGGCGGCGGCCACCCTGAACCAGGCCGTCCACCACTGAGACAGCCGACGGCAGACGATGCCCGGCATCGTTAGCCCTGGCTGACAAGAGACGGCGGGGGCACGGTACGCCCGATACGCATACCGTGCCCCCGTCCAGTGATACCCACTGTACTCGTACCAAACTCACCGAGAGCACCCATCCATGTTCTTCAGCGCTCCACCCGAGACCACCGCACGACGAGTGGCTTCGCTGGGTACGCTGGTCTCCGCACTGGAAATGCTCAGCCAGACCCGTAAATTCACGGACGGCGAACTGCTGAGTGGCCAACTGGAGAGCACGCGCCCCAAATTCGCCAAGCGATTTCCCCGGCTGACCCGCGCCCTCAACTCCAAGAAAGCGGCAGTGGCCCTGTACGGGGTGCAGGCGGGCGCTTCCGCCGCCACGCTGATCTGGGGTCACAAGCGCGGGGTGCGCGCGGCGGGCAGCGCCGTGCTGGCGGTGACGGGCGCGGCCGGACGGCTGCACAGCCCCTTCGGCGGGGACGGCGCCGACCAGCTCCAGCAGGTGATCAACGTGGTGCTGGCCGCGACCGGTACCTTCCAGGACGACGACAAGGCCCGCGACGTGGCCATGCGTGCCCTGGCGCTGGAGACGACCATCTCCTACGTCGCCTCCGGAGTGGTCAAACTCGTATCCCCCGTGTGGCTCAGTGGAGAGGCGTTCAGCGGAGTCGTCCGTACGCACAACTACGGTGATCCGCACGTCTACCAGCTGGTGCACAAGTACCCGCTGCTGGGAAAGCTGGTGACCTGGGGGACGGTCGCCGCCGAGATCGGCTTCCCGCTGGTCTTCGTGCTGCCGAAGCCCGCGGCCAAGGCCTACCTCGGCTCGATGACGCTCTTCCACCTGGGCATCGGCCAGGTCATGGGTCTCAACCGCTTCGTGCTGGCCTTCGGCGCCACCCACCCGGCAATCCTCTACACGCTCACCCGGAACGAAGAGCGTGCGGCGTCGGCCGGAAAGACACCCGCGGCTCCCGCGCTCGCCCCCGCCTAGCGATATCGTGCCGCACTCCGCATCAACCCTCGTACGGGAGGACGGATGACCCAGCAAACGCGCCGGTTCCTTGTCTACGGGATCGCAGCGCTCGGACTGATCCTCAGCTTCTTCGCATCCAAGCTCTCCTCGGGCAACCCGGGACTGGTGGTGTTCGGGGTCCTGGCGGCCACGGTGGTCGTCGGCCTGATCGTGGCGAAGAAGGGCGAGAACGACCGCCAATAGAGCCGCCGCCCGCCGCCCGCCCACTGTCCCCCCACCACCTGGCGCATCACTCCATGCCTTCATCGCAGTCCACCCTTGTCATCGACTCCATATCCAAGCGGTACGGCGACCGGCTCGCTCTGGACGCCATGTCCTTCACCGTCTCTCCCGGCGAGATCTTCGGCTTCGTCGGCAGCAACGGCGCGGGCAAGACCACCACCATGCGCATCGCCATAGGTCTGCTGGCCGCGGACTCCGGAGTGGTCCGCTGGGGCGGCAGACCCGTCACCCGTGGCACCGCCGCGGACTTCGGGTACATGCCGGAGGAGCGCGGCCTGTACCCGAAGATGACAGTGGCGGACCACCTCGTCTACCTTGCCCGGCTGCACGGACACACACCGGCGTCGGCAGCCGAGGCCATGCGCCACTGGACCGAGCGCCTGAACATCGGTCAGCACCGCGACCGCAGCATCGACGCCCTCAGCCTGGGCAACCAGCAGCGCGTCCAGCTGGCGGCGGCACTGGTGCACGACCCGGCCCTGCTCATCCTGGACGAACCCTTCTCGGGACTCGACCCGCTGGCCGTGGCCGACATGAGCTCCGTACTGAAGGAGAAGGCCGCGGACGGCGTGCCCATCCTCTTCTCCAGCCACCAACTCGACCTGGTCGAGCGGCTGTGCCACCGCGTCGGTGTGGCACGGGAGGGGCGTCTGGCAGCCTGCGGCACGGTGAGGCAACTGCGCGCGGCGGGCCCCCGCACGATCTACCTGGAGATGACCGAAGCGGGCCCCGACTGGCCCGACCGGCTCTCCGGCGTGGCCGACTGGTGGCCCGACGGCCGTGGCTGTGTCGTACGCCCGGAACCGGACACGGACGACCAGGCGATCCTCACCGGCGCGATGTCGCTCGGCCGGGTGAGCGAGTTCCGGCGCCGGCAGCCGTCCCTGACCGATCTCTTCCTCGACCTGCTCGGCGAACCGAGCGCGGACGGAAAGCCGGCGACGGAGGGAGCACGATGACATCGCAGCCGAGCTCGGACACCGGTACCCGTCAGGAGCCGCAGACCGACTTCCGCAGGGCGGTCGGACTGGTCATCGCACGGGAGGTCAAGGCCCGTGCAGCAACGAGAAGTTACCTCCTGGGGCTCTTCTTCACGGCCTTCGCCGTCGTCGCCCTGATGGTCACCTTCGGGGGCGGCGGCAGCAGCACGTACGAACTGGCGGTGACCGGTGCTCCCGCGTCGGCCGTGGGTCCGGCGCCGGAAGGCGTCGAGGCGCGGTACGTACCCGATGCCGCCACCGCACGGGAGCAGACCAGGGACAAGAAGGTCGCCGCGGCGCTCGTCCTGGAGAACGGACGCGCACAGGTGCTCGTACGCGGCAACACTCCGGGCGCCGCCCGCGACGCCGCCGTCACCATGGCCCGTCAGTGGGCCACGAACCGTGCGCTGCGCGACCAGCACGTGGACCCGGGCAGACTGGCCGCCGAGGTCACCGCCGCGGGTCCGCACACGGTCACCGTCAGCGGCGACGAGAAGGCGAGCAAGTCGCTCGGTGCCGCCCTCACGGTGTCGGTGCTGCTGTTCGTCCAGATCCTCGGCTTCGGCATGCTGGTGTCCCAGGGCGTCGTCGAGGAGAAGTCCACCCGTGTGGTCGAGGTCCTGCTGTCGGTACTGACACCACTGCGGCTGATGGTGGGCAAGGTGGTCGGGATCGGGATCACCGCGTTCCTGCAGATGGCGGTGCTGGCGGCCGCGGCGGTCGGCACCGCGGAAGCGACCGGCACCAGCAGCGTCGGCTTCCCCGGCATCGGCGCCGTCGTCTCCTCGGTGGTCTGGTTCCTCTTCGGGTTCTTCTTCTTCGCCTTCCTCTACGCGGCCGCGGGCTCCCTCGTGTCCCGGCCGGAGGAACTGCAGTCCGTGGTGATGCCCGTCATGCTCATCACCATGCTGCCGGCCGGGGTCGCCTTCGTGGCCGCGCAGGACCTGTCCGTGCCGTGGGTCGGCGTGGTGCGCTACATCCCGCCGTTCTCCTGCCTGTTGATGCCCATGCTGGCCGCCGTGCACGAGGCGGGCCTTGCGGAACAGGCCGCGGCGGCGGCGCTGATGACGGTTGCCACGGGTGCGGCGGCGTGGCTGACCGCGCGTGTCTACCAGCGGTCACTGCTGCATCTCGGGGCCACCCTGAGCTGGCGCCAGGCACTCGCTTCCTGACCCGTCCCACGGAGCCGGCAAACCCCAAAAGGCGGCGGTCGCCAGGGCGACAGCCCGGGCGTCCGCCGCCTTTGCCGGGAACTCAGTCCGAGTGCGGCTGACGGGCGCGGAACCACGTCACCACGACCATGAGCGAAGTGAAGAACATCAGGCCGCTGGCGTTGGCCACGGAGCCCACATACTGTTCGTAGCCGTCTGCGCGGAGCTGGAACGTGAGGAAAGCGAGCGCGGTCCCCAGCGCCGCGAGCGCGGCGGACAGGGGGCCGAACGGGGCCTTCGTCATGATTACTTCCTCCAAACAGCAAGACGACTGGTCACCGTCGAGTCTACGTGTGCACCGTCAACTCCCTTTCTCCTGCCCCGAATACACCGGCTCACGCTCCGATCCGTACCGCGGCCGGTGAGCCGGACCCGCCCGACGTGCACCGATCCGCCGGCCGAACCGTGGTGTGCGGATATGTGCGGGTAAAGGATTCGACATCGAAAGTTCAATAGTCTTGTCCTGTGCATGACCTACTCGATGGGATGCGCGAAGACCACATCGTGCGACTCCGATCCACACAGGGGGATTTCATGCACATAGCCCGTACCGGGCGGGGGCTCGCGGCCCACACGGCCGCCACCGCCGCCCTCGCCGTCGCCGCGCTGGCGACCGCTCCGCTGGCCGGCGTCACCACCGCCGCGCCCGCCGCCGTACCGCACACCAAGGCGGTTCCGGCCATCGTCGGGCACAACCTGGTCCACGGCGTCGCCGACCCGCTCTCCATCGAGCAGTGCCAGGCCAAGTGGCACATCGCCTGCTACAACCCGCTCCAGTACCGCACCGCGTACAACCTCAACGCGCTGTACCGGAAGGGCATCACGGGCAAGGGACGCACCATCGTCATCGTCGACTCGTTCGGCTCCCCGACCGTCCAGCACGACCTCGACGTCTACAGCAAGCAGTTCGGCCTGCCCAGCACCAAGGTCAACGTGGTCAAGTGGGGCAAGGTCCCCGTCTTCGACCCCAAGAACGCCGACATGACCGGCTGGGCCGGCGAGACCACGCTGGACGTCGAGATGGCCCACGCCGTGGCGCCCGACGCCAAGATCGTCCTGGTCGAGACGGCGGTCGCCGAGACCGAGGGCACCACCGGTCTGCCGGAGATGATGGACGCCGAGAAGTACCTGATCGACCACGGGGTCGGCGACGTCATCAGCCAGAGCTTCGGCGCCACCGAGAACACCTTCCCCGGCTTCGACAAGGGCGACTTCTCCAGCATCAAGAAGCTGCGCTACGCCTTCGAGGACGCCAACCGCAAGCATGTGACCGTCCTCGCCTCCTCCGGCGACGGCGGCGCCACCGACAACACCGCGGACGGCAAGGGCTACTACAAGAAGCGCGTCAACTCCTGGCCCTCCTCGGACCCGCTGGTCACCTCCATCGGCGGCACCCAGCTGCACCTCGACGACAAGGGCGAGCGGGTCAAGCCGGACAGCGTCTACAACGACAACGGCGCGGGCGGCGGCGGCCAGTCCCACGTCTTCCCCCGGCCCGCCTTCCAGAACGGCGTGAAGAACGTCGTCGGCGCCCGCCGCGGCACCCCGGACATCTCGATGGCCGCCGCGGTCAACGGCGGTGCCTGGATCTACTCCAGCTTCGACCCGACCGCCACCGGCTGGGAGGTCTCCGGCGGCACCAGTGAGGCCGCCCCGCTCTTCTCGGGCATCGTCGCCCTCGCCGACCAGGCGGCCGGCCACCGGGTGGGCAGCATCCACGAGGCGCTGTACAGCCTCTACGCGCGTGCCGCCCACCACGACAAGAGCACCGGCATCGTCGACGTCAACGACGGCACCGACAACAGCTACCAGGGCGTCACCGGCTACAAGGCCGTGAACGGCTACGACATGGCCACCGGCGTGGGCACCCTGGACGCCCTCCGCTTCGTCCCGGCCCTCGCCCGGGCGAGCCACCGCCGCTGACGCGGACGATTCGCCCAGCGCATTGCCCTGAGACGGCCCGGGTCCTGCACCCGGGCCGTCGGCACATCGTCAGGTGGTCGGCTCGGCGTCGTCCGTCCCCCTAGGCCCCAGGCGCGCGGAAGGAGACCTGCCGACGTGCTGCCTCGTCGATGTCCTCCAGGGTGAGAAGGGGGGTGGCCCGGGTGCGGAGGGCGCCGCTCGCCTTGACGGTGAGGCTGACGGCGGCCATGGAGATGGGGTCGGGGAAGTCGAGGATGATGATCAGGTCGTCCTCGCCGAAGGCGTAGTACATGGCCTCGACCGTGCCGCCGAGACCGGCGACGACCTGGTCGACCGCGGCGCGGCGGCCACTGGCGCCTTCCTTGAGGAGACCCTTGGTGCCCTCGGGCGTGTAGGTGGCCTGGATGAGGAACTTCGGCATCGGGACGCTCCCTGCCCATCGCTTGTCCGTATGCACAAGCCCTTCCCGCTGCCACATGGGCCGCCCCTCACCGACCGGCCGGATTCACCCGTTGGCATCCACCGGCTGCACCACGCCCGCCGCAGCGCCTCGCACCCGCGCCCACCGTCTGCTGCTCCACCCTCAACTTCTTTGTGCCGTCTTCTTTGTGCCGTCGCACCCCTACCTCTGCGTGGGTACCTCGTGCATAGTGGTCCCCCTCGAAAACCTTGATCGCCGGGTGGGTACGGACCAGAGGGACCTTCGATGGCAACGCTGAACGGTCGCTGGACGACGCTGTCGCGTCCGCAGAAGTCGGGTGTCGTGCTCGGGGCGCTGCTCCTGCTGTCCGGGCTGGTCGGCGCCGGCACCTCCCTCGTGTCGTCGTCCCTCTCCTCCGATGCGGGGACGACGCGGAGCAGGGGGGCCGGAGCGGGGGTCCAGGACGCGCCGCAACCGAGCCTGATCCTGCCCACGGACGCCCCGGCCCTGCCGGAACCGACCGCCTCCGCCTCCTCGGCGTCCCCCACCCCTTCCGGCCACCCCGGCGCAACCGAGGACCCCGGTTCCTCGGCGTCCCCCACCTCCACCGCCCGGCCGGGCGGCGCCATGGTCTCCGGCCCGGCCCGCGGGCCGGCACCCGCCGACTACTCCGCCTGGGTCGGACACGGCTGCCCCTCCGGAACGTACGGCGGCTACGCCGAGTACGGCCGCTACTCCGACGGCATGGAGGGCTGGTACACGGTCGATCAGGGCGGCTACGACGGCGGTTCGTGCGACGGCTCCTTCGCAGCCGTCCCCATGTCGGGCAGCCGGACGCAGGACCACGACAACGGGGCCCTGTGGTGGTGGTCGGTGGGCCGTGCCTACGACACCTGCGCGATAGGGGTGTTCGTGCCCAGCGGCGACAGCACGGACGTCGGCGGTGACCCGACGACGTACCGCGTGCTCTCCGACCCCCAGGACGAGAGCAGCGCCTACGCCACCTTCCAGATCGACCAGCGGGCGAACCGCGGCCGGCTCGTGGACGCGGGCACCTACCGTGTCCAGGACGGCCGCATCGCGGTACGGCTGCTCGACCGCGGCCAGGACTGGAACGACAACGGCCCGACGTACACCCACCACGCGGCAGCCCAGATGAGAATCACCTGCGGGGCCGGGGCCTCCTGACTCACCGCTCCCATCCCGCGTGCCGTCAGCCCATGCACCGTACGGCGAGGCAACGCCGGTCGACCTTGTGCGCTGGTGCGCCCACAGCCGCTCATTCGGTACGGGGGCTCCTCTATCGGGTGATCGATAGCACACCTGTCCGGTGAACTCGGGGATCCATTTGGATCATTCATTCGAGTTGGACCCCTCGAACGAAGTACGCGCGCTCAACGCTGCGATACGTGATCAAGAACCTCAGACGTGCCGCGATTGCGGCCGCACTCCTCGTCGTGCCCTTCGCGGCACCCACCCCGGCCCACGCGGATGAACGTTCCGCCGAGACGCACACCCTCCCGATCGCGGACGCGGTCCACCTCCTCCCGCTCGCCGCGGAGAAGCGGGACGGCTACCAGCGCACGAGCTTCAAACACTGGAACGCGGGCAAGAACCCCACCGACGGCTGCAACACCCGAGCCGAGGTGCTCCTGGCCGAGGCGGTCGTCCCGCCCGAGGTCCTCCCGGGCTGCAAGCTGGTCGGCGGGCTCTGGTGGTCGTACTACGACGCCAGGTGGGTAACCTCGGCCTCCGCCCTGGACGTCGACCACATGGTGCCGCTCGCCGAGGCCTGGGACTCCGGGGCGTCGCAGTGGACCGCGGCTCGGCGCGAGGCCTACGCCAACGACCTCGACGCCGCATCCTCCCTCGTCGCGGTCTCGGCCGCCTCCAACCGCAGCAAGGCCGACCAGGACCCGGCCGAGTGGCTGCCGCCGGCCGTCGACGTCACGTGCCGCTACGTCTCCGAGTGGACCGCGACCAAGCTCCGCTGGGGGCTCACCGTCGACGCCGTCGAACTGGAATCACTCACCCAACTCGCGGACGCCTGCCCCGACACCAACGTGACCTACGAACCAGCCCCGTAGGCCACAACCGGGCCGGCCGGCCTCACCGACGCCGAAGCCGAGGCGCACGTGAGGAACGCCGGCCGCAGGCGCCCCAGCTCGGAAACCTCTGGCATTCCAGGGCCAGTTGGGGCGCCGACCGGGCCGGTCAGCCGCCCGCACGGGACACAGACCGTGAATTCGCTGTGACCGGCTCAATCAGGCCGGCCGAGGCACGATGTTCACGGCTCGGTAGTCGTACCCGTCCTGCTTGAAGCCCGGGGCTTCCCACTGGAGGTCCACCTGCTGTCCCGGCGACAGCGCCCGGAATCCTTCCGTCTGGATGTGGGAGAAGTGGCCCCAGCATCCGCCCGGAGTCTCGGGGGAGTCGAGGACGCCCCACCCTTCTGCGCGCTCGGACCAGTCGGCGCGCTGCGGTCCGCAAGGGCGGTCGACGCCTACGCCTTCGTGGCGACGGATCCGGAGACCTAGAAGACTCATGAAGATCTTGGTGAAGGGTTGCCCGGCCGTGGGCCGGGCGGCCCTTCTTGCTTATGCGGTGGCCGGGGTGAGGTGCCAGCT
>NZ_JBEYZY010000039.1:0-63724 GCF_040646295.1 Streptomyces sp. NPDC046197 | reverse complement strand
TCGTACTGGACGTACTTGGGCTTTCGGCCGGTGCGGCGAGAGTGCGTGCCGGGCGTCGCGACGGGGCGAACGTTGCCTGCCGGGGCACTAGGTCCTGCCCGTCGAACTCCCGTCACCCGCCCGGAGGACGGGCCCCGAAGCGCGGTGGGGGCCACCGCCCGCACGAGCGAACCCGCACGCCCGGGCCCTCACCTCCGGGGCCCTCACCTCCGGGACCCTCACCGCCGGGGCCCTCACCGCCCGGGTACGACGGTCCCGAAACGGATGTCGCAGCCGCGCCCGGGGTGCATGACGGCGAGCAGGTGTTCACCCTCGGCCGTCACCTCCCGCCGCTGGGCCCTGCTGAGCTCGCCGAACGGCTCGACGACGAGCGCGTCCCCCTCCAGCTTCCACACACCGGACAGGAAACCGTCCACCAGAAGGGTGCAGTAGGCCTGGTTGCCCTGCCAGCTGCGGCCGCGGTACTCCGGCGGCACCACGCGGGTGCGGTCGGCGTGGGAGAGCAGCAGGTTGTCGAACTCGGGCAGGAAGCGGGGCGGGGCCGGGGTGTCCGGGTCGGGGCGCGGGGCGTCGGGGAGGTCGAAGAGCTCCACGCCGTTGTCGTCGCGGAAGGTGAGCAGCCGGGGCCGCAGGCGTTCGAAGGCGTCACGCAGGCGGGTCAGTCCCGACCAGGTCTGCATGTCCTTGACGGAGGCCGGCCCGAAGGCGCCGAGGTAGCGCAGGACGGTGGCGTCGGGGGTGACGGGAGCGCCTGCCTGCCCGGGCGGGGCCGAGAGCTCGGGGGAGGATTCGGCGGGGCGGCCGAGCCAGTGCTCGGCGGTGGTGAGGGTCACCTGTCCGCTCCTGTCCCACAGGCCGCGCGGGGTGACCTGGACCAGCGGGAGCCGGCAGCGGGCGGCGACGGCCAGAGCCCGCGGGTCGGCGTCCGGCCACTGGACGGACAGCAACTCGCGCAACTGCTTCATGGTGCGCGGCTCGGCCTCGACCAGTTCCCGGGCCAGCGCGGTGAGCCGGTCCGGATCGACACCGGCGAGCCCCTTGCGGAACTGGGCGAGCTCCCGGTCGCGGGCGGGCTGGACGAGCGGGCGCAGCGTGAGGCAGTCCTCGGCGGTGTGGGTGTGGATGGTGGAGCGCAGGGTGACGATCCGGACCATCTCACGCCGCGCCATCGGCCCGGACAGGTCCTCGGGGGCGAAGCCGTCGACGCGGGCGGCCAGCGCGTAGTACGGCGGCCTGACGTTCTGTGCCTGGAGGCCGAGGAGGTGTTCGACGGCGGCCGTGGCGGACAGCGGCGAGCGGCGCAGCAGGAGCTGCCGGTCGAGGGTCGCACGGTTGAGGGCGCGCGTCCCGAGCACGGGGGCCGCCGGGCCGGTCGTGGTCTTCGTCATGCCCCGCACGCTAGCGCCGGTCGCGGACAGCTTCTGTCCGCAACTCCCACCGAATCCCCGGCGCACTCCCCGACCCACGGCCGTATGCCCCGTAGATCCATCAGGTCGGGTAGCGGCTGGGCATCGCCGAAAGGTGCTCCAGCGGCTGGCCCGTCGGGTACGGCAGCCTCGGCTTTGCCAGCAGGCGATGGATCGATCCCGGTGGGTGCGGGTCCGCTGCCGGTACGAGCACGGTGAGCCGTTGGAGGATGTGAAGTGCACGCCGGGTGCGTTCTCCCCGGCGGTGACACAGGCCAGCCGGATGTCGACAATCTGCCGCAAGGGCGGATACACAAAGGACATCTGGCCGCCGGCCTCCATCACGGACAAGGAGAGGCGGCTGAACGCCGCCTCCT
The DNA here is from genome assembly GCF_040646295.1 of Streptomyces sp. NPDC046197. Classification (NCBI taxonomy): domain Bacteria; kingdom Bacillati; phylum Actinomycetota; class Actinomycetes; order Kitasatosporales; family Streptomycetaceae; genus Streptomyces; species Streptomyces sp. NPDC046197. The sequence continues at coordinate 61,941 of NZ_JBEYZY010000039.1, read as the reverse complement.
ACGGTTACACCGGCAGCCCGTCGGACGCCGAATACGACCACGACATCTCGCTGCAGCTCGGCGGCGACCCCAACGACTACCGCAACCTCTGGCTCGAGCCCGCCGGTCCGGGCCATAAGACGGGCGGCGGCATCAACAACGGGATCCCCAGGGGAACAGCTTGTCGCGGAACGAGACCGCGCGAAGAATTGGAGGGGGATGGGACCCGGGGGCCAGGAAATTCTCAGGGCGGCAGGCGCGCAGTCGGCCCAGGCCCATGATCATGCATATTCTGCCCCGGTTTGCACCCCGCTGGGTGAGCGCCCCCGCTCGATCCAGCCTCGGCGCCCCTGACCAGGGAAGACAGTGCAACGCCCCAGCTCGGAAGGTGCGCCGCTCGGCCAGGCGGCGGGCCGGTGTCAGATGGTCCGTATATCCTGCTCCGTGACCTCACTGTGCTGCTCCGCGATCTCGCCTCCGTCTTCGTGACCTCGCGGGCGCAGCCCGACCGAGAGGCAGCCGCGATGTCCGAGCGACGCGCCCGCCCCGCCTCCAAGAACGCCAGGAAGTCCGTCTGGCCCCGCACGCCGGCCGCGCCCCCGCTGCCGCCGGCGGCGCACTCCCCCGCGCCGTCCCCCGGCCGGCCGGACACCGGGTCCTCCGGGGTGGCCGCCGTGGTGCAGGCGGCCCTGTACCGCGACGGGGTGCGGGTCTCCTCCCCGGCCACCCTCGCCGACACCTACCGCGAGCTGCGCGAGGAGCCCGACGGCATGGCGTGGATCGGCCTGGCCCGCCCCACCGAGCGCGAACTGCTCTCCCTGGCGTCGGAGTTCGGCCTGCATCCGCTCGCGGTGGAGGACGCCACGGAGGCGCATCAGCGTCCCAAGCTCGAACGCTACGGCGACACGCTGTTCGTCGTCCTGCGCGCCGCGCGCTATCTCGACGCCCCCGAACAGGTCGACTTCGGCGAGCTGCACATCTTCGTCGGACCCGACTTCGTCATCACCGTCCGGCACGGCGCGGCCCCCGACCTCTCCGCGGTCCGCCGCCGCATGGAGGAGACGCCCGAGCTGCTGAAGCTCGGACCGGAGGCGGTCCTGTACGCCATCCTCGACGCGGTCGTGGACGGCTACCTACCGGTCGTCGCCGGCGTCCAGACCGACATCGACGAGATCGAGACCGAGGTCTTCCGCGGCGACCCGGAGGTCTCCCGCCGCATCTACGAACTCTCCCGGGAGACGGTCGAGTTCCAGCGCGCCACCCGCCCGCTGGTGGGCATGCTGCACGGCCTGATGGCCGGTTTCTCCAAATACGGCACGGACGAGGAGCTCCAGCGGTACCTGCGTGACGTCGCCGACCACGTGACCCACACCAGCGAACGCGTCGACGCCTTCCGCCAGGCACTCACCGAGATCCTCACGGTGAACGCGACACTGGTCACCCAGCAGCAGAACGCCGAGATGCGGGCACTGGCGGAGGCGGGCTTCGAACAGAACGAGGAGATCAAGAAGATCTCCAGCTGGGCGGCCATCCTGTTCGCGCCGACGCTGGTCGGGACGATCTACGGCATGAACTTCCACAACATGCCCGAGCTGCACTGGGTCTTCGGGTACCCCTTCGCGATCGTCCTGATGGCCGTCGTGTGCACCGGCCTGTACGTCGTCTTCAAGCGACGCGACTGGCTCTGAACCCGGCGCCTGAGTACGGATACTCAGGCCCCACCCGTCGCGCACGGAGAGAATGGGTCCGCCGTGTCCCGGACCCGCGGCCCGGGATCGCCGGGCCGCTGTTCTGCGTGGCCCGGCAGACCTCTTCGACACGCGGACACAAGGAGTCTCGTTGACGATGTCCAGGACGACCAGGGCGGGGGCCGGGATGCTGCCGGTGGCGGTGCTGGCCCTGCTGGCGGCGGGCTGCGGCACACAGCACCCGGGCGACACCGCCGACGCGTACCGAAGTGCGCGGCCCACGCCGACCGCGATATCCACGCCGAGTACGCCGGTGGACTTCCCGTGCCCCGGTGAGAGCGCCGCACCGTCCGCCGCGAACCGCTCCACACCGCCGACACCCGCGGAAGTCACGGAACGTGCCCCGGTACCGACAGCCACCGCCCCCACGGCGGCCGCGACCGCGACCACCGCCTCCGAGGGACCCGGCACGCCGATCACCGACCACTACGCGGAGAACCACGGCTTCATGGTTCCCATCCCGCTGCACGGCAAGGCCCGCTGCGACGGCCTCGCGGCCGTCAGACGTATCGAGAAGGCGCTCGAACCCCTGCGCAAGGACGGTGACTTCAAGGCGCCGCACACCAGCCGGGCGCTCACCGCACTCGGCTACGCCGCCGGGAAGGTACGGGTGGACCAGGACACCTCCGTAGGGGTCGACTTCCTCATCGACGCCCCCACGATGTGCCTGGAGGGCCACATGACCCGTGAGTCCACGCAGGCGGACGCCTTCGGCGGCTACCCGGACCACTCCGGCTGCGACCAGCCCAGCGGCGGCCACTGACCGGGCGCACCGGCGACGGTCACCCGAAACGAGGAGCCGGTCGAGGAGCCGGTAGGGGCCTGCCTCAGCGGTTGGGATCTGCCTTGCTGATGTCCGCCAGCGCGGAGTGCGGATCCTCCACGGTGGCGAGGTCGCCGAGACTCACCATGCCGACGGGACAGCCGCCGTGCTCGACGACGGGCAGCCGGCGCACGGCGTACTGGCGCATCAGCTCGACCGCACGGTCGGTGGTGTCCTCGGGGGTCAAAGTGATCACGGGGGGCCGGCTGCACACCGATCCGGCGGTCGTGGTGTGCGGGTCGCGGCCCTCGGCGACAGCACGGACGACGATGTCGCGGTCGGTCAGGACCCCGAACAGATCGCAGTCGTAGGCCACCAGTACGTCGCCGACGTTCTGCTCACGCATCACGGAGGCGGCCCGCTCAAGCGTGGTCATGGGCTCGACGGCCACCGCGCCGGGTGACATCACGTCGCGTACTCGCCGGGTCATGGGCACCTCCCGGATCCGCGGAAACCGGCTGACCGCCGCGTAGCCAGAACCGGCCGCCCCAAACAAGCCACACGCGGGGGCGCCACGAAGGCCGGCCCTCAGCCGTCCGGGCCGGGAGCCGGGGACGGGCCGGGAGCCGGGGACGGGCCGGGAGCCGGGGACGGGCCGGGAGCCCAGGCCGGATCGGGAGCCGGGGACGAGCCGCGAGCCGGGAACGCGCCGTCGGCGTGCCAGCCGATCCAGTGGTGGACGGTGATCACGACCACCGGTCCGAGCGGCGGGTCGTCCCGGTACTGTCCGTACTTGCGCCGCAGCAGGGCCAGCGCGCCCTCGTACGTCCGGCGTGTCTCCTCGTCCTCCGCGTCGGGGGGTACGACCCGGGCGCCGCCGTCGGCGCGGACCCACCACAGCCGGTCCCAGTCCTCGTCGTAGACGTCCACCAGGAGGCTCACGGCCGGGTTCACCTCGATGTTGTGCAGCCGCTTCAGCCGGGTGGTGGTCTTGGGTTTGCGGTCGACCGCCATCACGATCCCGTCGTCGCCCCGGGCGGCGAACACGATGGGCACCAGGTGGGGGAGCCCAGCCCCGTCGACCGTGGCCAGGCGCGCCACCCGGGCGGCCGCGAAGTGCCGCCGAGCTTCGTCGGTGTCCATCTGCGCCATGCTCGCGTCTCCTCTCCCGGTGCCCGTCGCACAAAGCCGGGCCCCCGTCCTCAGTCGCCCGACAGCGCCTTCAGCACCTCGTCGTCCGTCAGTTGCCCGAAGTCGTCGTACCAGGCCCCGACGGCGGTGAAGGAGGCCGGCTGGTACGGGCAGAGCACGTCGTCGGCCTCTCCGCTCAGCACCTTGACCGCCTCGGGAGCGCCGACGGGGACGGCGAGGACCACACGTGCGGGGCCCTGACGCCGTACGTGGCGCAGTGCGGCGCGGGCGGTGGAGCCGGTGGCCAGCCCGTCGTCGACCACGACCGCGGTGCGACCGCGCAGCCGTGGGGCCGGGCGGCCCTGCCGGTAGCGCTCCTCGCGGCGGTGCAGTTCGTCGCGTTCCCGCTCCACCACCGGTGCCAGGTCCTGCTCGGTCAGGCCCAGCCGGTCCAGAGCGCCGCGGTCGAAGAGGGGAGGATCGTCCCCGGCGATCGCGCCGAGGCCGTACTCCTCCTGGAAGGGTGCGCCGATCTTGCGCACGACGACCACGTCCAGCGGGGCGTCGAGCTCGCGCGCGACCTCCCGGGCCACCGCGACGCCGCCGCGGGGCAGCGCCAGCACGACCGGCTCCGGCAGGGCGCCCTCGTCGCGCAGGGCGCGCAGCCGTTCGGCCAGCTCCCGGCCGGCCTGCCGACGGTCACGGAACCTCATGGGCCTTCCTCCTCCGCTCCGGGTACCCCTCCGGGACACGGTCGACAACACCCGGGGCGGCGGGCCCCGGACCTCGCGCCGGTGATTGTTCCGGGGGCGGTGGGGCACCCGGGCCACGCTGTGCATCAGGGACGGCGGGCGCCGCGGATTCTGCTCACGGGGTGGTTCAGCTTCCCGGACGGGGAGGCGACCGCCGGGGACGTGCTGGCGCTGCACCGGGTCGAGGACGTGCTGCGGCGGGCGGGGCTCGCCCACGACGTCGCCTGGAGCCCCGGTTTCCGGCCCGGCGCGCTGCACCTGGACGAGGCCGGGCCCGAGCGGTACACGCATCTGGTGTTCGTGTGCGGCCCGCTGCACGGACGGCAGGTCGAGGCCCTGCACCGCCGGTTCGGCCGGTGTGTGCGGATCGCGGTCGGGACCTCCGTCCTCGATCCCGGCTGCCCCGCCGTCACCGGCTTCCACCGTGTCCTGGCCCGGGACGCCCCGGGCATGGAGCCCGCGTGGGACCTGGCGGCCCGCGCCCCCGCCGTCCCGGTGCGGCCCGTCGCCGGGGTGGTGCTCACGCACGGGCAGCACGAGTACGGGCGGGCGCGTCGGCACGAGGTGGTCGCCGAGGAGGTGACGGGCTGGCTCCTCGCCAAGGACTGCGCGCGCCTGGAGCTGGAGACCCGGCTCGACGTGCACGACTGGCGCCTGTGTGCGACACCCGCGCAACTGGAGTCCGTGCTGGTCCGGTTGGACCTTGTGGTCACCGACCGCTTGCACGGGATGGTGCTGGCGCTGCGGGCCGGTACACCGGCGCTGGCGGTGGATCCGGTCGAGGGTGGCGCGAAGGTGACGGCACAGGCGCGGGCCTGCGGCTGGCCCGCGCTGGTGCCTGCCGAACGGCTCGGCGCCCACACCTTGGACCACTGGTGGGACTGGTGTCTGAGCTCGGGCCGGGTCGCGGCCCGGCGGATCCGCGACGAGTTCGCGGCGGGCGCGGAGCAGGACGGCACGGAACGGGACGGCCGGTGGCGGGACGACCGGCGGCCGAACGGCATGTGGCGGGACGACCGGCGGCCGAACGGCATGTGGCGGGACGGCATGTGGCGGGACAACCGGTGGCCGAACGGCATGTGGCGGGACGGCACGGACGGGCTCGTGGAGGCGCTCCGTCAGTGGGGCGCCCGGTGAGGCGACGCGTCCGGACGCCGGTGGGAGGGACGGTGCCCGCGCGGCCTACGCCCGGGAGGGTACCGGCTACCGGACGTGTGCCATCGGCCTGTGTAAGCGCCGAGAGGAGACGCTCGGCAGGAATTCGGGGAAGGGGCAGTGGCGTCCTCGTCCTTCGCGCCGGGAACGCGCCCCCTCCACGCGACGCGAACACCGTTTCATTGAACGGCAGAATGTAAAGCTCCGGGCGCACTGGAGGAGCGCGAGAGACCTCGCCGCACAGGTGTCTCGTATGCCGGTTTCCCGCTACGCCCATTTCCGTATTCCGGATTTTTTCCGGGTCCGGAAGAGTGCATCGCCATGCCACCCCGGAACGGAGCGCGAATTCCTGCTCCCAGGCACGGGGTGAAGTCATTCACCACAACAAGGGGGTGCACGAGGTGACGGCTACAGCTGATCTCCTGGTCGACATCGGTCCGTGCGACGACGACGCGTACCTGTTCCTCAACGGTCGTCTGATCGTGCAGACGCGGTTGGGCGAGACGCGACGATTCCAGCGGGAAATGCCCGACGGGTCGTACAACTTCCGCCTCCAGGTGATCAACTCGGGCGGCTGGGCCTGGAAAGCAAAACTCATCCTCACCATCAACGGAGAGACGCTCACGGCGGTCGACGAGGTCGGCGGCAGCGGCCTTTACACGGGGGAGGTGTACGAACAGGAGTGGCAGTGCAGGATCGAGAACGGGAAACTGGTCGAATTCTGACCCGGTAATCGGCGCTGACCGGCGAGTGTCTGCAGGAGTGCCCTGAGGGCCGGCCGCTGCACGGGCCGCCTCACCCCGTGTAGCGGCGGGCCTTCGAGTGGCGCTGGCTGTCTTCCAGCAATCGCAGCCGCGCCTCGACCGGGGGCGGCACCACGCGCCGTTCGCTCAGCACCCACGGCAGGGCGGCGGTCGCCTCGGCGAAGGCGCGCAGGGAGGCGGCGTCGCGCGGAACGGTGCGGGCCAGGTGCAGGGTGCGGCGCAGCGCGGGCCCGGCCGGCCGCCGCAGCCAGGTGAACCACAGCGTGTTGCGGATCCCGTCACGTCGGCGCCGGGTGGCGTCCCGTACCACGGAGGGTTGGTGATGAACCGTCAGGTCGTCGGCGTACGTCAGCCACCACCCGTCCGCCGCCAGGTCCGCGGCGAGCAACTCCTCCTCGCCGCCGAGCCACAGCCGCGGGTGGAAGCCGCCCGCGCGCCGGAACGCGTCGGTGCGCAGCACGGTCGCCGCGGCCAGGAAGGAGCCCAGCGCGGGGCCGGGCAGCCAGCGCGGGCCGGGGACCGGCGAGTCGCGCAGCTCCTGCACGATCGGGTCCTCGGTGCCGTCCGGTTCGACGAGGATGCGGGCCGTGACCGAGCCGAGGCCCGCGTGCCGGTCGAGGAGGTCGGCGGCCCCGGCGAGCGCGCCGGGCGCCCACCAGGAGTCGTCGTCGCAGAAGGCCACGTAGGGGGTACGGACCCGGCGCACGGCCAGGTTGCGGCCGACGGCGCCGAGGTTGCGGCCGGGGCGCAGCAGCCGTACCCGCGGGTGGTGGCGGACGACCGCGGAGGAGGTGCCGTCGGTGGAGCCGTTGTCGGTGACGATCACCTCGGGCCGCTCGGGGAGTTCGGTGAGCCGGTCCAGAGTGCGCAGGAGTTCGGGGCGCCGGTTGTGGGTGATGATCACGACGGTGGTGCGGAGGTCGGTCACGGGATGTCTCCGGTGTCCGCGTCCAGCAGACGGGCGGCCCTTTCCACGTGCGGCGGCAGCGGGCGGCGGGCACGCAGCGCACCCGGCAGCCGGGCCAGCGTCTCGCGCAGGGCGCGCCGGGCGTGGGGGTCGCGGCGGGCCTCGGCCGTCAGGTCGCGGGTGCGGGCGAGGGCCTGCGACAGCGGGCGGCGCAGCCAGGCGGTGAGCAGTGCGTTGCGGCGGACGACGGCCGGGCGGCCCGTGCGGGGGGCGGGGTCCGGATGGTGGTGGGCGACGACGTCGGGGCAGTGCGTGACGCCCCAGCCGCGGGCGGCGAGGTCGTAGGCGAGGAGGGTCTCCTCGGCGCCGAAGAAGAGCAGCGGGTGGAAGCCGCCCGCGTCGAGGTAGGCGCTGCGCCGGGCGACGGAGGCGCAGGCGAGGAAGCCGAGCACCTGGGTGCCGGGCAGATCGGTGGCCGGGCCGAGCGGGGAGTCGGCGAGCACCTTGTTGAGCGCGTCGGGCTCCTGTCCGGGGCCGACGAGGGTGCGGGCGGCGAGCAGGCCGAGCCGCGGATGCGCGTCGAACAGCCCGGCCGCGCGGGCCAGCGCGCCCGGCGCCCACCAGGAGTCGTCGTCGCTGAAGGCCACGTAGGGGGTGTCGAGGGCGCGGACGCCGTGGGTGCGGGCGGGCGCGCCCCGGTTGGAGGGCAGGGCCAGCACCCGGACCTGGGGGAATTCGCGGGCGAGCCGGGCACGGGTGTCGTCGGTGGAGTCGTTGTCGGCCACCACCACCTCCGGCCGCTCCGGGAGGGCGAGCAGGTGCCGCAGGGTGACGGCCAGGCGCGCGGAGCGGTTGCGGGTGGCGACGACGACGCCGACGGAGGAACGGTTCATGGGCGGATCCACGGGGTCAGTGCGGCGGCCCGGGGAGCGCGTCGAGGGCGGCCAGGACCTCGCTCGGGCGGATCTTCAGCAGCGCGGGGTCCGGTCGGCGGCCGTGCGGGTCGCCCTCCGGGCCGTGCCACAGCGCCCGGTGCCGGGGGCCGGCGGGCGGCCCCCAGCGGCTGGGCGGAACCGGGCCGCACAGGGTCACGGACGGGGTGGCATGGGCGACGGCGAGATGGGCGATGCCGGTGTCGCCGCTGACGACGGCGCGGGCGGCGGCGACCAGGGCCGAGAACCGGTCGAAGGGCAGGCCGCCGCCGAACACGTCGGTGTCGGGCAGCCGGGCCTGCTTGGCCAGGGTGGCCACGAGGTCGCCCTCCTCCGCTCCCCCGGTGACGACGACGCGACGGCCGCCCTCCCGCAGGACCCGCGCGACCGCCGCGAACCGCTCGACGGGCCAGCAACGAGCCGGTGATCCGGCGCCCGGGTGCAGCACGACCGCGCCGGGGGCCGGGGAGGCTCCGGCGGGGCGGGGCAGCCGCAGGTCGGTGGGGCGGGCGTCGATGCCGTACCACCGCAGCAGCCGGCACCAGCGGTCCCGCTCGTGCTCCTCGGCGTACCAGGGCGGTCCCGCGATCCGTGGTGTCCCCGGGTGCGCGAAGGCGAACAGCCGCGCGGGGCACAGGTCCGCCAGGAGCCGGTGGCTGGGCGGACCGTTGCCGTGCAGGTCGACCGCGACGTCCGGGGGCGGGCCGGTCCAGCCCAGGCGGCGCGGCACGGCGCGGCCGGGGGCCGAGGCGGGCAGGAGCTGGTCGACGGCTCCGGTCGCGGCGGCGAGCGGTGCCAGCTCGGCCGGCGCGGCGAGCACCAGTTCGTGGCCGGGGAACCCCCGGCGCAGGGCACGCAGGGCCGGAATGGCGGTAAGCAGGTCACCGAGACCGAGCGCGCGCAGGACCAGGAGACGGCGGGGCAGGCGGGGCACGGTCATCGGGCGCTCCTCTCCCAGCTCCCAGCACGGCGTGCGGGCGATACGGGGCCTACGTCGCGAGGCGGCCGCCATCGGGTGCCCTCCGCCGCACGGGCCGGAAGCAACCGTCAACGGGCACGCTCCCCCGTCCGGGCGGTACGCGGCCGAAGGCGCGAGACGGCCGTCATAACGCCCCCTCCCGCCACGCGGGCAGTACGGCCTACGCCGCGAGACGGCCGTCATCGATTGCGCTCCGCCCCACGGGCCACAAGCGGCCGTCATCGGGCGCTCTCCGCCGCGCGGGCCATCAGGGCCGTCGAGGAACGGCCGTCGAGGTATGGCAGCAGGACCGCCTGCCCGCCCCATTCCTCCAGCAGTGCCGCCTCCGGCAGTTCGGCGCCCGCGTAGTCGCCGCCCTTGACCCAGACGTCCGGGCGCAGTTCGGCGAGGAGGCGCTCGGGGGTGTCCTCGTCGAAGACGGCCACGGCGTCGACGCAGGCGAGGGCCCGCAGCACGCGGACGCGGTCGGCAAGCGGGTTGACCGGCCGGCCGTCGCCCTTGCGGCGTCGCACCGAGGCGTCGGAGTTGACGCACACCACCAGGCAGTCCCCGATCCGCCGGGCGGCCTGGAGCAGCCCGACGTGCCCCGCGTGCAGCAGGTCGAAGCAGCCGCCGGCGGCGACGACGGTCCCGCCGCCGGTCCGCACCCGGGCGACGACTTCGAAGGGGTCGTCGGCGGTGCGCGGGCCGTCGGCTGTGGCAGCCCGGGAGCCGTCCGCGGTGACACCCGGGACGTCGCGGGCCGCGGCGCGGGAGCCGTCCGCGCGGGCCCGGCAGCCGTCGGCCGATGACGCGCCGTCGGCGGGGGTGGGGGCCCGGCCGGACCCGGAGGCGGATGCGCCGGTGCGTGGCGGGTCGGGCAGGCCGCCCGCACCTCCGGCGCCGACGAACGCGGTCGCCTCCGCGACGGCGCCCTCCACGGCCTCTCCGACCAGGGCGCCGTCGGCGAGCAGCCCGGCCGCCGCGGCGGCGAAGCGGTCGCCGGCCCCGCAGGGGTCGCCGTGGTGGGCGGCGGGCGCGGGCACGAGCAGCGGGTGCTCCCCGTACGAGAGCAGCGCCCCACGCGCCCCGAGGGTCACCGTGACGGCGGCGACGCGCCAGTGCCGTACCAGTGCGGTGGCCTCGTGGGCGACGTCCCACAGCTCGTTGCCCCGGCCGCCGTCGGACGCGCCGCCGGGCACGGCACCGTGGGCCTCGCGTGTCCGGTCGGTTCCGTCCGGCCGGACGAGTGCCCCGGCGAACTGGTGGGCCTCGGACCGCGCCGGTGTCACGAGCCTCGTCCCCGGCACCGGCGGGCCACCCCGCGGATGCGGGTCCCAGACGGCCGGTGGGCGCCCGCACAGCTCGTCCCGGAGGGCGTCCGCCGCGCCCCGGCCGTAGTCGGAGACCAGGACGGCGGGGGCGCCGCCGAGCGCCGCGCGGGCCTCGTCGGTGGCCCCGCGGACCCGCCCGGTGCCGCGGTCGAGGCGGACGACCGGACGGCCCTGCGCCAGCACGCGGGTCTTCTCCGGCAGTGCGCCGGTCGTGGGGAGCGGCACCAGGGTCAGCCAGGGCTGGAGGAGCCGGCGCAGCTCGCGGCCGGCCGGGTCGTCTCCCAGGCCGGTGATCAGCGTGACGTCGCGGCCGTCGCGGGCGGCGAGGTACGCGGTGAGGGCGGCGCCTCCCGGTCGTACCCGCTCCGCGCAGTCGGCGACGACCGGCACGGGCGCGTCGGGAGCGAGCCGGTCCGCGTGACCGGTCAGGTCCCGGTCCAGCAGCGCGTCACCGACGACGACGAGGGGTGCCTTGCCCGCCATGTCACCTCCCGCCCCGTTCCAGCGCCGCGTCGAACGCCGCGCAGACCATGTGCACCGCGACCAGGTGGAGTTCCTGCACGGTCGCCGTGGAGGCCCCGGCCACGCACAGTGCCTCGTCGCTGCCGGCGCTGAGCGGGTTCGGGGCGGGCCCGGTCAGCGCCCACACGCGCAGGCCCGCGGCGCGCCCCGCGGCGGCCGCGGACAGCAGGTTGGCGCTGGCTCCGCTGGTGGACAGCAGCATCAGTACGTCGCCGCGGCGGCCGTGGGCGCGCACCTGGCGGGCGAACACGGCGTCGACGCCGTAGTCGTTGGCGATGGCGGTCGTGCTGGAGGTGTCGGCGTGCAGGGCGATGGCCGAGAACGGCGGCCGGTCGTCGCGGTAGCGCCCGACGAGTTCGGCGGTGAGGTGCTGGGCCTGGGCGGCGCTGCCGCCGTTGCCCGCGGCGAGCAGCCGTCCGCCGCCGCCGAGGACGCGGGCGAGTCGCTCGCCCCAGCGCTGGGTGATGTGCGCGGATCCACGGAACCGTCCGAGGGCGACGAGCAGTTCGTCGCAGTGCCCGGCGACGGCTGGGGTCCGGACGCTCATGACGTCACCTCCTGGGTCGGTTCGGCGGCGGTGCCGGCGCGGTTCGGGGCGGCCGTCTTCGGCGGGCGCCGGCATGAGTCGTTCGGGGCCGTTCGCGGCGGCAGCCGGTGGGCGGAGTGCATCACGCCACCTCCGACTTCAGGTCGTGCCCGGCCACGGCCCGCCGGTAGACCTGTTCCGCGCCGTCGGCCACCCGCCGCCAGGTGAAGCGGGCGAGGACGCGTTCGCGGCCCGCGGCTCCGTAGCGGCGCCGCAGGCGGTCGCTGCCGAGCAGGTCCCGGGCCGCGGCGGCGACGGCCGCGAGGTCGCCCGCCGGGACGAGCCGGCCGGTGCGGCCGTCCGCCACCGAGTCCCGGTGGCCGCCGACGTCGGTGGCGACGACGGGCACCGCACACGCCATCGCCTCCAGCGGCACGATCCCGAACGGCTCGTACGACGGGGTGCACAGCACCAGGTCGGCGCTGCGCGTCAGCGCGGGCATCCGGGCCGGGTCGACGGCGCCGAGCAGCCGTACCCGGTCGCCGACGCCTTCCTCCACGGCCGTCTTCAGCAGTCGTTCGGCCTCGGGCTCGGTGTGCAGCAGGCCGGCCGGTGGGCCGCCGGCCACGAGGAGTTCGGTGCGCGGGATCCTGGTGAGCGCGCGGATGGCCTGGTCGTAGCCCTTGCGGCGGACCAGCCTGCCGCAGGCGAGAATGCGGTGGCGCTGCCCGCGCGCGGGCACGTCGGCGAGGTCCGTGCCGGGGCGGAAGTGGTCGGCGTCGACCCCGCAGGGGACCACGGACACACGGCGCGGGGAGATGTCCATGCCGGCCAGCTCGTGCACCTCGTCGGTGCAGGTCGCCAGGACCCGGTCGCAGATCCGGCCGATCTGCCGCTCGACGCCGATGCGTTCCGGCGGACTGGTGTCCGCCCGGCCCTGGTGGCGCCGTTTGACGGTGCCGAGGGCGTGGAAGGTCTGGACGACCGGGATGCCGTGCGGGCCCGCCCCGAGCAGGGAGGCCATGCCGGACATCCAGAAGTGGGCGTGCACCACGTCGGGCCGCGCGCGGCCCCATGCGCGGGCGAGGTGGGCGCCGAAGGCGGGCATGTGCTCGAACAGGGCGTCCTTGGGGATGGACCGGGGTGGCCCGGCCGGCACATGCTCGACGACGGCGCCGCCGGGCAGCGGCACGCGGTCGGGCAGGTCGGCCGAGTCGCGCCGGGTGTAGACGGTCACGTCGTGTCCGCGGCGGGTCAGCTCCTCGGTGAGCCGGGCCACGTACACGTTCTGGCCACCGGCGTCGACGCCGCCGAGCGCGGCGAGCGGGCTCGCGTGCTCGGACACCATGGCGATCCTCACCGGGTCACCTCCTTCAGCAGCCGCTCCCAGTCGTCCAGGAAACGGGGCAGTCCGTAGCGGGCGAGCGCCGCGGCGCGCGCTCCCTCGCCGACCGTGCGGGCGTGCAGCGGGTCGGCGACGAAGTCCCGTACGGCGCCGGTCAGTACGTCCATTCGGTTGGAGACCACCCCGGCGCCCGGGGGCACCGCCTCGGTGACCTCGGTGGTGGCGAGGGCGACCACGGGCATGCCGAGGTGCATGGCCTCCAGCAGGGACAGGCCGAGGGAGGTCCAGCGGACCGGGTGGAGGTAGACGCGGCGCCTGGCCATGGCCACGTGCAGGTGGCGCTGGACCAGTTCGTGGGAGCGGCAGCGCCGTGGCGGCAGACCGAGACGGCCGGCGAGGCCGTCGGTCCCCATGCCGAAGACGTCCAGCGGGGCCGCGTCGGCGAACGCCGGCAACAGGTCCGTGCCCGTGGTACGGCCGCGCCGCACGGGCTCGTTGACCACGACGGCCGCGTGTGGCAGCTCGCCCGTCCACAGCGGGCCGGGGTCGACGATGCCGTGCTCGACGACGGCGGTCTCGGCGCCACCGGCGTCCCACATCAGGCGGTTGAAGTGGGTGACGTGGACCAGGCAGGACACTCCGGGCAGACCGGCGGCCGGGTGTCGGGTGTCGGGGACGTCGCCGTGCGGGGCGTTGTGCTCCAGGTACACCATCGGCGGGCGGCGGCCCAGCCACTGCCGCACCAGGTCGTACTCGTGCGGGCGTTGCAGCACGACGAGGTCGATGCCGGCGTCCCGCAGGCGCTCCGGCGGGAGTTCGGTCACCGAGTCGGGCCAGTCGAAGGTGCGGGCCCGGCCGAGACCGTCGGGCCCGCGGTCCGGGGTGACGGGGACGACGTAGGTGTGCGGGCCCTGGACGAACGCGGTCGTCCAGGAGCCGTGCACGTGCCAGATCAGGATCCTCACGCCTGCATCACCTTCTCCACGGCGGCGAGCACGTCGTGCGCGGTCACCAACTCCAGGCAGGGGTGGCCCGGGACCGGGCAGATCCGGGCCCGGCTGTCCGCGCAGGGCGCGTTCTGGTCGCCGAGCAGCACATGGGGCACGCCGTAGGGGCGCCAGCGCTCGGCCGGTACGACCGGGGAGAACAGGGAGACCACGGGGGTGCCGACGGCGGCGGCCAGGTGGGCGGGGCCCGTGTTGCCGGTGACCACCGCCTGGGCGCCGGCCAGGACTCCGGCCAGTTCCGCCGCGACGGTGCGGCCGCCGAGGTCGAGGCCGGGCCGGCCGGCGACGTACGCGGTGAGCTCCTTCTCGCCCCGGCCGCCGGTCACCACGACCCGGTGTCCGGCCGCGGCGAGTTCCCGCACGGCCTGCGCGCAGCGCTCCCGGCTCCAGGACCGGGCGGGGACGCTGGCTCCGGGGTGCAGCACGACGTACGGTTCCGGGCCGGTCAGGCCGGTGGTGTCCGGCGGGGGCAGCACTCGCGGCCGCCCGTCGTCGACGCGTGGGAAGCCCGCGGCCCCGGCCAGGTCGAGTGCGGCCTCGGTCTCGTGGGCGTGCGGGGCCCGCCGGTGGCGTACGTCGAGCAGGGAGCCGGGGTAGTCCACGCTGTCCGCGGCGATGCGGCCGACCCCGGCGAGGCGCAGCAGCAGGGCGGTGGGCAGCGGGGACTGGTGGAGGGAGGTGAGGACGAGGGCCGTGTCCGCGTCGACGGCGTCGAGCAGTCCCTCGGTTTCCGCGCGGTCCACGGGCGGTGGCTCGAACCCGGCCCACGGGGCGTCCCAGACGAGCACCTCGTCCACGCCGGGCAGCATGCGGGCTGCGGGCTCCCCGCGTGGCCCGCACAGCAGCGTGACCGTGTCGGCGCGGGCGGCCACGGCGCGCACGGCGGGTCCGGCGAGCAGCACGTCGCCGAAGCTGTCGAGACGGCTCACGAGAGCCTTCACCGGGGCCTCCGGCGGCTTCCGCCCGAACCCTCGGCGACCTCGCGGTAGGCGGCGGCGATGGGCCGTTCGTCGGCCAGGACGCGGCCCCAGGGCGGCCCGGCCAGCACCGCGCGTACGGCGGTCGGCAGGTCGGCGGCGACGTGCTCGGCGGCGGCCGTCTCCTGCGGGCGGGTCTGCGCGGTGGGGACGAGGATGCCGTGGGCGCCGGCCCGGCGGGCGGCCTCCGTGTCGGCGCCGATGTCGCCGATGACGACGATGTCCGCGGGCGGGGTGCAGACCCTTCCGGCCGCCCACAGAACCATCCCCGGCTGCGGCTTGCGGCAGTGGCAGCCGTCGCCGGGGGCGTGCGGGCAGACGGCCCACACGTCGAAGGGCCCGATGAGGTCGTCGACGCGTTCGTTGACCCGGCGCACGTCCGCGGCGCTGACGAGTCCGCGTGCCACGCCCGACTGGTTGGTGACGACGCCGGTGCGGATGCCGTGCGCGCGCAGCATGCGCAGCGCCTCGCGGGCGCCGTCGACCGGGCGGACCCGGTCTGGGTCGCCGTTGTAGGGGACGTCCTCGACGAGGGTGCCGTCGCGGTCGAACAGCACGGCCCTGACGGGGTTCACGGCGCCACCTCCGCCCAGTCGGGGGCGTTGCGGTGGCGCCACATCCCGCTCAGCCAGTGCCAGGTGGCGACGGGTGGGATGAGCACGCTGCTGGCGACCATGGTGGTCACCTCGTACCGGGTGCGCGGACCGGGCGCGATGCGGGTCCAGGCGAACTCCGCGGTACCCGCGGCCCAGCCGAGCACGGCCAGGGCGGCGGCCCGGCGCCGTCCGGCCGCGGCCAGCGCGCAGGCGGCCGCGCCGGCGGCGGTGATGGCGAGGTGGGAGCGGATGCGGCCGCGCGGGGCCACCGCCTTCTGCCACCAGTCCGGGCCGTGCAGGTGGCGCATGAGGGCGTCGTCGGCGTTGCCGCGCTGGGCGCGCAGGGACACCCACCGGTCGGCGGGGCGCACGGGGTGGCGGGTGGTGCGGCGGCCCTGCCGGATGCGCCAGCCGCCGTCGAGGATGCGCAGCGCGAGGTCGGCGTCCTCGCGGAAGGCGCGCCGGAAGCGTTCGTCGAAGCCGCGGACCTGTTTGAGAGCCGCGGTGCGGTAGGCCATGTCGGCGGTGATCCAGCGGGCCTGGGCGAGACCGGCGGTGTTGCGTTCCCAGTCGGTGGGGCGGCGTTCGCCGGGCAGTGGTACGGCGATCACGCCCTGGACGGCTCCGGTGTCGGGGCCGGACTCGGCCAGGTCCTGCGCCAGTTGGTCGCACCAGTGCGGCCCCACCTGGACGTCGTCGTCGAGGAAGGCGACCCAGGGCGCGGTGACCGCGCGCAGGCCGGTGTTGCGGGCGGCGGCGGGTCCGCGGCCCCCGCTGGTGAGGACCGTGGTGCGGGCGCGCAGGTCGCCCAGGACGCGCAACGGGTGGTCCAGCGCGTCCGGTTCGGGCTCGGGCCGGTCGTCGACGAGGACGATCTCGTCGGGCCGGGGCCCGGTGGCGGAGACGAGCGCGGCCAGGCAGTCGGCCAGCGTGTCCCGGGCGAGCGTGGGGATCACCACGGCGTAGGCGGACCCGGTGGTGGCGCGGCTCATGCGTACGCCCTTGCCCGGCGCACCGCGTACGGGCCGATCGCCAGCAGGTCGACGGGTGCGGATCCGAAGCACTCCAGCGCGTCGCGCGGGTCGTCGACCATGGGCCGGCCGGCGGTGTTGAGGCTGGTGTTGACCACCACGGGCAGTCCGGTGCGTCGTTCGAAGGCGCGCAGCATCCGGGCGACCAGGGGTTCCTGCCGCTCGTCGACGGTCTGGATGCGCGCGGTGCCGTCCACGTGCACGACGGCGGGGATGCGGTCGCGCCAGTCGCGGTGCACGTCGTGCACGAACAGCATGTAGGGGCTGGGCAGCGGCCCTTCGAACAGCTCGTGGGCGCGCTCGGCGAGGACCATGGGGGCGACCGGCCGGAACTCCTCGCGGCCCTTGACCCTGTTGAGCCGCTCCAGGTTGTCCGCCCGGCCCGGGTGGGCCAGCAGCGAGCGGTGGCCGAGGGCGCGGGGCCCGTACTCGCTGCGGCCCTGGAACCAGGCGACGACTCCGTCGCGGGCGAGTTCCGCGGCCACCGCCTCGGCGATGTCGTCGGGCCGCTCGTACGGCACGGCCGCTTCCTCCAGCCGGGTGCGCAGTTCCTCGTCGCTCCAGCCGCGGCCGAGGTCGGCCCCGGGGATGGGCCGCGGGGTCTCCTGGTCGCGGGCGGCCAGGTGCAGGGCTCCGCCGAGCGCGGTGCCGGCGTCCCCGGCGGCGGGCTGCACCCACACGTGCCGGTACGGGCCCCGCGCGGCGATACGGGAGTTGGCGACGCAGTTGAGGGCGACGCCTCCGGCCATGGTGAGGGCTTCGCCGCCCGCCTGGCGGTGCAGCCAGTCGACGAGTTCGAGCAGGACCTCTTCGAGGACGGCCTGGGTGCTGGCGGCGAGGTCGGCGTGGTCCTGGGTCCACGGCTCGCCCTTGGCGCGGGGCGGGGCGAGGCCGAGCCAGTCGACGCCGTGGGCGCGGAAGCCGCCGTCGCCGGTGGGATGGACGTGCCGGCGCAACTGGGGCAGGAAGCGGGGCTTGCCGTAGGAGGCGAGGGCCATGACCTTGTACTCGTCGCTGCTGCGCAGGAATCCCAGGTGTTCGGTGAGCTCCTCGTAGACCAGGCCGAGGGAGTCGGGCAGCGCCTGCGCGGCGAGCGCGTCGAGCCTGCCGTCGCTGAAGCGTCCCGCGAGGTGGGAGGCGGACTCGCCGCGGCCGTCGAGGACGAGGACGGCGCTGTCCGGGTGCGGGGAGGCGGGGCCGGCCGAGGCGGCGTGCGCGACGTGGTGCGCGACGAAGACGACCTTGGCCGGGTCGAGCCCGGGCAGCGCCTCGGCGAGGAACTCGGGGGCGCGACGGGCGTACTCCAGGCGCAGTGGGTCCCAGGGGTCGGACAGTCCCATCTCGGCGGCGGGCCGGGCGAGGGCCGGGTCGAAGGAGTACGTGACCGCGTCCAGCTCGCCGGGGCGCAGGCCCGCGCACTCCAGGCACCAGCGGGCGGACAGTTCGGGCAGTTCCCACGCGGAGAAGGGCACCGGGCGCTTGCCGTGCTTGCGGCGGCTGAAGCGCTCCTCCTCGGCGGCCGCTACGGTCCTGCCGTCGACGACGAGGGCGGCGGCCGGGTCGTGGAACAGGGCGTTGACACCAAGGATGCGCATGGGCGGCTCCGTCCCGTTCGGCGGGGTGGGGCTTCCGGCTCAGGGTGCCGCGCTGCGGCTGTCTCAAACACGTGAAGGTAACTTGCGGCGAAAATAGATGATTTTTCACTGCATGTCAGTCTTTTATCACCCGGTGTGCACGCCTGTGACCAGTACGTTTCGAGTCACTGCGGTCGACTGTCAGGCGTCACGGGGCGGGTCACGCGGCCGCCGCGCGGGCGAACCAGCCGATGGTGCGCTCAAGGCCCTCGGTCCAGTTCACACGCGGCTGCCAGCCCAGCCGTTCGCGGGCGAGCCGGGTGTCGGGGCGGCGCCTGCCGGGGTCGTCGACCGGTCGGTCGACGAAGCGGATCCGGGAGGTGGAACCGGTCAGTTCCACGATCCGGTGGGCGAGCTCCAGCACGGTGATCTCGTCGGAGCCGCCGATGTTGACCGGACCGGCCTCCTCGGAGGCGGCCAGGGCCAGGACGCCGTCGACGGTGTCGTCCACGTAGCACAGCGAACGGGTCTGACTGCCGTCGCCCGCGACCGTGAGCGGCAAGCCGTCCAGGGCCTGGGCGACGAAGGTGGGCACCGCCCGGCCGTCGCCGGTGCGCATGCGGGGCCCGTAGGTGTTGAAGATGCGGACGATGGCGGTGTCCGTGCCGTGGACGGTGCGGTGCGCGGTGACGAGGGCCTCGGCGAAGCGCTTGGACTCGTCGTAGACGCTGCGCGGGCCGATCGGATTGACGTTGCCCCAGTAGCCCTCGTGCTGCGGGTGCTCCAGCGGGTCGCCGTAGACCTCGGAGGTGGAGGCGAGGACGAAGCGGGCGCCGTCGACGCGGGCGCGCTCCAGGGCGTTGCGGGTGCCGGTGCTGCCGACGTCGAGGGTCGCCAGGGGCAGGCGCAGATAGTCGGCGGGCGAGGCCGGACAGGCGAAGTGCAGGACCAGGTCGAAGCCGCCCGGCAGGCCGCGCATCGCCTCGGGGTCGGTGGCGTCGGCGCGGACGAAGCGGAAGCCCCGTCGGCTCTCCAGTTCGGCCACGTTGCCGTGTGAGCCGGTGGCCAGGTTGTCCACGCACACGACGCCGGTACCGGCGTCGAGCAGCCGCGCGCACAGATGGGATCCCACGAAGCCGGCTCCGCCGGTGACCAGGGCCCGGCGCCAGGTGTGTCCGCTCACGGGGCTCTCCTCACTCTTGCCGTCACTTGCGTGTCGGCCTGAGTAACCCTGTGACTGGATCGCACACCTTGACCGGATTTCGCCCATCACGTCTTCGACGCGTCGCTCTACGTCGCCGCCATGCCTGTCACGCACGGGTCGCATGGCAACTCGCCGTGCCGGTCCCGGTGGTCACCCGGGTCCCGGACTTCAGAACACGACCGACCAGCCCTCCCGCGCGCTCTGTTCGGCGGTGTAGGAAACGCCGTCCGCCTTCAGGCCGTTCGCGTCGAGGAGGGTGATGGCGCCGCCGCGGTTGCCGAGCGGGGTGTCGTCGGTGAGCGGCACGACAAGGCAGGCGCCCGCGGCGAGCAGGCCCGGTGGCACGGCGGAGCCCTTTCCCGGTCCGCCCACGATCCGCCAGCCGGTCAGGTCGACGGGGTCGGGCGAGGTGTTGATCAGCGTGACGCTCTCCCGCTCCGGCGCCGGGCCCTGGGGGTTGACCAGTGCGGCGACGATACGGACCGGCTGCGCACCCGGCTCCGGGCGCGTGGTGTCGACGGCTTCCAGGGCGTGGCCGGTGACGTCGTCCGTGTGCCAGGCCTGGCTCTGGAAGGCGAGGTAGATGCCGACCCACCGGGACTGCGCGGGGAAGTGCAGCAGGAGGCCGCCGTCCTGCCAGACGCCGTCGTCGCCCCGGAAGCGGGGACTGTTGCCCTGGTTCATGTGGACGTCGTGGACGCCGTTGCCGGGCTGGAAGCCGAACACCTTGTCCTTGCGGCCCGGTTCCGGTCCGAAGCGCGAGCCGAAGACGTACAGGCGGGCATTCGGGTCGTCGACCGCGCGCAGCACGTAGTGGTCGAGCAGGTCGGCCAGGTCGTTGTCCGGGCCCTCGGCGTCCGGCGGGAGGGTGCGCATCCCGGCCGGGTCGAAGAGGTTGCCGCGCAGGAAGTCGAGGTTCGCGCCGCCGGGACCGGGCGGCAGGGTGTTCCAGCCGCCCGGCAGGCCCTCCAGGCGGCCCGTGACGGGGTGCCGGAGGTCGTCGTCGACGAGGTAGAGCAACTCGGAGGGGTGCTCCTGGGACAGGACGTTGACGGCGGCGCGGTAGTGCGTGCCGTGATCGTCCGTCAGGTGGATCTGGTAGTGCGGGGTGTCGGCGGCGCCCTCGCGCCGGGTGCCGACCGCCCGTGAGACGAGTACGCCGTAGCTCTTCAGTGGCATGACGACCTGCTCCCCCGGGGCGGGCCGACTGCCCGCCCATGCGAGAAATGGTAGGAGGATGCGACGCTGTGCCGCCCGTTGGTACGGGATCCCGCGGTATTGTTCAGCCTACGCCCGGCCATGAGGAGCCCGCTAGGCCAACCGCGTGAGCGCACAGGCGAACGCCCTGCTCAACACGCTGGTTTCTCTAAGATCGTTACGTGGTCAACTTCCTTCTCGCACGTACGCCGCCGCTCTCCCCCGACGAGGCGTGGCGCCGCCTCACCCAGTGGCCCCACCACGCCGACGTGGTCCCGCTGACCCGCATCACCGTGGTCACGCCCGGCCCCACCGGCGAGGGCACCCGGATCGTGGCCCGTTCGGGGATCGGCCCGCTCGGTTTCGACGACCCGATGGAGGTGACCGTGTGGCGCCCGCCGGCCGGCGACGAGGCGGGCCTGTGCCGGCTGGAGAAGCGGGGCCGGGTGGTGCTGGGCTGGGCCGAGATCGAGGTACGGCCGGGTCCGGGCGGCCGGGCCCGCGTGCTGTGGCGCGAGGAACTGCGCGTGCGTTTCCTCCCCGGTTTCCTCGATCCCCTGCTGGGGGCGTCGGCGCGGGCGGTGTTCGGACGGGCGGTGAACGGGCTGCTGAGAAGGCCCTGACGGTTCTCCGGCGGTTGACCGCCGCCTCTTGTCCCCGGCGGGCGACCGCCGCCTCTTGCGAAGCGGCGGTCGCGGCGCGGTCGTTGGCACCGGCCGGACGGCCGGTCACCCTTGCGCCCAGGGCGCGGGGCGGAGCCCGTCAGCCGTGGGTGCTGGGGACGTAGTAGTAGCAGTCGTGCCGCCATGTGCTGTCGCCCTGCAGGTTGGCCAGCACGCTGTTGCCGGTCTGCCGGCCCACGACACCGTCGGCGCTGACGCCGGAGGCGGACTGGAACCTCTCGACCCAGGTCCGGGTGCCGGACCCGAAGCTGCCGTCCACCCCCAGCGGGCGGCTGTGACCGGTCCGCGCCGCCCAGTTGTTGACGGCCTCCTGCACGCACTTCACTCCCCAGCCATGGCTCCCGTACCGGAGCGGGGCCGCGGCGGTCGAGGCGTCGGCCGTCATGGACAGACCGCCGGTGGCGACAGTCACGGCGGCGGCCAGCAGGCCGATCCTCGCGGTCAGTTTCCGAGTGGACATCTGCTTTCCGTTCGTTCGTCCGGATGGGAAACGGTGGCCCGTGACAGCGGTGCCCGCGGCTTGCGCCGGCCGGGTCCCGCTCGTGCCACCGAATCCTGTCTAGGCCCCTTCCGTTGTCCGGTGTCGGCGAGCCGGCACCGGACAGCATCGGCCGGACAACGACGGCGGAGCCCCGCAGGTCGGACGGGTGGGAGCGGTACTGCCCGCCGCCTCCCGCCGCGTCATGAGCAGGGCCGGCCCGGGGCCGGTTCGGGCACGTACTGCCGCCACGGCCGCGCGGTGACATCGCCGACCGCGGCGCACAGCCTTCGGATCGCCTGGTCGGGGTCGAGGGGCCACAGCCGTACGGTGTGGTCGTCGCTCGCGCTCGCCAGGGTGCGGCCGTCGGGGCTGAAGGCCACGTCGTCGATCGGCCCGGTGTGGCCGGCCAGAGCGGTACCCAGCTGGGACGGGTGGGCCGGATCGGTGACGCTCCACAGGTCCACGGTGTGGTCGTCGCTGCTGCTGGCCAGGGTGTGACCGTCCGGGCTGAAGGCGACCGCGTACACGAAGCTGGCGTGACCGGCCAGGGGCTGGGCCAGGGACAGCGGCCGTGCGGGGTCGGTGACGTTCCACAGCCGTACCGTGTGGTCGACGTTGGCCGTGGCCAGGGTCCGGCCGTCGGGGCTGAACGCCACTCCGTACACACCGCCGCTGCGGGCAGCGAGCGGGCGGCCCAGCTGGACCGGCCTTGCGGGACGGGTCACGTCCCACAGCCGGGTGGTGTCGTCCGCGGAGGCCGTGGCCAGCACATGCCCTCGGGGGCTGAACGCCACGGCGGTGACCGGTCCGGTGTGGACGGTGAGCGGCTCGCCCAGGGCGGTGGCGTTCACCGGCCGGGAGACGTCCCACAGGCGGACCTGATGGTCGTGCAGGCCCGCGCTCACCAGGGTCCGGCCGTCCGGGCTGAAGGCGACCGAGTTGACCTCGCCCCGGTGGCCGGTGAGCGGCCGTCCCACGAGCGCCGTCCGAGCGGGGTCGCGCACGTCCCACAGCCGGATGGTGCCGTCCCGGCCGGCGCTGGCCAGGAGTGTGCCGTCGGGGCTGAACGCCAGTTTCCGTACGGCGTTGTGATGGCCGGTGAGAGGGTGGCCGAGGGGTGTGGGCCGGGACGGGTCGGCGACGTTCCACAATCGTACGGTGCTGTCGGTGCTGCCGCTGGCAAGGATGTGCCGTACGGGGCTGAACGCCACGGTGTTGACGTAACTCGGGTCCGGTTCGACGGTGTTCGGAAGGCGCCAGAGCCTGACGGTGTGGTCGGCCCCGGCGGAGGCCAGGCTGTGCCCGTCGGGGCTGAACGCCAGCCAGTAGACGTATTCGGTGTGACCGGTGAGGGGCTGCCCGATCGGCACCGGCGCGGACGGGTCCATGACATTCCAGAGGCGGACGGTGTGGTCGGCTCCGGCGGTGGCCATGACCCGTCCGTCCGGGCTGAAGGCGACCGCGTACACGGTGTCGTGGTGATCGGTCAGGGGCGCTCCGAGCGGCACCGGGGCGGCCGGGTCCGCGACGTTCCACAGCCGGACGGTTCGGTCGTTGCCCACGCCCGCCAGGAGGCGGCTGTCGGGGCTGAACGCGACGGCGTACACGGTGTCCTTGAAGCCGGTGAGCTGCCCCAGACGCCGGGGGCGGCCGGGGTCGGCGACGTCCCACAGCCGAATGGTGTGGTCGTGCCCCGCGTCGGCGAGGGTGCGGCCGTCGGGGCTGAACGCGGCCGAGGCCACGGCACCGTGGTCGTGTCCCTTCAGCGGTTGCCCGAGCCGTTGGGGGTGGGCCGGATCGGCAACGTTCCACAGCCGGACCGTCCCGTCGTCGCTCGCACTGGCGAGGGTGCGGCCGTCCCGGCTGAAGGAGACGGAGAAGACATAACTCCCGTGGCCGGTCAGCGGCGGCCCCCAGGGCGCGGGGTGCGCCGGGCGGGTGACGTTCCACAGCCGGACCGTGCGGTCGCGCCCCGCCGCTGCCAGGGTGCGGCCGTCGGGGCTGAAGGCGAGCCAGTAGACCCACTGGCTGTGGCCGTCGACAGGGCGGCCGAGCGGTACCGGGTCGGCCGGGTCCGCGACGTTCCACAGGCGGATCATGCCGTCCGCTCCCGCCGCTGCCAGGGTGCGGCCGTCGGGGCTGTAGGCCACCGCATACACGGTGCCGCTTCCGGCGGTCAGGAGCCTGGCCGCCGGGGCCCCGGCGGCGCTGATCAGGTCGGTGCGCAGCTCCGGCCGGGGGCGGAGGCGGTAGGCGGCGATGTCCAGTTGGGCGGCGAGCGAAGGGTCGGTCTCCCGCAGCTGGCCTGCCTCGGCCTGCACCTCCCCCGCAATGGCGTTGTTGCGCTCGGCCTGGGCGGTCGCACTCTTCCTGAACGCCACGGCGGCGGCCACGGACGCGACGAGGGCCAGCACGCACACGGCGGCGATTCCGGCGCGGCGCAGCCGGGCCGCGCGGCCCGCCTGCCGTACGGACGCGGCGAGGAACTCCTCGACGCGGGGGCCGGGGTCCAGCCCGTCGCCACGGGTGGCGGCCCACTGACGCGCCGCGGCCAGGACGCCGCCCCGGTACAGGGCGCCGGGGTCGCGCCCCTGCCGGTGCCAGACGGTGGCCGCGTCCGTGATCTGCTGGTGCATGAGCAGACCGGCCCGGTCCTCGTCGATCCAGCGGCGCAGCCTGGGCCATGCGTGCAGCAGCGCCTCGTGGGTGATCTCGGCACCGTCCCTGTCCAGGGTGACCAGCCGCGCCCGGGCGAGCAGCTCCAGCACGGCGCCGGTGTCGGGGCCCAAGTCCTCACGCGATACGGGTCGTTTGGTGTCGTCGGTGCCCTCGCCGAGGGCGACCATCCGCAGCAGGACGGAACGGGTGAGCCGCTGCTGGGCGGCGGTCAACTGCTGGTAGAGGGCCTCGGCGGTGTTGGCCAGGGCGTGCGGGATGCCGCCCGCGGCCTCGTAGCCGCTCAGGGTGAGTGTGTTGCCGCGGCGCCGGAGCCAGGTTTCCCGCATGGCGTGGGAGACCAGCGGCAGGACGTTGGCCTGTCCGGTGGCCTCGGCCACGACACGGGCCAGCAGGGCGGTCTCGACGGCGCATTCGGACTGGACGGCCGGCCGGCTGACGGCACGGCGCAGTTCCTCCGTCGACATGGGGCCGACGAGCAGCTGAGCGTCCTGCAGGGCCGCCACGAGTCCGGGGTGTTCGGAGCAGCTCGCGTAGAAGTCGGCCCGGACGCCGATGACCACGCGGGTACGGCTGTTGGCGGCCTGGGCCGCCGTGAGTAACGCCGAGACGAAACGGTCGCGTTCGTCCTTGCTCCGGCAGAGGGTGAAGACCTCCTCGAACTGGTCGACGACCAGCAGCAGATCCGTGTCGTCGGGGCAGTCCGCCTCGGCCAGAGCCTGCAGCACCGCCTGGTGCAGCGCCCGGGGGTCGGCGTTCAGCTCCCTGTGCAGTACCGGGGCCGTGCCCTGTGCGAAGGCCGCGAGCCGGGCCGCGCACTCCTCCAGCGGATGGGCCCCCGGGGTGAACAGCAGGGTCGGCCACCCGGGGCCGCCGTCCGGGCCGCCCTCGCCCAGGCGCGGGACCAGACCGGCCCGGAGAAGCGAGGACTTGCCGGAACCCGACGCCCCGAACACCGCGACGAAACGATCGGTGCGGACCCGGGAGACCAGGTCGTCCGTGAGTCTTTCGCGCCCGAAGAACCAGGAGGCGTCCTCCGCCTGGAAAGCCGCCAGGCCCGCATAGGGGCATGGACGGTCCTGTTCCGGGCCTGAGCCGTCCCGCCCGTTCGGCGACGCGGAGGCGAGGCCCGCGGCGACCTCCTGCCAGCGCGCCTTCCATTCCTCCTCCTCGCCCGCGCACGCCCGGACGAAGGCGAGAGTGACCTCCAGACTGGGCAGCTTTCTGCCGCCTGCCGCGTCCGCGAGTGTGGTCGACGAGTAATGCGCCTTCGCCGCGAGTTGGCGGTAAGTGGGCTTTCCCGCTTTGTCCCGCAGCAGGCGCAGCCCCGCGGCGAAGTCGGTCAATGCGCTGCCGTCGTCCTCCAACGGCTTTTCTTTTCTCGGCACTTGTACTGCCCCCCGGGTCGTGAAGCCTCGCGGCGAGCTTATTGTCCGGAGCCGGTTGTCCGGAGCTCCTTCACCGACACCGGACAACGTGGCGTGCCGTAGAACCGACTTGGCGACGGCGGACGCGGGGGAGCCGCCGACGCCATCCGGGGGCGAAATCAGCGGTCGTCCGGTCGAGACGAATGCCGTGTGAACGCTTCTCCCGGGTTTCACCTTCTCTTCTCCCCGAACGTGAGGAGTTCCGGAAAATGACGACGAACACTCCAGCGACCCGGCACCCGGTGCGGCGCTCCCGGCGGGCTGTTGTCGGTCTGCTGACGGCCGCGGTCGCGGCCGGTGCCCTGGCGGCCGTGCCGGGCCAGGCCTCCGCGGCCACCTCGTCGCCGGTCAGGCCGGCCGCCACCTCGTCGGAGATCAAGCTGGCCCAGCGCGACCTGAACGGCCTGGCCTACGACGCCGGTGGCGTGGACGGTGTCAGCGGCCCCAAGACCAAGGCGGCGACCCAGTCCTTCCAGAGCGACCGGTGCCTCGGTGCCGACGGCGTCATCGGCCCGCAGACGCTCGCCGGACTCACGTCCGTGGTCAAGGAGGTGCAGACCAAGGCCGGAGCCCCGGCCAACGGCGACTACGGCACGGCCACGACGAGCGCGGTGAAGAACTACCAGACCGCCCACCACCTCTCGGCGGACGGCATCGCCGGAGAGCAGACGATGCAGGCCATGGGCATCGAGCGGCTCGTCAAGAGCTGCCACGCCACGACCGCGCTGCGGGCCAGGATCGTGAACACCGCCAAGAGCCAGATCGGGGTCACGGCCGACTCCCGCAAGTGCGTTCCCGGCAAGCCGTACAGCGTGTGCAACGAGTGGTGCGCGGCCTTCGCCACCTGGGTCTGGCGGCAGTCCGGTGCCGACATCCCCTTCATGACGTACGTGCCCAGCGTCTACGACTGGGCCGTCGCGCACCACAGGTGGGTCGGCACCAGCGGCCTCGGCAGCGCGAAGCCCGGAGACCTCATCATCTTCGGCAGCGCGCACAACCGGTACCACATCGGCGTCGTCGACCAGGTCAGCGGTGGAACCGTGCGGGTCGTCTCGGGCAACACGTCCGACCCCGCCCGTCCCGGCCAGTACGGCGTCTACGACAAGAGCTACCCGCTGTCCGGATCCGTCTTCTACGGCCTGGTGCGCCCGTAGCGGGTCACGCCCGGCCGTCCCGCCGGTCCCTGCCGGTGCCCGCGGCACCGGCAGGGACCGGTCCACGGCGCCGCCGGCCCGGGGAGGGCCGGCGGCGCCGGCCATGACCGACCACGGAACCAGAACGGAGAGACAGCGATGACGTATACCCACGCGCGCAGGGGCACGGTGGGCAGGGCCGGGTGGCGGGCCCGCGGGGCGGCGGTGCTCGCCGCCGGACTCGCGGCCCTGTGCATCAACGTCCACGGGGTGGCCCACGCGGCCACCACCGCGGCCACCGGGGCGGCCCGTTCCGCCACCACGGTGCGCGGGCTCGACGTGAGCGGCTACAACCCCCATGTCGACTGGAAGGCGACGGCCGCCAAGGGCGCGGCCTTCGCCTACGTGAAGGCGACCGAAGGGGTCAGCTACACCAACAGCTACTTCTCACAGCAGTACAACGGGGCGGCCGGCGCCGGTCTGATCCGCGGCGCCTACCACTTCGCCCGCCCGGACGCCTCCGGCGGACGAGCGCAGGCCGACTACTTCCTGGCCCACGGCGGCAAGTGGACGCGCGACGGCAAGACCCTCCCCGGCGCCCTGGACATCGAGGCAAACGCGCACGGCGACACCTGCTACGGGCTCAGCCGCAGCGCGATGACCAGCTGGATCGCGGCCTTCGTGAACGAGTACCAGGCCCGGACCGGCCGCCACCCGGTGATCTACACCGCGGCAAGCTGGTGGGCGACCTGCACCGGGAACTACGGGGGTTTCGGCCGGACCGACCCGCTGTGGATCGTCAACCAGTCCGGCACGCCCACCCCGCTGCCCGCCGGCTGGAACACCTACACCGTCTGGCAGACCGCCGCCTCGGGCACCTTCCCGGGGGACCAGGACGTCTTCAACGGCAGCCTGAAGGAACTGAGGACGTTCGCCCTGGGTGACTACACGCCCCCGCCGCCGGCTCCCGGCTGGCCCCTGGTGCAGCAGGGGCAGGCCGGCCGGCAGGTGAACACCGTGCAGTACCTGCTCGGCGCCCACGGGGCGTCCCTCACGGTGGACGGCCGGTTCGGGGCGGGAACGCGGGACGCCGTGGTCGCCTTCCAGCGGGCCCGGGGTCTGACCCCCGACGGCGTCGTGGGGCCGAACACCTGGCAGCACCTGGTCGTCACCGTGCGGCAGGGAGACACCGGGGCGGCCGTGCGGGCGGTCCAGGAGGAGTTGAAGGCCCACGGCGCCGCCGTCACGGTGGACGGCCGGTTCGGGGCCGGAACCCGGGACGCCGTGGTCACCTTCCAGAAGTCCAGGGGGCTGCCCCAGGACGGCGTCGTCGGCGCGAACACCTGGATGAACCTGGTGAGTTGAGGTGAGTTGGGGTGGGTTGAGGTGAGCTGACCCGGCGGCCGAGTCGCTCAGGCCACCGACCCGATCCGCCCGGCCGGCGCGGACGCCCGGTCGTGGTGGATCGGGGTGTGGGCGCCGGTCAGTGAGACCCCGGAGCCGCCGCGGCGGCCGGCGACGATCTCCGCGGCGATGGACAGGGCGGTCTCCTCCGGGGTGCGGGCGCCGAGGTCCAGGCCGATGGGCGAGCGCAGGCGGGCCAGCTCCAGCTCCGTCACGCCGACCGCGCGAAGGCGTTCGTTGCGGTCGAGGTGGGTGCGGCGCGAACCCATCGCGCCGACGTACGCCACCGGAAGACGCAGCGCCAGCCTCAGCAGGGGGACGTCGAACTTGGCGTCGTGGGTCAGGACGCACAGCACGGTGCGGCCGTCCACGTCGGTGCGCTCCAGGTACTTGTGCGGCCACTCCACGACGATCTCGTCGGCCTCCGGGAAGCGCGTCCGGGTCGCGAAGACGGGGCGGGCGTCGCACACCGTGACGTGGTAGCCGAGGAACTTGCCGACGCGGACCAGCGCGGAGGCGAAGTCGATCGCGCCGAAGACGACCATCCGCGGCGGCGGGACCGACGACTCGACCAGCAGCGTCAGCGGGGCTCCGCAGCGGGACCCCTGCTCACCGATCTCCAGGGTGCCGGTACGGCCGGCGTCCAGGAAGGCCGTGGTCTCGCCCACCACCGTGCGGTCCAGTTCCGGGTGGGCCCCGAAGCCGCCCTCGTGGTTGCCGTCGGGACGCACCAGCAGTGCCCGGCCCAGCAGTTCGGCCGGGCCCGACACGACCCGCGCGAGGGCGGCGGACTCCCCTCGGGCGGCGGCGGCCAGGCCGGCCGCGAGCACCGGACGGGCCGGGTCGGCGGCCCGCACCGGCGTGACGAGGATGTCGATGACGCCGCCGCAGGTAAGACCGACCGCGAAGGCGTCCGCGTCGCTGTAGCCGAAGCGCTCCAGGACGGTTTCGCCGTCCCGCAGCGCCAGTTGGCACAGGTCGTACACGGCGCCCTCCACACAACCACCGGAGACCGAGCCGATCGCCGTGCCGTCGGTGTCCACCGCGAGTGCGGCGCCCGGCCGGCGGGGTGCGCTGCCGCCGACCGCCACCACGGTGGCCACGGCGAAGTCACGTCCCTGCTCGACCCAGCGGTTCAGCTCCTCGGCGATGTCCAGCATCTGTCGGTCTCCTTGGACAGGGGTTGTGTGGAGGGCTCGGGCAGGCGGGCGTCAGTGCACGCCCAGCCGGCTCTCGATCGGGTTGAGGGCGAAGTACACGAGGAAGATCACCGTCAGACCCCACATGAAGGCGCCGATCTCCCGTGCCCTGCCCTGGGCGGCCTTGATGGCGACGTAGGAGACGACGCCCGCCGCCACACCGGTGGTGATGGTGTACGTGAAGGGCATCAGGACCACGGTCAGGAAGACCGGGATGGCGGTGGCGCGGTCCGCCCAGTCCACGTGCCGTGCGTTCATCAGCATCATGGCGCCGATGACCACCAGTGCGGCGGACGCGACCTCCTGCGGCACGATCGCCGTCAGCGGGGTGAAGAACAGGCAGGCCGCGAAGAACAGCCCGGTGACCACGGAGGCCAGGCCGGTGCGTGCTCCCTCGCCGACGCCCGTGGCCGACTCGATGAAGACCGTCTGGCCGGAGCCGCCCGCCACACCGCCGACGGCGCCGCCCGCGCCGTCGATGAACAGCGCCTTGGACAGGCCCGGCATCCGGCCCTCGTCGTCGGCGAGTCCGGCCTCGGTGCCGACACCGATGATGGTGGCCATGGCGTCGAAGAAGCCGGCCAGGACCAGCGTGAAGACGATCAGGGCGACCGTCATCGCGCCGACCTTGCCCCAGCCGCCGAACTCGACATGACCGAAGAGCGAGAAGTCCGGCATCGAGACCGCGCTGCCGTGCAGTTCGGGGGCACCGTTGGACCACGCGTCGGGCCTGATGACCCCGGCGGTGTCGAGGACCGCGGCGACGACCGTGCCGCTGACGATGCCGATGAGGATGGCGCCGGGCACGTTGCGCGCCTGGAGCATGAAGATCAGCAGGAGGGTGCCGGCGAAGAGCAGCACCGGCCAGCCGGTGAGCTGGCCCGCCGGGCCGAGGGTGACGGGGGTGGCCCTGCCCTGGTGCACGAAGCCGGACTTGTAGAAGCCGATGAGGGCGATGAACAGGCCGATGCCCATCGTGATCCCGTGCTTGAGCGCCAGCGGGATCGCGTTCATGATCATCTCGCGCAGGCCGGTGACGACGAGCAGCATGATGACCACGCCGTACATCACGCACATGCCCATGGCCTGCGGCCAGGTCATCTGCGGGGCGACCTGTGAGGACAGGACGCCCGAGACGGAGAGGCCGGCGGCGAGGGCGAGCGGCACCTTGCCGGCGAAACCCATCAGCAGCGTGGTGAAGGCCGCCGCGAACGCGGTCGCGGTGATCAGTGCCTTCTGGCCGAGCGTGTCCCCCGCCGCGTCCTTGCCGGACAGGATCAGGGGGTTGAGCAGCAGGATGTACGCCATCGCCATGAAGGTGGTGACGCCGCCGCGCACCTCGCGCGCGACCGTGGATCCCCGCCGGGATATGTGGAAGTACCGGTCGAGCCAGGACCGGCCGGCCGGGACGAGGGTGCCTTCACCCGCGTCTTCGGCTGCGGTCCTCGGCTCCACTGACTGCTGGGTCATGGTGCCATCTCCCAAGGTTCATAGGGGCACCCGCGAGTTGCCTTCGGCGACGTGCGGGATTTGGGATGTGCTGACCCGGGGGACGGCCCGAGACGAACAACGGGGGGCCTGGGGGGGAGGAAGTCCCCCCCAGGGATTCACCGTTCGAAACCCCGTGGGGTCACGCGGTTCCGGTGAGGTGTTCCGGACGGACCGGCGTGCGGTTGAGTTCCAGCCCGGTCGCGTTCCGGATCGCCGCGAGGACGGCCGGGGTGGACGACAGGGTGGGGGCCTCGCCGATGCCGCGCAGCCCGTACGGCGCGTGGTCGTCGGCGAGTTCGAGCACATCGACGGGGATGGTCGGCGTGTCGAGGATGGTGGGGATCAGATAGTCGGTGAAGGAGGGGTTCCTGACCTTCGCCGTCTTCGGGTCGACGATGATCTCCTCCATCACCGCCACGCCGAGACCCTGGGTCGTACCGCCCTGGATCTGGCCGAGGACGGACAGCGGGTTGAGCGCCTTGCCGACGTCCTGGGCGCAGGCCAGTTCGATCACCTTCACCAGGCCGAGCTCGGTGTCGACCTCGACGACGGCGCGGTGCGCGGCGAAGGAGTACTGGACGTGGCCGTTGCCCTGGCCGGTGCGCAGGTCGAAGGGCTCGGTCGGCCGGTGCCGCCACTCCTCCTCGACCTCGACCGCCTCGTCCTCGAGGACGTCGACCAGGTCGGCGAGCACCTCGCCGCCGTCGGTGACCACCTTGCCGCTCTCCAGGAGCAGTTCGGCGGTGGCCCAGGCGGGGTGGTAGGAGCCGAACTTGCGGCGTCCGATCTCCAGGACCTTCTCCCGGACCAGCTCGCAGGCGTTCCGCACGGCTCCGCCGGTGACGTACGTCTGACGGGACGCGGACGTCGAACCGGCGCTGCCCACCTGGGTGTCGGCCGGGTGGATGGTCACCTGGGTGACGCCGAGTTCGGTGCGGGCGATCTGCGCGTGCACGGTGACCCCGCCCTGGCCGACCTCCGCCATCGCGGTGTGCACGGTGGCGACGGGCTCGCCGGCCACGACCTCCATGCGGACCCGGGCGGTGGAGTAGTCGTCGAAGCCCTCGGAGAAGCCGACGTTCTTGATGCCGACGGCGTAACCCACGCCGCGTACCACGCCTTCGCCGTGCGTGGTGTTGGACAGACCGCCGGGCAACTGCCGTACGTCCGCGCCCTCGCTGCTCTCCCACTGGCGCTCCGGCGGCAGGGGCATCGCCTTGACGCGGCGCAGGAGCTCGGCGACCGGGGCCGGGGAGTCGACGGGCTGGCCGGTCGGCATGATGGTCCCCTGCTCCATCGCGTTGCGCTGCCGGAACTCCACCGGGTCCATGCCGAGTCGCTGGGCCACCTTGTCCATCTGTGCCTCGTAGGCGAAGCACGCCTGGACCGCGCCGAAGCCGCGCATGGCGCCGCAGGGCGGGTTGTTGGTGTAGAGGGCGATGGCCTCGATCTCCACGTCGTCGACCCGGTAGGGGCCGATGCCGAGGGAGGAGGCGTTGCCGACGACGGCCGGGGACGCGGAGGCGTAGGCGCCGCCGTCCAGGACGATGCGGCACTTCACATGGGTGAGCCTGCCGTCCTTCGTGGCGCCGTGCTCGTAGTACAGGCGGGCCGGGTGGCGGTGGACGTGGCCGAAGAAGGACTCGAAGCGGTTGTAGACGATCTTCACCGGCTTGCCGGTGCGCAGCGCCAGCAGGCAGGCGTGGATCTGCATCGACAGGTCCTCGCGGCCGCCGAACGCGCCGCCGACGCCGGCCAGTGTCATGCGCACCTTTTCCTCGGGCAGGCCGAGCACCGGGGCGATCTGGCGCAGGTCGGAGTGCAGCCACTGGGTGGCGATGTAGAGGTGGACGCCGCCGTCCTCCTCCGGTACGGCGAGACCGGACTCGGGGCCGAGGAAGGCCTGGTCCTGCATGCCGAAGTAGTACTCGCCGCGGACGACGACATCGGCCTTCTTCGCGGCCTGCGCCACGTCCCCGCGGATGATGGGCTGGCGGTGGACGATGTTCGGGTGCGGGACGTGGCCGATGTGGTGGTCGGTGCGGTTCTCGTGGACGAGGATCGCGTCCGGGGCGGTCGCGGAGGCCTCGTCGGTGACGACCGGGAGTTCCCGGTAGTCCACCTTGATCTTGGCGGCGGCGCGGCGCGCGGTCTCCGGGTGGTCGGCGGCGACGATCGCGACCGGCTCGCCGTGGTGGCGGACCTTGCCGTGGGCGAGGACGGGGGTGTCCTGGATCTCCAGGCCGTAGTTCTTGACCTCGGTCGGCAGGTCGTCGTACGTCATGACGGCGTAGACGCCGGGGGTCGCGAGGGCCTCGCTCGTGTCGATGGACACGATCTCGGCGTGGGCGACGGTGGAGCGCAGGATCTGGCCCCAGAGCATGTCCTCGTGCCACATGTCGGACGAGTACGCGAACTCGCCGGTGACCTTGAGGGTACCGTCGGGGCGCAGGGTCGACTCACCGATGCCGCCCTTGGTGTGGGAGCCCTGGGTGATCTTGGCGGGAACGCCGAGGGGGGCACCGCTCTGCCCGAACGAAGTCGAGAGCTTGGGGGAGGACATCGGGGTCAGACCGCCTCTCCCTGCCGGGCGGCCGCGAGGCGGACCGCGTCCATGATCTTCTCGTAGCCCGTGCAACGGCACAGGTTGCCCGACAGGGCCTCGCGGATGTCCGCGTCGGTCGGGTTCGGGTTGCGCTCCAGCATCTCGTCGGCGGCGACGAGCAGACCCGGGGTGCAGAAGCCGCACTGGACGGCGCCGGCGTCGATGAACGCCTGCTGGATCGGGGAGAGTTCGGTGCCCTCGCCGGTCTGGGAGTCGGAGGCGGGCCTGGCCTCCCAGCCCTTGGCCTCGTCGAGTGACGTACCGCAGGCGTCCGTACCGCACGAGCGCTGCCTGGCGTAGTCCGCGAGACCCTCGACGGTGACCACCTCACGGCCCTCCACCTGGCCCGCCGCGACCAGGCAGGAGCACACCGGCACGCCGTCCAGGCGTACCGTGCAGGAGCCGCACTCGCCCTGCTCGCAGGCGTTCTTGGAACCGGGCAGACCGAGGCGCTCGCGCAGGACGTACAGCAGGGACTCGCCCTCCCATACGTCGTCGGCCTCCTGCGGACGTCCGTTGACGGTGAAGTTGACGCGCATCACGCAGCTCCCTCTGAGGCGCGGCGGGTGCCGCGGTACGACTCCCAGGTCCAGGTGAGTGTCCGGCGGGCCATGACGCCGACCGCGTGGCGGCGATAGCTCGCGGTGCCCCGGACGTCGTCGATCGGGTTGCAGGCGGCGGAGCACAGCTGCGCGAACTGCCTCGCGACCGAGGGGGTGATGATCTTGCCGTTGTCCCAGAAACGGCCCTCTTCGAGCGCCGCGTTCAGGAACTCCTCGGCCGCCTTGGC
Source organism: Streptomyces sp. NPDC046197 (assembly GCF_040646295.1). Taxonomy (NCBI): domain Bacteria; kingdom Bacillati; phylum Actinomycetota; class Actinomycetes; order Kitasatosporales; family Streptomycetaceae; genus Streptomyces; species Streptomyces sp. NPDC046197. The sequence goes on along the minus strand of NZ_JBEYZY010000039.1, from coordinate 27,650 downwards.
CCGCACCGGCGTGGGTGCGGCGGAGCCGATGCCGGTGCGGACCGTGCGGGTCTCGGGGTGCAGGGCGAGACCGAAGGCGCACACCGCGATGACCATGGCGTTGCGGGTGCCGACCTTCGAGAACTGCTGCGGGCCGTCGGCCTTCTTGACGTGCACGGCGCGGATGAGCTCGTCGGGCTGGAGCGCGTTGCGCTTGACGCCGGTGTAGAACTCGTCGATCGGGATCAGGCGGGTGCCCCGGGCCGCCGACTCCACCTCGACCTGCGCGCCGGCCGCGAGGAGGGCGGGGTGGGCGTCACCGGCGGGCGAGGCCGTGCCGAGGTTGCCGCCGACGCCACCGCGGTTGCGGATCTGCGGGGAGGCGACCGTGTGCGAGGCGAGCGCGAGTCCCGGCAGCTCGGCACGGAGACTGTCCATGATCCTGGTGTACGGGACGGAGGCACCGAGCCGCACACTGTCCTCGCCGGCCTCCCACTCGTAGAGATCTCCGATGCGGTTCAGGTCCAGGAGGTACTCGGGCCGGCGGTGGTCGAAGTTGATCTCGACCATCACATCGGTGCCACCCGCAATCGGCACAGCGGTGGGATGCTCGGCCTTCGCGGCGAGCGCCTCCTCCCAGCTGGCGGGGCGAAGGAAGTCCATGACCGGCTCTCTTCTTCGTCTCGTGGGTCGTACAGATTGAGCCAATCCGTGTGCGGCGGGCCCGGCTCGTTCATGTGTTGTTTACGCGGAGTGGGGTCAGTACACAGCGCGGTGCTCCGCAGGGTCAGTCACCGAAACCATGAAGGGTTTAGCTGGCCAGGCCAGACATCTTGTAGATTCGTATGAACGGAGGCCATCAGCAACCTCTTCGCTTTCCCCTGGAAACAGGAGGATGTGCGAGGACACCGCCCCGAACCCGGCGGAGCCTGCTCACCGGCCTGTGGCCGGGCCCTCGCCACAAGATTCATCGTAGTTTTCGAGACAAAGAACGGCGGCGAAGAGAATGCGGCTGCGCGCACTGCTGGACACCGATGCGCTGGGCCTGAAGCTGCTCGGCGGCGAGGACGAACTGGACCGCACCGTACGCGGCGTCATGACCACCGACCTGCGCGACCCGAGCCGCTACCTCTCCGGCGGTGAGCTGGTGCTGACCGGGCTGGCCTGGCGCCGGGGCGCCGCCGACTCCGAGCCTTTCGTACGCATCCTGGTGCAGGCCGGCGTCGTCGCGCTGGCCGCCGGCGAGGCCGAGCTGGGCGATGTGCCGGAGGATCTGGTGCTGGCCTGCGCCCGGCACCGGCTGCCGCTGTTCGCCGTGCACGAGTCGGTGGCGTTCGCGACGATCACCGAGCACGTCGTACGGCAGGTGTCCGGCGAGCGGGCCGGCGACCTCGCGGCCGTGGTGGACCGGCACCGCCGGATGATGACCTCGGGCCCGGCGGGCGGCGGCCCGGAGGTGGTGCTGGACCTGCTCGGCTCGGACCTGGACCTGCGGGCCTGGGTGCTCTCCCCCACCGGGCGGCTCATCGCCGGCCCGAAGGTGGCGGGCCCGGACCTGCCCGCCGACGTGTGCGCCGGGCTGGCCGCCGAGCACCTGGCGGCGACCCGTACCGGCCGGCGCGGCCCGCACCGGGTGACCCTGGCCTCCACGGTGTACTCGCTCTTCCCGGTCCGCAGCGGCCGCTCCCCGCAGGCCGCCCGGGACGTGCGCGAGAGCGTGCTCTCGGAGTGGCTGCTGGCCGTCGAGGCGGACGCGGGCGACTGGCCGGAGGAGCGGCTGGACCTGCTGCAGGGTGTCACCCAGCTGATCGCGGTCGAGCGGGACCGGCGGGACGCGGCGCGCACGGTGCGGCGCCGGCTCGCGCAGGAGGTCCTGGAGCTGGTGCAGACGGGCGCGGCGCCCGCCGAGATCGCCGCACGCCTCAGGGTGGCCGCGCCGGTGCTGCTGCCCGGCCTGGGGACCGCCCCGCACTGGCAGGTGGTGGTGGCCCGGGTCGAGTGGGACGGCGGCGACGTCGAGGGCGGCCCGGTCGCCCAGTCGCTGCTGGAGGAGATCCTGGTCGACCCGCTCACGACCGGACCCGAGCCCTCCGACCGCATCGCCGTGGCCCACACGGGCGACGAGGCCATCGCGCTCGTACCGCTCCCGGCGATGTCGACGGGGCACGACGGCTCGGAGCCGGGCATCCTCGCCGACGCGCTGCTGGAGTCCGTACGGGAGCCGCTGTCGGCCGGGCTCGACGGCGACGGGCGGGTCACGCTGGGCGTGAGCGCGGCCGTGCACTCCGCGGAAGGGCTGCGCGGGGCCCTGGAGGAGGCGCGGCACGCCCGGCGCGTGGCCGCGGCCCGCCCGGGACGCGTCTGCGCCGCCGGACACCAGGAACTGGCCTCGCACGTCCTGCTGCTGCCCTTCGTGCCGGACGACGTGCGCCGCGCCTTCACCGCCCGGCTGCTGGACCCGCTGCGCGACTACGACCGCCGGCACCGCGCCGAGCTGATCCCCACCCTGGAGGCGTTCCTCGACTGCGACGGCTCCTGGACCCGGTGCGCGACCCGGCTGCACCTGCACGTCAACACGCTGCGGTACCGGGTGGGCCGGATCGAGCAGTTGACGGGACGCGACCTGTCGCGGCTGGAGGACAAGCTCGACTTCTTCCTTGCGCTGCGCATGAGCTGAGGTCCCGGGGGCGGACGGCGGGCCGCTGCCGCGTCCTGTCGCCGCCCACGACTTTGTGAAATCCTTCACCCACCCCCTTGGCCGGGCCCGGGAGTTCGTGCTGAGATGCGGCCACCACTCAAGGCTCGATGGCGTGCTCGGGGAGGGCAACGTGGCGCATACCGCCATGTCTGGTAACGGAACGACCCCAGGTGACGATCCACTCCAGACCGCGGTATGGCGGCTGCGCTCACGCGCATGCTGGGCCGACGCGGCGGAACTGCTCCAGCCGGTCACGGCCGCCGCGGCGCTGCAGCGGGCCGCGCTGCTGGGCGAGCGGTGTCTGTACACCGAGCAGGGTTGGGAGGAGGCCGAGGACGCACTGCGCACCGCCGAGGCGCTGGCCCACAGCGACGACGAGCGGGGCGCGGCCGCTTGTGAACGCGGGCAACTTGCCTACGCGGCCACGCTGCACGGGGTGCGGGACCGCGCGGACGAGGCGCGGGCCGCGCTGGGCCGGGCGGCGGCGCTGATCCCGCCGGGGGCGCCGGGACGGCCCCTGCTGGACTTCCGGCGCGGCCTGATCGCCGAGAACCTCACCCGCTCCCCGCAGGCCGCGCGCGCCGCCTACCGCCGCGCCCACGCCGGGGCCACCGCGTACACCGACCCGCTGCTGCTGTCCTTCACCTGGCGGCACCTGGCCGGACTCGCCCTGCGGGAGGGTGAGTTGGCCGAGGCCCGGCACGGCTTCGCCGAATCCCTGCGGATCCGCGAGGAGTTGGGCTACCTGGTCGGCACCGCGCCGGCGCTGGCGTCCTTGGCCGACACCGAGGCCGAGCCGGAGGCGTCCCGGCTACGGGAGGAGGCCCGGCGGCTGTTCCGGCTGCTGGGGGGTGTGCCCACCTGGCTGGCCCGGCAGCTCGCGCCGCCACCGCCCGCGGCGGGGGCGGCCACGGCCTGAGGCGGGGGCGGCCACGGCCTGCGGCGGGGGCGGCCACGGCCTGCGGCGGGGGCGGCCACGGCCTGCGGCGGTGCTCAGAAGAACCTGAGAGGTTGCTGTGCCAGGCTGGCGCGCCCGAACACGCGGACGGACGCGCCATGCCCGCGTGCGTCCCCCCGGTCGCCCCCAAAGGAGCGCCTGATGAGTCTGATCAACGGCCTGCCCGCGCACGTGCTGCTGGTCCATGTCGTCGTCGTCCTGGTCCCCCTCAGCGCCTTGGCGCTGGTGGTCTGCGCACTGTTTCCGCAGGCCGCGCGACGCCTTGGCCCGGTGCTGCCGTTGCTCGCCCTGGTCACCCTGGCGAGCGTGCCGCTGACCACCCAGGCCGGCGAGTGGCTGGAGCGGCATGTGGACGGCGACCCGCTGGTACGGCGGCACGCCGAGCTGGGTGACGGGATGCTGCCGTGGGCGCTCGGCCTGTTCGTGCTGGCCACCGGCGTGTGGTGGATCTCCCGGCGGACGCAGGCACCGGAGGCCGGCACGCCCGCGCGGACCGGCCCGGGATCGGTCCTCCGGATCGCCGCGGCCGTTCTGTCGCTGGTGGTGGCCGTGGGCGCGGTCGTGGACGTGTACCGCATCGGCGACTCGGGAGCGAAGGCCGCGTGGCACGACGCCTATTCGAAGACGGCGAAGTCGGGGAAGAAGTCGGGGGACGGGGGCTGACGCGGCCGGAGCGGGGGCCTTCCGACAGCGGTTGCCGGGACCGGCGGCGATTGCCCGGACCGGCGGTGGCGTCCGCTCATCCCTCCCCGGCGAAGTGCTCGCGGACCAGTGACTGGACCGCGTCCAGCTCCCCCGCGACCAGGGCTTCCACCAGCGCCACGTGTTCCGCGGCGTCGGCGAGCAGGTCGGCGCCGGGGTGGCGGACGGAGCCGCCGACAAGGGGCCACTGGGCACGGCGGTGCAGGTCCTCGGTGATCCGGACCAGCTGGTCGTTGCCCGAGAGGGAGAGCATCGCGCGGTGGAAGGCGCGGTCGGACTCGGCGTAGGTGGCCCGGCAGCCGGAGGCTGCGGCACGGGTGGTGACCTCGGCGAGGGGGCGCAGCTCCGCCCAGCGCTCGGCGGGCACCGTACGGGCCAGCCGCAGCATCACCGGCACCTCGATGAGTGCCCGCACCTCGGCCAGCTCCGCGAGTTCGCGGGCGTCGCGCTCCACCACCCGGAAGCCCCGGTTGGGCACGACCTCGACGGCGCCCTCCAGGGTGAGCTGCTGCATAGCCTCGCGCACAGGGGTCGCGGAGACCCCGAAACGCTCACCGAGCACGGGCGCCGAATACACCTCGCCGGGCTTCAGGTCCCCCGCCACCAGGGCGGCCCGCAGAGCGTCGAGCACCTGCCCGCGCACGGAGGACCGCTGCACCACGGACCCCGAACGCGGTCCGGGCCGCTCCCCGTGCGTGTGCTCCCCACGGGCCGCGCCGGGAGCCCCCGCGGCAGGAACCGTGTCCTGGCCACGACCCCGGGGGGCCGGAACGGCGTCCCGGCCACGACCCCGGGCGGCGGGGACGGCGTCCTCCCCCAAGCCCTGGGCGGCCGGAACGGTCCGCTCACCACGACCACGACCCCCGAGGCCCGGACCGATCCCCGCATCACGGCCCTGGGCGGCCGCGGCGATCCACTCCTCGGGCCCCCGGGGCGCCGGAACAGTCCACCCACCGAGCCCCGCGACGGCAGCGGCGGCCTCGTCGTGGGCCGTCACGGGTCGGTGGGTCGGCTCGTGGTGCACGTCCGCTGCCCGGGGCTGCGGTGGCACCCATGCCGCACCGGGACGTACCTGCGGTATGCCGGTCCCGGCGGAGCCCTGCGCGCCCTGCTTCACAGTCATCCTCCGGGCTTGTCGGTGCTTGGGGTCATTACGACTGGTTGTTACTCGTCCGTCAAGCACCTTAGGGGATATCCCACTGTTCCCACCCACCCCGGCCTGACCCCAGCTGAAATAAGGCAAGGCTTACCTTCAGGCGACGTGGATCGGCGTCCCGGCGAGCTGCTGCCCGCCCGTCCCATAGGATCACCCGCGCGTGGAACACCCCCAGCGTTACCGTGATTCACAACTTCCTCACCTGTCGCGGGAACTTTCCGTCGAAGCATCCGTGTGGGTAGTCTTATTCGAACTCAACTCCCGCCCCTCAAGCGGCAGTTCGAGCAGAACGCCGCCCTGGGCATCCCCTTGCACTTCCTTGGCGGCCTCTTGCCCCGAAACCCCCTGAGGGCAGGCGGGGTTGGGCCACTATGGCGGGCGTTACGCCCTATCCCAATGCAAGGGACCCCAGATGAGACTGACCGACATATCGCTGAACTGGCTGCTTCCGGGCGCCGTACTGCTCCTGGGCATGCTGGCGGCGGTGGCGGTGCTCGCGCGCGGCAAGCGCTCCTCCGGGGAGATCGCGAGCGCGGACGACTCGTGGGAGCGCAGCGAGGAGCGCCGCAGGCGCAAGGAGGCCGTCTACGGAACGGCCTCCTACGTGCTTCTGTTCTGCTGTGCGGCGGTCGCCGCCGCACTGTCCTTTCACGGCCTGGTCGGCTTCGGCCAGCAGAATCTCGGGCTGACCGGCGGCTGGGAGTACCTGGTGCCGTTCGGACTGGACGGCGCCGCGATGTTCTGCTCCGTGCTCGCGGTCCGCGAGGCCAGCCACGGTGACGCGGCGCTCGGCTCCCGGATACTCGTATGGACGTTCGCGGGCGCCGCGGCCTGGTTCAACTGGGTGCACGCGCCCAGGGGCATCGGCCACGCCGGCGCCCCGCAGTTCTTCTCCGGCATGTCGCTGTCGGCGGCGGTGCTGTTCGACCGCGCGCTGAAGCAGACCCGCCGGGCCGCCCTGCGGGAGCAGGGCCTGGTGCCGCGGCCGCTGCCGCAGATCCGCGTCGTCCGCTGGCTGCGGGCGCCCCGTGAGACGTACAAGGCCTGGTCGCTCATGCTCCTGGAGGGCGTGCGCAGCCTCGACGAGGCGGTCGAGGAGGTGCGCGAGGACATGCGCCAGAAGGAGCAGAACCGGCGCCTGCGGCGCGAGCAGGAGCGCGTGGAGCGAGCCCAGCTGAAGGCGATCAGCCGTGGCCACCGCGGCTTCGTCGGCCGGGGCGGCGGCCGGCAGATGGAGGCACAGGCGCTGGAGCGCGGTTCCTCGCAGGCCGCCGCGGAGCCTGCCATATCGGCGGCGGAGCCGCTGCCCGTACGCGCCCGTCCCTCACTGCAGCCCGTCCGCAAGGGGTCTGACCCGATCACCGTGGACCTGACCGCCGAGGACGACACAATGGCCCTGCCGCGCCTGGACTCCCTCGAGCGCAAGCTCAAGGACCTGGAGCAGCAGTTCGGCTAGGACGGACTCCGGTGAACGGCAAGGGGGCGTGGCCGCGCGGGCCGCGCCCCTTGCCGTTCACGCGGCTTCCGCGCCGAGTTCGAACCACACGGCCTTGCCGACCCCGTGCGCCCGTACGCCCCAGGCGTCCGCCAGGGACTGGACGAGAACCAGGCCGCGGCCGTGCGTACCGTCGTCGGCGTCCGGTACGCACGGCCGCGGCCTGCGGGCCACGAAGTCCCGTACCTCCACCCGGAGTCCGCGCGGTGACACGGTGGCCGTCAGGATCGCGTCGTCGTCGGTGTGGATGAGCGCGTTGGTGACCAGTTCGCTGGTGAGCAGCTCGGCGATCTCCGATGTACCGGGCCTGCCCCAGTGGCGCAGCAGCTCGCGCAGTGCCCGGCGCGACTCGGGCACCGCCCGCAGGTCCGCCCGCCCCAGTCTGCGCCTGAGCTGGGGCGTCGGCTGCTCCGTGCTGCTGTCGGTCTGTTCCCCCGCCGTTTTCACCGAGGAGGCCCCGACCGTCATGGGACCGCCTCGTCGTACCTGCCTCTTCATGACCCCCGCCCGCGTGCCGATGTCGGTTCCCCCTCAGCTCGAACACGTTCACGGGGATCCATGCCCCGTGGGAAACGTGCCAGTCATGTCGAATCGTCAACGACCGGGGGTTCGGCCACGGACGGACGGTTCCGCCACAGGCCGGCGCCGCTGGCGACCACACCGTCCCGCACACATGGCCACCCCCGGTGGCGGTGTCCGGCCGCGCGCAGTGGTCCCAACTGGCCACTCCGGTATGCCCCTTCGGCCGTATACCACCCGTGCGGGCAGGTCCGGCGACCCGTGACACCGGCCCCCCGCACCACCGAGCGGTCCGGGACCACCTGCCCCGCCATGGGCGAATTTGGCCGGAGAACGACGGTCCCGGCGCTCACGGCCGGGGCACGTTGCGCAGGTTGGACCGGGCCATCTGCACCATCCGGCCGACACCGCCGTCCAGCACCATCTTGGAGGCGGACAGGGCGAAGCCGGTCACCATCTCCGCGCTGATCTTCGGCGGGATGGACAGGGCATTGGGGTCGGTGACCACGTCGACCAGGGCCGGCCCCTTGTGCTTGAAGGCCTCCTTGAGCGCACCGGCGAGCTGCTTGGGCTTCTCCACCCGGATGCCGTGGGCGCCGCAGGCGCGGGCGACGGCCGCGAAGTCGGGGTTCCGGTTGGTCGTCCCGTACGAGGGCAGCCCGGCGACCATCATCTCCAACTCCACCATGCTCAGCGAGGAGTTGTTGAACAGGACCACCTTCACCGGCAGGTCGTACTGCGTCAACGTCAGGAAGTCGCCCATCAGCATGGCGAATCCGCCGTCGCCGGACATGGAGATCACCTGTCGGCCACGGTCGGCGAACTGGGCGCCGATCGCCATCGGCAGCGCGTTCGCCATCGAGCCGTGCGAGAAGGAACCGATCACGCGGCGGCGCCCGTTGGGCGAGACGTAGCGGGCCGCCCAGACGTTGCACATGCCGGTGTCGACGGTGAACACCGCGTCGTCGTCGGCGACTTCGTCGAGCACGGCGGCCACGTACTCGGGGTGGATCGGAACGTGCCTGTCGACCTTCCTGGTGTACGCCTTGACGACTCCCTCCAGCGCCTCCGCGTGTTTCTTGAGCATCCTGTCGAGGAAGCGGCGGTTCTGCTTGGTCCTCACCCGGGGGATCAGACAGCGCAGGGTCTCCCTCGCATCGCCCCACACCGCGAGGTCCAGCCTGGAGCGGCGGCCCAGGTTCTCCGGCCGCACGTCGACCTGGGCGATCCGCACGTCGTGCGGCAGGAAGGCGTTGTACGGGAAGTCGGTGCCGAGCAGGATCAGCAGGTCGCACTCGTGGGTGGCCTCGTAGGCGGCGCCGTAGCCGAGGAGTCCACTCATCCCCACGTCGAAGGGATTGTCGTACTGAATCCACTCCTTACCGCGCAGGGCGTGTGCCACGGGCGACTTGATCTTCCCGGCGAACTCCATCACCTCGGCGTGCGCGCCCGCCGTGCCGCTGCCGCAGAACAGGGTGACCCGTTCTGCCTCGTCGATCATCCCGACCAGCCGGTCGATCTCGGCGTCGCCCGGCCGGACGGTGGGCCGGGAGGTGACGATGGCGGTCTCGGCGGGCCTGTCGGGCGCGGGCTCGTCGGCGATGTCGCCGGGCAGGGAGACCACGCTGACCCCGCTGCGCCCGACCGCGTGCTGGATGGCGGTCTGCAGCACCCGGGGCATCTGCTTCGGGCTGGAGATCAGTTCGCTGTAGTGGCTGCACTCGGTGAACAGCCGGTCGGGGTGGGTCTCCTGGAAGTAGCCCAGGCCGATCTCACTGGACGGGATGTGCGAGGCGAGGGCGAGGACCGGGGCCATGGAGCGGTGGGCGTCGTACAGGCCGTTGATGAGGTGCAGGTTGCCGGGACCGCAGGAACCGGCGCACGCCGTGAGGTGACCGGTGACCTGTGCTTCCGCGCCCGCCGCGAAGGCGGCGGTCTCCTCGTGGCGGACGTGGATCCAGTCGATGGCGGCCTTGCGGCGGACCGCGTCGACGACCGGGTTCAGGCTGTCCCCCACCACTCCGTACAGGCGTTTGACCCCGGCACGGACGAGGATGTCGACGAACTGCTCTGCGACGTTCTGCTTGGCCATGGCTCTCGGATGCCCTTCGGTCTGCTGCGGATCCCTCCGGCTCCATGAATCCACAGCCCGCGCGCTCACGCCTCCCAGACGGCCACGGCGGTCCGGTCGTCCGCGTACCCCTTGACCCGCACCTGGGTGTCCGCGAGGAACGCGGCGAGGCCGGGCGGAGTGGGGCCGGACCACCGCCGGCCGAGGTACGCGCACAGCTCGGGCTCTCCGCGCAGCGGGTCGGCCAGGCCTGCGGTGCACAACAGGAGCGTGTCACCCGGCTGGGCGACGGAGGCGCGGAAGCGGAAGGGTTCGCGGGGCGGCTCGGCGGCGGTGCCCGACGGTTCGGAGCGCTGGGGGAACGGGTCGTACGGGTTCGGCGGCCTGGTGACACCGAGGTCCATGGTGAGCCGGTCACCCTCGGGGGTCTCCTCCGGTACTGAGCCGAAGCCGACGACGGGGTCTCCGGTGGTCTCCGATACCCGGGGCTCTATGTCCTGCCACTCGCCGTCGCGCAGCCGGAACAGTCCGCCCTCGCCGACGCCGAAGAAGACGCGGGTACGGCAGTCGGGATCGGCGGGGACCAGCAGACAGCGCAGGCCGGCCGCGTACTCCTCGGGCGCGATGCCCTGTTCGGCGGCGCTGGCGCGCAGTCTGCCCAGGCTGCGGTCGGTGAGACGGTGCAGCCCCGACTTCAGGTCGCCGCGCCGGGCGGCCCGGATGTCGTCGACCAGCCGGGCCTGGCTGCGGCCCACGGACCGCGCGATCCACTGGCACGCCTCGGCGGCCGCACGGTGCGCTCCCGGGGTGGCCCGGGCGCCGGTCGCCATCGCCACCAGGAGCAGCGCCTGCTCACCGCCTCCGAATCGGGCGGTGAGCAGCGCGTCCCGGCGCGGTTCGCCCCGGTATCGCGCGGAGTCCCCCCGGATGGAGACCGCCCGCAGCGTACGGCTGCCGTAGCGGGCCCCGTCCAGCACGGTGTCCGGAACCAGGTCGTCCAGCTCGTCCGGATCGGCGAGCGGCAGCACGGTGGGCTCGGCGTCGTAGGTGGGCGGCCGGGAGCCCACATGGCCGACCGGAGCGGGCGGGTCCACCGGTGGCGACTCCGGCGGGTCCGACCGGACGTCCGGGGTGGCCGAACGGCCGTGGGCGAGGGGCTGCGGGAAACCGGCCTGGGCGTGAATCCGTTCCTGTGGAACCGGCGCGGGTCCTGCAGAGATTCGGTCGGCGGGAGGGCCGGGGGGCGATGGAGGCTCGGACGGAGGCGTCGGTGCGGACGGCGGTGTCGAGGCAGGCACCGCTGGGGGCGCGGACGGGGGCGGGGGTGCTGGTGGCGCAGGAGGTGCTGACGGCGGACGGGGGGTGGCGGGCGGCCTGCCCGAGGACGGGGCGGAGGGGATCGTGGGGACCGGGGCGTCCATGGGCGTGCCCTCGCCGCTTGGGGATGGCGTACCGCCGCGGCGCGCCCGGTCGGCGGACTCCGGCGGCCGTGGGGCCGGAGGGAGGTTCACCGGCCCGGCGGTCGCGTCGGGCGGTGCTTCCCAAGGGGCGCGACGCCACCAGTCGGGACCAGGTCCAGGCGGGGGGCCGGTCTCGTCGGCGGGCCGGGAGCTACGTGGTGAGGGTACGTTCACGGCCGGAGCGTCCGGAGCGGGCCGGTCTTCGGGCGGGATACGGACCGGAGGCTCCCCGGCCGCGTCCTCCGCCCGCGATCGCCTCGCTGTCCCCGGTGTCCCCGGTGTCCGCAGCGTCTCCGCTGTCCCCTGCGTCTCCCAAGCCCCCGGAGCTCCCGGGGTCCTCCCCAGCGTCCCCGCCGCCGACGCGAAGCGGTCGTCCAGGGAATCGGCCGCGGTCGTGGGACCCGTGTCCTCGGTGGAGTCGTCGTACAGCTGCTTCCACCAGTCGTCCTCGTTACCGGTGGGCCTTCCCCCCTGCTGGCTCATGCCCCCAATTGTCCACCGCGGGGGCCGTATGAAAACGGGGCATCCGGAAAATCCGGCGTTGTGCCCGCACCTCGAACGGCACATCGGGTGACACCTCGAATGCCGGTACGAAACAAAGCCGCCCGGCGGCCACTGACGGAAGCTCAGCCTGTGGCCCGGCCCCCCGGACGCCCCCGCTGGGCCTGCCCGTCACCTGAGCGCGGCCAGGTCGACGGCGTCGGCCAGAACCCGCAGGCCCGTGTCGTTGAAGTGGAGGTGGTCGCCCGAGTCGTAGGCGGACCGGATCCGGTCCGGCCGCTCCGGGTCGCGGACGACGGCGTCGAAGTCGGCGACCGCGTCGAACGGACCGCCCCCGCGGATCAGGGCGTTGACCCGCTGCCGTACGGCCTCCCGGGCCGCCGTGAAGGCGCTGTGCCCGCCGTACGGCGTGAGCGTCGCGCCGACGACCCGGATCCCGTGGGCGTGCGCGCGGTCGGCGATCGCCCGGTAGGCCGACGCGTACTCGGCGGGATCACTCGCCTCCGGTGTGCCCTTGACGTCGTTGATGCCCTCCCACACGATCAGCACCCGCACCCCGGCCCGCGACAGCGCGTCGGCGTCCAGCCGGGACAGACCGCTCGGTCCGACGCCGTCGCGCAGCAGGCGGTTGCCGGAGATCCCGGCGTTGAGGACGCCGAGCCGGCGCGGCGGGGGCAGGGCGCGCAGGCGTTCGGCGAGCCGGTCGGGCCAGCGGTGGTCGGCGCCACGGGTCGAGCCGGTGCCGTCGGTGAGGGAGTCGCCGAACGCGACGACGCTCCCGGCGGCCGGGGCACCGAGGACGTCGACGCCGGTGACGTAGTACCAGTGGCTGGTCGTGCCGGTGTACGCGGCACCGTCCTCGTCGGCGGTCCGGTCGGCGCCCGGGGCCAGATAGCTGGTCTGCAGTGCGTCGCGGTGGTAGGTCGCGGGGCCGCAGTCGTCCGGTGTGTACACCGTGACGAGGAGGTCGGCGGCCGCCGGGACGGCGAGCGGCACCGGATCGCTCACCGCGTCCCGGCCGGTCGGGACGGTGAACGTCCGCGCGCCGCCGAAGACGGCCGCCCGCATCGAACCCGGGACGGTGCCCGGGCCTCCGGGCTGCCGCAGTGCCACGGTGACGGCGCCGACGCGCAGGGGCCCTGTGCCGAGCCGGTTGCTCAGCCGCACGCGCAGGGCCCGGCCGCCGACACTGATGTGCACGACGTTGCGGATCGAGACTCCGGGGAGCGCGGCGGTGGTTCCCGACGGGGCGGCCTCCCAGGTACCGGTCCAGACGGGTGCCGTGGCCGCCCCGCCGGTCACCGCGCCGACCGCCGCACCGGTCGCGGCCACACCGCTCGCCGCCATGCCAGTCGCCGCCAGACCGGTCGCTGCCAGTCCGGTCGCTGCCAGACCGGTCGCCGCAGCTTCGGACGCCACCGCGCCGAGCCCGGTTGCCTCGTCCTCCTCCGCGCCGAGCCCGGTTGCCTCGTCCTCCTGCGCCCCGGGCTGCTCAGCCTCGGCCTGCTCATCTCCGGCCTGCTCAGCCTCGGCCTGCTCAACTCGGGGCTGCTCAGCCGCGGCCTGCTCAACTCCGAACCGCCCGGCCCCGGTCTGCTCAAGTCCGGGTCGCTGAGCCCCGGGTCGCTCATCCCCGGGTCGCTCATCCCCGGGTCGCTGAGCCCAGGTCCTCGCCGCGCCGATCGCCTCCCCGGACGTCGCCGACGTCACCACGCCCGTCGCCGCACCGGCGGTCCCCGTCGTACCGGCCAGCAGGAGCAGCAGCGCCGCGAGGACCCGTCCGGCCCTGGCCTTGGGCACCGCGTACGCCGGGTGCGCGGGGTGCGCGGGGTGCGCGGGGTGCGCCTCGTGCGCCGCGCGCTGCGTGTGGACCACGTGGACCATTGGCATCCGCCCTTCCCACCGCCCCCGGAAGGCGACCGTGCCACACGGGAACCGGCACGTGACGGCAGCTCAGCACGGAAGCCACCCGCCTGGCCTACGCGGCGCCGCACGAGCCGGTGGCTGGTGACGGCGAGTTGGGCCGGGCGGCCGCGGCGATGCGCCGACGGCGGCGGAGTGCTTGGCTGCTGCCATGACCGAATTCACCGAGGCCGAGCGGGCCTATCTGAGGACGCAGCGGCTGGGACGGCTGGCCACGGTCGACCCCCAGGGACAGCCTCAGGCGAACCCCGTCGGCTTCTTCCCGCAGGACGACGGCACCATCCTGATCGGCGGCCTCGCCATGGGCCGCACCAAGAAGTGGCGCAACCTGCGGCGGAACCCGAAGGTCGCCCTGGTGGTCGACGACATCGTCAGCCTCAGCCCCTGGAGGGTCCGCGGCGTGGACATCCGCGGCGAGGCGGAACTCCTCACCGGACCCCACGAGTTGGGCCCGCACTTCAGCGAGGAGGTGATCCGCATCCATCCGCGGCGCATCCACAGCTGGGGGCTGGAGGACGACAGGGCCTCCTAGGTGTGCTGTCCGGATCACCGCGGGTCCGCGACGCCTGGCACGGCACCTCGCCGCGTTGTCGCATCACCCGAGTACGCCCGGCACGCGGGTCATGCTCCGCCTTGCGATGCACCGCACCATGCGCCGCGGCCTGATGCGAGGCGATCCGAACGACACCCCCTAGGCCTGTCCGGCGGACCCGAGCTACAGCGCGCCCTCCAGGGTGAGCAGCCGCACCTTCCGCTCCAGACCGCCCGCGTAGCCGGTCGGGGAGCCGTCCGCGCCGATCACCCGGTGGCAGGGGCGCAGGACGAGGAGGGGGTTGGCGCCGATGGCGCCGCCGACGGCCCGTACGGCGGCCCGGGAGACGCCGATCCGCGCGGCGATCTCGCCGTACGTCGTGGTCCCCCCGTAGGGCACGTCGTCGAGGGCGGCCCAGACGCGCTCGCGGAAGTCGGTGCCCCGCGCGCGCAGCGGGAGCCGGAACTCCTTCAGTTCGCCCGCGAAGTAGGCCCGGAGCTGCCGCTCGGCCTCGCGGAACGGGCCGGAGTCGCGCCGCCAGGTGTCCTGGACGGTGCGGCCGCCCTTCTGCCCGGGCACGGACAGGGAGGTCAGCGCGCCTGAGGAGTCGGCGGTGAGGAGGAGCGGGCCGAGCGGGCTGTCCAGGCTCGTCCAGTACGTCGTGTCGGTCGTCGTGTCGGTGGCCATGCCAGTGGCCGCGTCGGTGGCCATGCCAGTGGCCGCGTCGGTGGTCGTGTCGGTGGCCGTGTCGGTGGCCGTGTCGGTGGCCGTGTCGGTGGTCGTCCCGTGCGTCGTGATCATGTCGCTTGTGGTCCCGTGCGTCGTCGTTGCGGTGGTCGTGTCGATGGGCGTCGCGTGTGTCATGCCGGGTGTCGTCCCGTACCTCGATGTGGTCATGGGATCTCCAACTCCCCGGCGACCCGGAGGTGTTGAACGGCGTAGGACCGCCAGGGGCGCCAGCTGCCGGACGCGGCCACGCCGGGCGGGGCCACGTCGGGGTCGCCGAGGGCGCGGGTGCGGATCACTGCCGCCTTCGCGGGCTCCAGGCCGGGCAGGGCCACCAGGGCCGCCTGTGCGTCGTCCCGGTCGGCCCCGGCGTCCAGCCGTACGGTGCCGTCGGCGAGGGCGGCGGCCAGGGTGCGGAGGGTGCCTCGCGGCTCGGCCTCGGCGACGGCGGCCGGTTCGGGGAAGAGGTGGGTGAGGGCTCCGCAGGGGGCGTCGAGTGCCTTGCCGCAGCGCCGCACCAGGTCCTCCGCCTCCCCCGGCTCCAGCAGCGTCCGTATCGCGATCTCGTCGGGATCGGCCGCGCCCGGCGACCGCAGTCCCGGCCTGGCGGCCACCAGCGCGGCCAAGCGGCCGTCCGCGCCGAGCCGTTCGTCGACGGCGTACGGGTCGGCGTCGAGGTCGAACAGCCGCCGCAGCCGCTGCACGGCCGTCGTGAGATCACGCGGGTCGGTCAGATGGAGGCGGGCATCCAGCCAGCCGCCGGGGCGTGCACCGGACGCGGATCGCGCCGCGCCGGACCGCTCGTCGACGGCGACGATCCCGGTGCCGTACGGCAGGCGCAGGGTGCGCCGGTAGGTCCGCCCGCCGGGCACACCGCTCACCTCCTCGACGCCGGGCACGGCCTCGCGCTCCAGCAGATCGAAGACGGGCCCCGCCTGGTACGGCCCACGGTGGGCGAGCCTCAGCGGGATCCCCGCGGTGGGCGCGGCGGAGCGCCTGCTCCGGGCCCGGGGCACGGCGGCCCGCAGCTCGCTGGGAGTCGCCGCGTACACCGCCCGGACGGTGTCGTTGAACTGCCGCACGCTGGCGAACCCGGCCGCGAACGCGATCTGCGTGATCGGCAGCTCGGTGGTCTGCAGCAGGACGCGCGCGGTGTGCGCCCGCTGGGCCCGGGCGAGGGCCACGGGCCCGGCGCCGAGCTCGGCGGTGAGCTGCCGCTGCACCTGCCGTGCGCTGTAGCCCAGGCGCGCGGCGAGCCCGGTGACGCCCTCCCGGTCGATCACGCCGTCGCCGATCAGCCGCATCGCCCGGCCGACGGCGTCCGCCCGCACGTTCCACTCGGCGGAGCCGGGCACCGCGTCGGGGCGGCACCGCCGGCAGGCGCGGAAGCCCGCGTCCTGGGCGGCGGCGGCCGTGGTGAAGAAGCGCACGTTGTGCCGCTTCGGTGTCACGGCCGGGCAGCTGGGACGGCAGTATATTCCGGTCGTCCCGACGGCGAAGAAGAACTCGCCGTCGAACCGGCCGTCCCGGCTGCGCACGGCCTCGTACCTGGTGTCCTCGTCCATCACGTAGACCAGTGTCCGCCCCGGCCAGGGCCGCCGCTGGCGGAAATCGGACAGAACGCTCAGCACGCTCAGCACACGGACGTGAGGCGTCCGGCCAGGTCATCGTCCGGCCAGGTTCTGCCTAGGGGTGGCGCCCCCGCTTCGCCTCCATCGCCGCGCGCCCCTGAGCCCCCTTCCGCTTCCAGTCCTTGCGGATCTCCGCGCGGAGCCTGGCGTCGGTCTTGGCGACGATCCACTGGTTCTCGCGCAGCAGCTTGCGGTAGCTCTCCAGCCGCCGCAGGGGCACTTCGCCGGTGTCGACGGCGGCCAGCACCGCGCACCCCGGCTCGCTCCGGTGCGCGCAGTCGTGGAAACGGCACCGCTCGGCCAGCTCCTCGATCTCGGAGAAGACCTGTCCCACGCCGCTCTCGGCGTCCCACAGGCCGACGCCCCGCAGTCCCGGGGTGTCGACGAGGACACCGCCGCCCGGCAGGGCGAGCAGGTTGCGGGTGGTGGTCGTGTGCCGGCCCTTGCCGTCGACGTCCCGTGCGGCCCGGACGTCCATCACGTCCTCGCCGAGCAGCGCGTTGGCCAGGGTCGACTTGCCCGCACCGGACTGGCCGAGCAGCACGGCCGTGCCCCCGGAGACGACGGCGGCGAGGACGTCGAGCCCGTCCCCGGTCATGGCACTGACCGCCAGTACGGGCACGCCGGGCGCCGTCCGCTCCACGTCCTGGAGGAGATGCGCCAGCCCCGCCGCGTCCGGCACCAGGTCGGCCTTGGTCAGCACGACCACCGGCTGCGCCCCGGACTCCCAGGCCAGCGCCAGGAAGCGCTCGACGCGTCCGAGGTCGAGTTCGACCGCCATGGACACGGCGACGATCGCGTGGTCGACGTTGGCGGCGAGGATCTGCCCCTCGGACCGCTTGGAGGAGGTGGAGCGCACGAACGCGGTGCGGCGCGGCAGGTACGTCCGTACGTAGCGCGGGTTGCCGCCGGGCTCGACGGCGACCCAGTCGCCGGTGCACACGACCCGCATCGGGTCGTGCGGGGTGACGAAGGCGGTGTCCGCGCGCAGTACGCCGCCGGCGGTGACGACGTCGCACTGCCCGCGGTCGACCCGGACCACCCGGCCGGGCAGCAGCCCGTCGGCCGCGTACGGCGCGAACGCGTCCGCCCATGCCTCGTCCCAGCCGTAGGGGGCCAGGGCGGAGTGCGAACCGGACATTGCAGAGGTGGAAGTCAAGGGAAACCCTTCACAAGGGTGGCCCCGGCGGGCGCGCACACGGGCGCGGAATGCTGTCGAGGTGTCAGCCGGTGGCCACGGAGGTGGACTTGATGAACTCCTGGATGCGGGCAGCGCCCGTCACAAAGACGGCCATCGGTCAACACCTCCTCTTCCTGCTCTGCTTCGGCTGTTCTTCCTCGGCTTCCTGCTCAGTCGGCCCACGGCAGCGGTCGCAGCAGCTGCGAGGACGAGTCCCACCGTAGGGGGGACGGTGCCGGTGTGCCACCGAATTTTCCACGCGGTGGCGGTCGGTCACGCCGTCGCGCAGGCGTGACCGTTCAGCGTGAAGTCGTGCGGCGCCGAGTTGCGGTCGTGCCAGGAGGCGAGAAAGCCGAAGGAGAAGGTGCCGTTCGCGGCGACGGACTTGTTGTAGTCGGTGGCGGTGGCGGTGACGCGGGGTCCGGACTGGGCGACGGTCGCGTCCCACATCTGGCCGACCCGCTGGCCGTCGCGGAAGGACCAGGCGAGCCGCCAGGTGTCGAGGGCCCCGGTGGTGGTGACCGTGACGTTGGCCTGGAAGCCGTCGGTCCACTGGCCGGTGAGGTCGTACCTGACCCGGCAGGTCGCGGGCGTGCTCGGGCCCGTCGCGCCGGTGCCGGGCCGGGGGGTGCCGCCGGTGCGGGCGGTGGACGAGGAAGTGCCCTGGGGCTCGGGGTCGGGATGCCTGCGATCGGACCTGGTGCCGGTGCCGCTCGGGGACGGCCTCGGGCCGGCGGACGCCGTGGCCGAAGGTGAGGGGGCGGGGGACGGCACGGAGATGCCGGGGTCGGCGACCGGCTGGCGCTCGGCGTCACCGCGTGCGGCGTCGTTCGCCGAGCCGCCGAACGGCATCATCGACACGGCCAGTGCCAGCGCGGACAGCAGGACGGCGGCGGCGAGCAGACCGCCCCGCACGGCCCGCGCCCGGCCCGTGCCCTGCGCGGGCTCCCCCGGCTCGGAGTCCGCCGACCCGGGGCGGCGTGCGCCCAGCCGCGCCTCGGCGGCCCGGCGACGGCGCTCCAGGTAGGCCAGGCCGCCCCAGCCGATCACGCCCCCGGCGAGGGCCGCGGGGAGTCCGCCGCCGTGCAGCCTGAGGCAGCCGGCGGCCTCCGCGCACGCCACGCAGGTGGCGAGGTGCCGGGAGAGGTCCTCGGGCATGTCGGCGGTGGGCGACGAACGGGTGACCGCGTCCAGCAGCCGGGCGTAGCTGCGGCACCGCGCGTCCATCGGCGTGTCGAGGTGGTTGCGGTGGCAGCGGTCGCGGAACAGGGTCCGTACCTGTGCGAGTTCCTCGGACACGGTGGCCGGGTCGAGACCGAGCCGCCGGGCCACGACCGGCAGCGGCAGCGCCTCCACCTCGGCCAGCCACAGCAGCGCGGCGTCCGGTTCCGGCAGGTCCCGCAGGCCGCGCAGGGCGAGCGGGCGGCGCAGGGGCGGGCCCGAGTAGCGGGCCGCCGTGCCGGAGTTGAGCCACAGGCGCAGGTCGGGGTCGAGTTGGGGGCCGAGGCCGTCGGCCTCCCAGGCCGCGGCCTTGGTGCGCACGGCGGTCAGCAGCCCCGCGAGCACGGGCAGCCGGGGTGTGCGGCGTCCCCGGGAAGCGCCGGCCTCGGCGGCCCGGACCTCGCGCAGGCCGAGCGCGAAGGCCTCCGTGGCGAGTTGCCGGGCCGCGGTGGAGCCGGCCGTGCACAGGTCGGCGTAGGAGAGCACCGGGTCCCAGCATTCCGAGAACAGCACGGCCTCGCCGGCGTCCTTGGGGGTCGGCAGGTCGGGCATGAGTCTCCTGCTCCACAGGCGAGGCCAACTCGGCATGTCCAGAGCGGAGTTGGAGGGGAATCTCACGGCAGGGCAGGAGCTTTTCACGTCCTCGACACAACTGACAAGCCGCGTATTCAAATGTTGTCACGGACGCCGCTGCCCTCAACTCCGGTCCGTAGTACGGACCGGAGCGGCCCTTCGACTCACCGTGGCCGGAAACCAGTGCCGGGGCACTGGTGCCGGGGCACTAGACGGCCGGGGTCTCCTCCGCCGTCTCCCGGGCGGGGAGGCTGTCCATGAAGGAGCTGACGGAGAACACGGCGCGGCCGGGTCCGGGCGGGCCGTAGCCGGGGGGCGAGGACAGCCCGAAGTCGTCCATCGTGGCGCGGTAAGCCTCCAGGAGGCGGATGTGGTACTCCAGGGGCGCGCCCTGCGGGTTGGCCTTGCCCAGCGGGGTCGTGGGCTCCGGGCACCAGGTGGTGAACCGTGGCGTGATGCCGTGGGACATGAAGAAGCGCAGGCCCTCGGTGGTGGAGGCGACGGCCTCGTCGACGGTGGCGAAGCCGAAGGGCTCGGCCATCTCGACGCCCGCGACGAAGTTGGGGATCACGTTGCGCGCGCCGAACACCTCCGCCGAGTCGAGGATGCGCCGGTGCCACTCGTCGCGGCCCACGTAGCGTTCCTTGCCCGGGCAGTACAGCTCGAACAGGCGGCGGTCCCACACCTCGTAGTTGGGGTGGTAGATCTGCACGCCGTAGTCCTTGAACCGCTGTACGTCGTCCTTCGGCAGCGCCTGGGCGACGACCTTGCCGATCCAGCGGCCCGGGAAGCGCTCCTCGATGGCCTTGGCGTACTGGCCGTAGAAGTCCGCCTCGTCGCGGCCCGCGACCTTCGAGGTGATCGCGCCACCGGTGAGGGTGTAGGCGGTGGACGCCTTCTGGGTGTCGTACCGGTCGATGATCTCCAGTGCCTCCAGCACCTCCTCGACGTCCTTCACGCCCGTGTAGGGGCGTCCGGCCGCCTTGTGCTGACGCCAGTTGTGGTTGATGTCGCAGTACTGGCACTCCTCCTTGGCGCCGAAGTACTGGCAGACCCGGAAGACGGTGAGGTAGATCAGGTAGCCCCACTGGATGGTCGGCGCCACCTCCATCACGGACTTCCCGTTGGACAGCGTGTGCCGGTAGTACTCGGGCATGGGCGGCACGCCGACGTCGGCGATCCGCCTGCCGTCGAGGTAGAGGCCGAGCAGCCCCTCGTCGTCGGCGGCCACACGGTACGGCGAGGCCGGATTCACCCGAACGGAGACGACGGTGCGCCGCAGGTCGTACGGACCACCGGTGAGGATGATCTCCTCCGGCGGACGCCTGAGTGCGGCCTCGCCCAACTCGGGCAGGGTGCCGTGGTCGAAGGAGAAGATGAAGTACGACTTCGGTTTGACGTCCCCGGCCGCCTCGTTGGCGGTGTCGCTCAGGGCCGACTGGTCGAAGGCGACTCCGCCGCGGAGCAGATCCTCCTTGAAGACGGCCTCCCGCGGCACATGCGGGAAGCGCTCCATCAGATCCTCGACCAGCGCGGTGCGGCTGCCCATCGCGTCTCTCCTCCCGGCTCAGGCGTACGACTCCTCACGGTATGCCCCCGCTGCGGCGTCAGCCGTGCCGGGTCCCCCCACGGCGCACGATGTGCCCCGGTACGGCGAGGTCCGGCGGCAGCCGGGGATCGGGGACGGGCGCGCCCCAGGAGGAGGTCAGCGGAAGGACGCCGGCCCACAGGCCCAGTTCGGCGTCGGGTCCGTCGCCGTCGTCGGGAGCCCCCGTGCGGGTCGAAGAGGCGCTGGACGGCTTCGGGTCGCGGCCGCACTGGGGAAAGGTGTTCACCGTGGCACCGGCGGTGCTGCGGACCCGGTATCCGCGGCTCGACGACTTCCGCGGGCTGGCCAGGGAGCTCGACCCGGCCGGAAAGTTCACCAACGACTTCGTGCGGGACGTGCTCACCGGCTGACCGCCGCACGCCTGGGAGCAGACCCCGTACGTCCGGCCGCAGGAGAACGGCGCCCGCGCGGGACGTGCGCCGGGCGGAGATCGGCGCAGGCCGGACGACGAACACGGCCCCGGTCCACCGCGACCTCGCGCCTCTCCCGTGCCCCCTAGGCACTAAGCTAGGGCCCTTAGGTTCTGGGAAAGGGGGTCCGTCATGGCCCGTGTCGGGCTCACCGGGGACCGTCTCGCCGAGGCGGCGGCCGATCTCGCCGACGAGGTCGGGTTCGAGAAGGTCAGCATCTCCGCGCTGGCACGCCACTTCGGGGTCAAGGACGCCAGCCTGTACTCGCACGTCAAGAACCTGCAGGACCTGCGGACCCGGGTCGCGCTGCTCGCCGGGGGCGAGATGACCGACCGGATCGCGGCGGCCGTGGCCGGGCGGGCCGGCCGGGAAGCGCTGGGCGCCTTCGCCGGCGCCTACCGCGCGTACGCCCTCGAACATCCCGGGCGGTACACGGCCACGCAGATGCGCCTGGACCAGTCGGTGGCCGCCGCGTCCCCGGTCCTGAAGCGCACCGCGGAGATCACCTACGGCATGCTGCGCGCCTACGGCCTCGGCGAACCGGACCTCACCGACGCCGTCCGGTTGCTGCGCAGCACCTTCCACGGCTACTGCGCCCTGGAGGCCACCGGCGGCTTCGGAGCCCCGCGCGACGTCCTGGCCTCGTGGGAGAAGACGATCGACGCCCTGCACGTGCTGCTCGAACACTGGCCCCGCGAGGAAACCCAGGACTGACCGGCGCTACGACGCCCGACGGGGTGCCGGGGCGTTCTCGTTCAGGGCACGCGCGCCATCGACCAGCTCGCTTTGGGCGCGGGTGAAGCCGGTGTACGGGCTGCGGGTGCGATCGTCGACGGGCCGCTCCATCGGCGGCGTCTTTCCTTCCGGATCTCTTCCAGCGAGGACTTGCGCGGGGGCCTGGGACGCCCCGGTTCCGGTCGGGGCGCCCCAGGGGCTCATGCGGTACGTATCCGGTGCTCATCCGGTGTTCATCCCACCCGCACCCTGCCCTCCGGCGCCAGAGGCCGGACCCGTTCGGAACAGGCGGCTCCCCGGCGCCCGCCCACCACCGGGTCGACTAGCGTCGTGACATGACCAGCGACACCGCGCCGCGCAGCCTCGCCGCAGCCCTCGCCGCCGGGACCGTCGTGCTCGACGGCGGCATGTCCAACCAGCTGGAGGCGGCCGGGCACGACCTGAGTGACGCACTGTGGTCGGCGCGGCTGCTCGCCGAGCGGCCCGAGGCGATCACCGAGGCGCACCTCGCCTACTTCCTGGCGGGCGCCGACGTGACGATCACGGCGAGCTACCAGGCCACCTTCGAGGGGTTCGCCGAGCGGGGATTCGATCGCAGGCGGGCCGCCGAACTCATCGCCCTGAGTGTCGGGTTGGCGCGAGAAGCGGCACGGCTGGCAGTCGCCCGGGGCGTGTCGCGGCCGCTGTGGGTGGCCGCTTCGGCCGGCCCGTACGGGGCGATGCTGGCGGACGGTTCCGAGTACCGGGGCCGCTACGGGCTCACGGTCGAGGAACTTGAACACTTCCACCGGCCCCGGCTGGAGGTGCTGGCCGCGGCCCGGCCCGACGTCCTGGCCCTGGAGACCGTGCCGGACACCGACGAGGCCCAGGCCCTGCTGCGGGCCGTGCGCGGGCTCGGGGTGCCGGCCTGGCTGTCGTACACCGTCGCCGGTGACCGCACCCGCGCCGGACAGCCGCTGGACGAGGCGTTCGCCCTGGCCGCCGACGCCGAGGAGGTGATCGCGGTCGGCGTCAACTGCTGCGCCCCGCAGGACGCCGGGGCCGCCGTCGCGACCGCGGCGCGGGTGACGGGCAAGCCGGTGGTGGTGTACCCCAACAGCGGTGAGGAGTGGGACGCCGAGGCCCGGGTCTGGAAGGGCCGTTCCGCCTTCACCGCCGAACGGGTCGAGGCATGGCAGGCCGCCGGAGCCCGGCTGATCGGTGGCTGCTGCCGGGTCGGCCCCGCGGCGATCACGGAGGTCGCCCGCACGCTGGGCGCGGGGTAGCAACGGCCGGAGGCCGGAGACGGAAGGCTGGAATCCGGAGACGGAAGACCGGAGACGGAAGACCGGAGGCCGGAGACCGGAGACGGAAGACGGCGGCCGGAGGCAGAAGACGGAGGACCGGAGCCCGGAAACCCGAGCCAGAAGACGGGCGACAGGCGACAGGCGACAAACCAGCAACCAGTGACTGACCGCAGGCGACCGGCAACCGGCAACCAGTGACTGACCACAGGCGACCGGCAACCGGCAACCGGATACGGACGAGGGGACATGGCCCGGCCTCGCCCTCAGCGCTCGGGCACGCCTCCGGAGCGCCGCAACCGCCGTACCACCGACCGCAGTTCCGTGGCCCGCACGGGCGGACCACCGGCCCGGCCCGGTGCGGAATCGGCGCCGCCGGACGTCCACAGGGCGAGCTCCGGATCCCGCGGACCGTATGCGGTATACGGTCGGCCGTCGCCGAAGATCCGCACGGGATGCGTCGTGTCCCACGCCTCCCGGCCCGGGTCGCCCTCGGCGGCGAATCGCACCCAGCGGTCGGCCCGAAGGCACCCGCGTCGCGCACGCCGTCCCAAGGCTCGGGCGGCATCGGTGACCGGAACCGGCGGGGCCCGAACGGAGGTGCGGCGTACGGGATGCCGCGGAACACCGCCACCCCGTTCTCGTACCGGCCGCGCACCGAGCCGTGGGGCGTCGCGACCACGGGGTCCGTCTGGTCTGCCGTCATGCGTCACCAGCCCTTCGCCGCGTCGTGCACCGGTACCACCGCAGCGCTCCATCGTCTCCCGGTATTCCGCTGTGCGGCACGGTGGGAGGGCCGTTCGGCGTACATCTGCGGGGAGGGTCGGCCGGGGCGGCCCGCGTCACCGCGGCCTTGCGCCGTCCGCGAGTTGACGCGCGGAGCCGCCGGGCGGTGCCCGCTGCCCGGTGACCCGTTGCGCCGATTGCCCCGGCCTGCGCTGCGGATCTACGGTAGAAGGCGCTTTCACCGAGTGTCGTTCCGCGCGCCTCAGGAGAGTCATGCCCAGCGCCAAGCTGCCCAGGGCCGTGTTCGCCATGGATCCGGTGCATCTGCCGCTGCTGTTCCCGCCGCCCCTGCTGGCGCGGCTGCGGCGGACGGCGGAGCTCGACCCGGCCCACGTCGTGCGGGATTTCACCGACCGCACCGCCGCCCCGTATCTGGCCGGTGCCGAGGTGCTGATCACCGGCTGGGGCTGTCCCCGTATCGACGCGCGCACGCTCACCGCGGCGCCCCGGCTGCGGGCCGTCCTGCACGCGGCGGGTTCCGTGCGCGCACTGGTCGGCGAGGCCGTGTGGGAGCGGGGCGTCACCGTCTCCAGCGCGGCGGGCGCCAATGCGCTGCCGGTCGCGGAGTACACGCTCGCGATGATCCTGCTCGCCGGGAAGGACGTGTTCACCCAGCGCGAGCGGTTCCGTGCCACGCACGTCCGCCCCTCGCCCGCCGAGACCGCGACGATCGGCAATGTGGGCCGCAGCGTTGGGATCGTCGGGGCGTCACGGGTGGGCCGGCGGCTGCTGGAGCTGCTGCGGCCGCACGACTTCGAGGTACTGCTGCACGATCCCTACGTCGGCGCCGAGGAGGCCGCGGCACTGGGCGCCGAACTGCTGCCGCTGGAGGACCTGCTGCGCCGTGGCGACATCGTGAGTCTGCACGCTCCCGACATCCCTGAGACGCGCCACATGCTCGACCGCCCGCGCCTTGCGCTGATCCGGGACGGCGGCGTGCTGATCAACACCGCTCGGGGCGCCCTGGTGGACCACGAGGCCCTCACCGAGGAGTTGGTCTCCGGCCGCCTGCACGCCGTCCTCGACGTCACCGAACCCGAGCCGCTGCCCGCCGAATCCCCGCTGTACACACTGCCCAACGTGCTCCTCACCCCGCACCTCGCGGGCTCCCTGGGCAACGAGCTCGAACGGCTCGGACGTGTCGTCGTCGAGGAGTTGGAGCGCCTGACGGCGGGTCTGCCGCCCGCGCACGAGGTGCGGTACGCGGATCTCGGCCGGGTGGCGTGACGCTCAAGGGGTTCCCGTCCGCAATCACCGAGGGGCCCGTCCGCGACCACCGCTTCCGGCATCGGGCGAACGGGGTGAACGGCCGGGCCGCGCCCGGCCGTTCACCGTGTCAGCCGCCGTTCTCCCCTCCGTGCGCCGCACCGACGAGGGCCTCCATCAGGTCGACGGCGCTGCCGTCGTGATCGCTGCCCGCCGTACCGCTGCCGGTCTGCACATTGGCAGTGCGGTCGACCTCGAGGATCGAGTCGGCCTGCGAGTTGTCGATCACGGTGATCAGGCCGTCGGCCGCCGTCGCCGTGGGCGCTGCGGCGCATAGCAGTGCCACCGCCAGGAGCGTGGCCGTGCGCAGCGGCGGCAGGTTGCCGCTCACGTGCTTACGCCCGCGCGGTCGAGCCGCCGGTGGCCCAGGTTGCGTTCCAGCAGGCGGGTGGCGGCCTGCACGCCGACGCCACGGGCCGCGTCCGTCTCGGGCAGCCGCCCGTCGGCCTGCTTCAGCTCGCCGAGCGCGGCGTCCATCGCCTCGTGGGCTGCGAAGAGGCAGGGGGTGCTGTAGATGGCGACGTCCACGCCGAGCCGGGTGAGCTCACCCAGCGAGAGCCTCGGAGACTTGCCGCCCGCGATCTGGTTGAACAGCAGCGGCTTGTCCCCGGCCATGTCCCGCACCCGGCGGATCCACTCCACGCTGCGGATCCCGTCGACGAGGATCACGTCCGCGTCGGTGGCCGCGAGGGCCTTGGCCCGGTCGAGGATGTCGTCCTCCTCGGTGGCGTCCGTACGGGCCACCACGACCATGTCCTGACGGGTCGCCAGCACCCTCTGCAGCTTCTCCAGGTACTCGTCGAGCGGCAGCACCTGCTTGCCGTCGGCGTGGCCGCACCGGCGAGGGCGCTTCTGGTCCTCCAGGATCACCCCGGAGGCACCGATCCGCTCCAGCCGCTCCACCACATGGCAGGCGACCTCCGGGTCGACGTAGCCGTCGTCGATGTCCACCAGTAGGTGGTGACCGGGGAACGCGCCCCGCAGCCGCTGGACGAAGGCCACCATGTCCGGCCAGGCGATGAACCCGATGTCCGGCAGTCCGTAGTACGACGCCGCGAAGCCGAAGCCGGAGACGAACATGCCGTCGTAGTGCGCGGCCGCGATCGACGCCGAGTACATGTCGTACACACCGATCAGCGGAGTGGTTCCCGGCTCGGCGATCTGCTCGCGCAGCTTCTTCCCGTAAGTCAATGCGTGACTCCTCGATGGGGGATGGACACACCACGCCAAGAGGACCGCCGACCCGACGACCCTTTGCCAAGACAAAAGCATTCCTTGGTTCATGGGGGAGTTCTCCATGGGATGACCTTTACTCACTCGAATGGAGTAGCCCGTTCACCGGAGAAACGTCACTGGCCCACTCATGCCGCTCACGCCGACGAAGCCGCCCCCGGACTCGACGTACCGTCGAGGACGCCGCCGTCCTTCGACCAGATGTTCCACAGGAAGGGGGCCTTTCTCTTGTGGCGCTTGTCTTGAACGGGGACACCGGCACCCCTAGCCTCGGCCGGAATGAATGCCATCCCGCCGCTCCTTGACCACCTCGTCCTGGCGACCCCCGATCTTGCGGCGACGGTCGCCGACTTCGCGCGGCGGACCGGTGTGGCGCCGGCTCCCGGCGGTGTCCACGTCGGTTTCGGCACCCGCAACTACCTGGTGTCGCTGGGCGGTACCGGCTACCTGGAGATCATCGGGCCGGACCCGGAGCAGGCGGATCCGTCGGACGCGCGCCCTTTCGGCGTGGACGGTCTTCCCACGGCACGGACGGTGACGTGGGCGATCGCCACCCCCGACGTGGACGCGGCGGTCACGGCGGCCCGGGCGCGGGGCTACGACCCGGGTCCCGTCCGTCCAATGAGCCGCCGCACCCCCGACGGCACCCTGCTGGAGTGGCGGCTGACCGACGGTGCCGACGCGCACCCCTCCGGTCTGGTGCCCTTCCTGATCGACTGGGGTGACTCGGTCCACCCGTCCGCGTCGGGACTGCCCGTCACACCCCTGGTGGAGGTCTCGGCGACCGCCCCCGACCCGGACGAGATCCGCCCCCTGCTGGCCGCCCTGGGCACCGAACTCCGCCTCAGCGAGGGGCCGGTGGGCTTCTCCTTCACCGTGGAGACGCAGCAGGGACCCGTGACCTTCGGCTAGAAGACTCATGAAGATCTTGGGGTTCTGGCCCCGCCGCGTGAGCGGCGGGGCCAGACTCTTTGTTGTGGTGATGGGGGAATGGGCCGGGGAG
>NZ_JBEYZY010000038.1:0-66362 GCF_040646295.1 Streptomyces sp. NPDC046197 | reverse complement strand
GGCGATGCCCGCGGACGGTGGCGCCCGCGGATGGCGATGCCCGCGGATGGCGGCGC
This sequence comes from Streptomyces sp. NPDC046197, assembly GCF_040646295.1. NCBI lineage: Bacteria > Bacillati > Actinomycetota > Actinomycetes > Kitasatosporales > Streptomycetaceae > Streptomyces > Streptomyces sp. NPDC046197. The sequence goes on along the minus strand of NZ_JBEYZY010000038.1, from coordinate 66,306 downwards.
CCGCGGATGGCGGCGCCCGCGGATGGCGGCGCCCGCGGACGGTGGCGGCCGCGGACGGTGGCGCCCGCAGACGGTGGCGGCCGCGGACGGCGATGCCCGCGGACGGCGGCGGCCGCTACTGCCGGTACCCGCCGAGGAACCGCCCGATCCGCCCGATCGCCGCCTCCAGATCGTCCGCGTGCGGCAGGGTGAGGATGCGGAAGTGGTCGGGGGCGGGCCAGTTGAAGCCGGTGCCCTGGACGACCTGGATCTTCTCGCGCAGCAGGAGGTCCAGGACGAACTTCTCGTCGTCGTGGATCCGGTGCACCTTGGGATCGAGGCGAGGGAAGGCGTAGAGCGCGCCCCTGGGTTTCACGCACGTCACGCCGGGGATCTCGTTCAGCTTCTCCCAGACACGGTCCCGCTGTTCGTACAGCCGGCCGCCCGGTGCCGTGAGGTCCCGGACGGACTGCCGGCCGCCGAGCGCGGCCTGGATCGCGTACTGTGCGGGCGCGTTGGCGCACAGCCGCATGGAGGCCAGCATGGTCAGGCCCTCCAGATAGTCCTTCGCGTGCTGCCTGGGACCGGTCACCACCAGCCAGCCCGAGCGGAAGCCCGCCACGCGGTACGTCTTCGACAGGCCGCAGAAGGTGAGGACCACAAGATCGGGGGCGAGGGCGGCGGTGGAGTGGTGCACGGCGTCGTCGTAGAGGATCTGGTCGTAGATCTCGTCGGCGAAGACCATCAGACCGTGGCGGCGGGCGAGGTCGAGGATGCCCTCCAGGATCTCCTTCGGATAGACCGCGCCGGTCGGGTTGTTGGGATTGATGATCACGACGGCCTTCGTGCGGTCGGTGATCTTCGACGCCATGTCGTCCAGGTCCGGGTACCAGTCGGCCTGCTCGTCGCACAGGTAATGGACGGCCTTGCCCCCGGCCAGGGTCGTGACCGCCGTCCAGAGGGGGAAGTCCGGTGCCGGGATGAGGATTTCGTCGCCGTCCTCCAGCAGCGCCTGTACGGCCATCGACACCAGCTCCGAGACGCCGTTGCCGAGGAAGACGTCGTCGACGTCCACCTCCAGGCCCAGGTTCTGGTAGCGCTGGGCCACGGCCCGGCGGGCGGAGAGGATGCCGCGCGAGTCGGTGTACCCGTGCGCCTGGGGCAGCATCCGGATCATGTCCTGGAGGATCTCCTCCGGCGCCTCGAAACCGAAGAGGGCCGGATTGCCGGTGTTCAGGCGCAGCACGCTGTGCCCGGCCTCCTCCAGTGCGTTGGCGTGCTCGATCACCGGGCCGCGGATCTCGTAACAGACCTCGCTGAGCTTGCTCGACTGCCGGAATTCCATGCGCCGCTTCCCCTCACTGGTGTTGCTTGGTTTTACCAAGTAGCGGCTTGGAAAGTCCAACAACGCGTCTAGACTGCGTCGCATGTCACCGCGCCGTAGCTACGACCAGTACTGTTCCGCAGCCCGCGCCCTCGACCTCGTCGGCGACCGCTGGACCCTGCTGATCGTCCGCGAACTGCTCGCCGGTCCCCGTCGCTACACGGACCTGCATGCCGACCTGCCCGGCGTGAGTACGGACGTGCTCGCCTCGCGGCTGAAGGACATGGAGCGGGACGGACTGGCCACCCGGCGCAGGCTGCCGCCGCCGGGGGCCGCCTATGTGTACGAACTCACCTCACGAGGGCGGGAGTTGCTGCCGGTACTGCAGGCGCTGGGCACCTGGGGCCAGGCCGAGCTGGGGGAGCGGCGGCCAACCGACGCGGTGCGCGCCCACTGGTTCGCGCTGCCGTTGCTGCGCCTGCTGGACGGAGACGGACTCGTCGAAGTCCGGCTGGAGGAGGGGGTCTTCCACCTCCACGTCGGTGACCGGGAAGGCCCCGTGTACGGCGACGGGCCCGCGCCCGGGGAGCCGGACGCCCGGCTGACGCTCGACTCCGGCACGTGCGCGGCCGTGAGCCGGGGGGAGACGAGCCTGGCGCAGGCGGTCCGGGACGGACGTGTCGAGGTGAGCGGGGACGGCACGGTCGCCAAGGCCCTGCGGGCATGAAGCCCTGCGGGAGGCATGAAGCCCTGCGGGAGGCATGAAAAAGGCCCGCCGCGGCGGGCCTTCTCCTTGCGACGGCTCAGGCGCCCGGCGGTACCCGCGAGGGCCTTCCGGATCCGCGGGTCAGCGCATACCCGCCGACTCCCGCGAGCGCGGCCAGCGCGCCGCCGATCGCGGTCCACACCCACCGGTCGGACCACCAGCCGGAGGACCAGCCGTCGTCCGGTTCGACGGCCGACAGCACGGCCGACTTCGTCGAACCGTCCCCACCACCGGCGCTCTCGGACTTGACGGCTATGCCCGGCACCAGAGGCTTCGCCAGCGAGCCGTCCACCGCGGCCGCGCCGCCGATGTCCTTGGCGTCGACCTTCACCTCGGCGCCGACCGGCAGACCCAGGTCGGACGCCTGCAGACCGACCACCGTCAGCCGGACGTAGTACGTGCCCGGCAGCGGGTCGTTGGCCCACGGCTCGGACCAGGCGCGGACCGTGCGCAGGGTGCAGGCCAGGCCGACGGAGGCCGCGCCCTGGGCGGCGGTGTGGGTCTGCGCGCCGTACTGGCAGGACTGGCGGCGGCGCAGTCCGTCGTAGACGTCGATCTGCCAGGTCTGGGGGGAGTGGTTCTGCGGCAGCTTCACCGTCGCCCTGACCGTGGGGCGCTGACCGGCGTCCGCCGGGAACGACCAGTACAGGTAGTCCCCGGTGGAGCCGGTCGCGGTGGCCTGCTGCCCCTGCTCGATCTCCGTCGCCGTACGGAACGAGGTACCCGCCTCGCTCGGCGCCTTGCCGTCGCCGGAAGGGCTCGACGACGCCGAGGGCGAGGAGTCGGCGGCCGCCGGGCCCGCGGCCAGTCCGAGCGCCAGCAGCGCGGCACCCAGCACACGTGTGATATGCATCAGTTCGTCCTCCAGACGGCGACCCGCCAGCGCGACAGCCAGCCCCACAGCAGACCCGCGACGAAGCCGGTCAGCACCAGGGCGCCGAGCAGCCACCAGCCGCGGCCGAGGCCGAAGGAGGCGACATCGCTCGCCTTGCTCGGCCCGTCCACCACGTCGACGGTCAGCTCCAGCGGCAGACCCGGTGCGGTCTTCACCCCGGGCCCCGCCGAGAAGGCGTTCGTGACCTGCAGGCAGACGCTCTCGGCGGGCGCGTTGTCGTCGTCGCTCTTGGGCTTCGGGTAGCGCAGACCCGTCGAGATCACGTCCGTACGGCCGTTGCCCGCCGACTCGCCGCGCACGATCTCGCGCCCGGACCTGGTCACGGCCCGCAGCAGCACTCCGTAGTCGGGGTTGACGGCACGGTCGGCGGCGACGCCGACCGATGCGCGCAGCTCCTGACCCGGCTTCACGTCCACCCGGTACCAGCGCTGCTGCCCGAACTGCTCACGGTCGGTGAACAGACCGGACTTCAGCGCCGGTGCCTTGGTGCAGTCGGCAGCGCCCTCGGTGGCGACCGGCGTCACCACGGGGTCCGCCGCCCGGTGCACCAACTGGTCGACGCGGTCGGTCAGTTGCTCCTTGTGCTGGACGGAGGTGTAGGTGCCGCCGGTCGCGTCCGCGATGCAGCTGAGCTGGTCACGGGTCTTGGCGTCCGGAACCAGGCCGAGGGTGTCGATGGTCAGGCCGATGCCCCTGGCCGCGATCTCGCGGGCCACCTCGCAGGGGTCCAGCGGCTGGCAGGTGTCCTCGCCGTCGCTGATCAGGACGATACGCCGGGTGCCGTCACCGCCGTCGAGGTCCGCGGCCGCCTTCTGCAGCGCGGGCCCGATCGGGGTCCAGCCCGTCGGTGCCAGCGTGGCGACCGCCGTCTTCGCCTCGGTGCGGTTCAGCGGGCCGACCGGGTAGAGCTGCGCGGTGTCCTTGCAACCCGTCTGGCGGTCGTTGCCGCGGTAGTTGGCACCGAGGGTGCGGATGCCCAGCTGGACCTCCTGGGGCGTGGCGTCGAGCACCTCGTTGAACGCCTGCTTGGCCGCCGCCATCCGCGTACCGCCGTCGATGTCCCGGGTGCGCATGGAACCGCTGACGTCCAGGACGAGTTCGACCTTCGGAGCGGCCTGGCCGTCCGGCTCGCCGGCTGTTGCCGCCGTGGGAAAGGCCACCCCGGCCGTCAGGGCGGCGAGCAGAGCACAGACCCCTGCCGCCAGCCGTTGTCTTGTGATCATCGGCGGATCTTATTGACCAGATGTGCCGTGCTCCAAAACGAGCGGGTTGGGCAGCTCGGTCCACAGGTCACCGGGCGTTCCAGGGGACAGCCGCATCAGCGTCAACGCCTTGGCGGGGAGCGGCTCTTCACACAGTGCCACCAGGTCCGCGGTGCGCGGAAGGTCCCGTACGGCCGTCTCCAGTGCGGTACGCAAGGCCGGTGCCGAGCCCGCCGTTCCGGCGAGGGCGCCCGCGACCAGCGAGCCGAACAACTTGCGCCGCAGGGCCGTCGGGTCGTCGGTCAGGTTCCGCTCGGGCAGCCGCGGCGCGGGGACGCCGTGCGCGGCGAGGCGGGCCGGGCTGACCCGGATGTCGGCGAGGTCGCGGTAGACCAGCCGCAGGGGCGCGCCCGCCTCGGACAGCACCACGAGAAGGTTCTGCCCGTGCGCCTCCAGGGCCACGCCCAGCTCCAGCAGTCGCAGGCAGACCGCGAGCGCGAGGCGCGCGAAACCGGCCAGCCACGCGGGGGAGTCCGGCAGGCCGGTGGTGGCGAGGGCGGCCACCGGCAGTACGTGCTCCCCCGGCGCCGCGTACTCGTGGGGCGCCTCGCGCCACAGTGCCGCCAGGTCGGGGGAGTGGGCCGTGGCGCCGCCGAGCGTGCGGGTGATGTGCAGCAGGCCGTCGGTGCGGGCCGCCAGGTCCTCCGCGAAGGCCGACAGGGTCGCCGACGCGGCGACCGAGGCGACCGAGATGTCCCGCACCGACGACGTCAGCCGGGCGCTGAGCGCGGTCTTGACGTGCGGTCCGCCGGGCAGCGCCAGGGTGCGCAGGGACATCAGCGGATGCGCGGTGATCGTGCCGCCCTCGCAGGCCCGTTTGAGCACGTGCGCCGCCTGCCAGGGGTGCACCGGGACCAGCAGCCGCTCGCCGTCCCGCAGTCCCTCCGGCCATGTCCCCGTCACCAGGCACTCGGCCGCCCGGACCGGGACCAGACACAGGTCCACCACGGGCCGGTGCTCCGGCCCGTACGCGAGCTGCTCGGCCACCGAGAATCCGGGCCGGGAACGGCAGTTGGGGTGGAAGGGATGGCCGTCGACCACCCTCTGCTCCCACTCCCAGTCCTCGCCCGGCCACTCTTCCGGGTGTGTCTGCCGGTCCCTCTCACCCGGCGGCCGATCGGCCCGCGACAGCGCCAACGAGGCCACGCTGTGACCGAGTTCGGCGGCCAGCGCCGTGCCGTGCGGCACGGACAGATCCGTCACCAGACGGGCCGGATCGTCGTACGGCTCCTCACCGAGGCGTACGACGGTGACGTGCGCGGCGGTGGCGTACGGATCCGCCCGAGGGCCGTGCAGCCGGCGGCCGTCGGCCAGCCGCAGGACCAGCTCCGGCCCGGCGGGCTCGCGCCGCACGACCCACGGCAGCGGTTCGTACGCCAGCGCGCGCCACAGCCGGGACAGCACCGCCGCCCGGGCGCCGGGCAGCTCGGCCGCGTACCGTGGCACGAGGCCGGGGCGCACGGCGGCCAGTTCCCCGGCGACCTCCGCCTCGGCGGTGGGGGGACGGTGCACGGTCGGGCTCCTCGGGTACGGGTCGGGCCTCACGGTAGCGGCTGCGGGCCAGACATACTGATCACCATCCCACCGTGTGGACGTATGGAACGAATGGAACGCGTGGAGCACATGCCCCCCAGCGACGACGTCGCGGAGCGCGCCGACGCGTACGCGGCCGCGCCCCTGCTGAACTGCCTGATCCGCGAGGTGGCGCAGCCGCACCCGGAGCCGGGCGGACGGCGGGTGTACCGGCTGCCGGGCGGCGGCCGGCTGCTGCGGGTACGCGGCGGGCGGCGGCCCGCCGAACCCGAGGTCCACGCGGACGGCGCCTGGCACCGGGTCGACCACACGGAGCTGGTGAAACTGGTGGCCGACGAGCTGCGGCGGCACACGGGCCTGTCCAACGACGAACTGCCCGCCGAGATGATCGACAGCCGCGACGCGGTGGCCGCCCTGCTCGCCGCGCGCGCCCGCACGGTGCCGCCCGAGGACCCGTATCTGCGGTCCGAGCAGTCCCTCGTCACCGGTCATCCGTACCACCCCGCACCCAAGGCCCGCGGCGGCGGCCCCGTCGCCGCCTGGCTGCCGTACGCGCCCGAGGCGCACACCCGCTTCCCGCTGGTGCTGCTCGGGGTGCGCGAGGACCTGGTCGTCGAGGAGGGCGACACCTCGGCGCTCGACACCCTCGGCCAGGCCCCGCCCGGCTACCGGCTGCTGCCCGCCCACCCCTGGCAGCTCGACCTGGCCGGCCGGGACCTCGCGGAGGCCTTCGCCGACGGCCGCCTGGTACGGCTGGGCCGGACCGCCTTCGACGTCTGGCCGACGGCGGCGATCCGCACGGTCCACGCACCCGGCGCGGACCTTTTCCTCAAGTTCAGCCTCGATGTGCGCATCACCAACGACGTACGGCGGCTGTGGCGCCACGACCTGCTGAAACTGCGCCGCACGGACACGGCGGCCGTGGCCGCCTTCGCCGACCTGGGCGGGCCGGCGGCCTGGCTGAGCGACCGCGGTTACCGCACCGCCGCCTTCGCCTTCGAGGAACTCGCGGTGGTGGTCCGGGACGGACTGCGCGGCCACGTCCGGCCCGGTGCGACCCCGCTGCTGGCCGCGGCCCTGGTCGAGGGCTTCGACGGCAGTCCGCTCGACGGCCCGGCGGATGCGGCGGTGTGGTGGGAGGCTTACCTGCGCCAGGTCGTGCCCCCGGTGCTGGGGGCGTTCGCGCGGCACGGCGTCGTCCTCGAAGCCCATCTGCAGAACTCGCTGGTCGCCGTCGACCCCGACGGCATCCCCGTGCAGGCGCTGTTCCGGGACGCGGAGGGCGTCAAGCTGCTCCCCGAGGTGTCCCGGGCCGCCGGGTGGGAGCGCCTGGTGTACTGCCTGGTCGTCAACCACCTCGCCGAGGTGGGCGCGGCACTGGCCGAACGCCGGCCCGGACTGGATCCCTGGCCGGCCGCCCGCCGCGAGCTCGCCCGCCACGACCTGCCCGAGATCACCGGCCTGCTCACCGCGCCCACCCTGCCCGGCAAGACGAACCTGCTGCTGCGCTGGCTCGGAGCGGACGGCGCCGACGCCCGCTATCTGCCGCTGCCGAACCCTCTGGTCAGCGCGTAAATGCCGATCGGCCGCAAGGCCGCCTGGCGTACCCTGGCCGATGTGCTGCGCGACGTGACTGCCGTTCGATACGTGACCCCGCTGCGGTCCGGCGGCTCCGTGCCCGGGGTCGTCGAGGCCGACGACCTGGGCACGTACGTCGTGAAGTTCACCGGCTCCGCACAGGGCCGCAAGGCGCTGGTCGCCGAGGTGATCGTCGGTGAGCTGGCGCGGGCGCTCGGGCTGCGCTTCCCCGAGCTGGTCCTGGTGCACTTCGACCCGGCGATCGCCGGGCACGAGCCGCACCAGGAGGTGCGCGACCTGCTGAACGCCAGCGAGGGCGTGAACCTCGGGATGGACTATCTGCCGGGTGCGAGGGACTTCACGCCCGAGGCCGCCAGGACCTTCCGGGTCGACCCGCTGGAGGCCGGGAAGATCGTCTGGCTCGACGCGCTCACGGTCAACGTCGACCGGACGGTGCACAGTTCGAACCTGATGATCTGGCCCACCTTCGGCACGGCGCCGGCGCACCTGTGGCTCATCGACCACGGCGCCGCCCTCGTCTTCCACCACCGCTGGGACACCTCGGACCCGGGGAAGGCGTACGACTTCCGGCACCACGCCCTGGGCCACTACGCCCCGGACGTGCGGGCCGCCGACGCCGAACTGGCGCCCCGGGTGACCGGGGAACTCCTGCGAGACATCCTGGCGGAGGTGCCCGACGCCTGGCTCACCGAGGAACCGGGCTTCGCGACGCCCGACGCGGTCCGGGCCGCCTACGCCGGCTACCTCGCCGCGCGGGTGGAGGCGTCCGGACAGTGGCTGCCCACCGACTTCCCGAGCCGTGAGGAACTCGCTGCCGAGGAGGCCGCCCGCGCGGCACGGACACAACAAGGCCGTCCGAACTGGCTCAAGCGGGTCCCCGATCTGCACGGCAAACCGGCGGCGGAACAGGATTGGTCGGTACACCTGGGATGACGGACCCCCCCGGAGCAGAGGGCCATCGCGTCCAGATCGAGTACTGCACCCAGTGCCGCTGGCTGCCGCGTGCCGCCTGGCTGGCGCAGGAGCTGCTGACCACGTTCGAGGCCGAGCTGGCCGAGCTGTCGCTCAAACCCGGCACGGGTGGTGTCTTCGTCGTACGCGTCGACCACGAGGTGGTGTGGGACCGCCGCGAGCAGGGCTTCCCGGAACCGACGGCCGTGAAACGGGCCGTACGCGACCGAGTGGCCCCGGGCAAGTCCCTGGGCCACTCGGACCGGTGACGGTTCGGTCCACCGGCCGTTCGTATCAGCCCGCCAGCTGTTCGTACGCCGGCAGCGTCAGGAAGTCCGCGTAGTTCTCGTCGAGGGCGACCCGCAGCAGCAGGTCGTGGGCCTGCTGCCAGTGCCCGGCCGCGAAGGCGTCCTCGCCGATCTCCGCGCGGATGTTCTGGAGTTCGTCGGCGGCGACCCTGCGGGCGAGCTCCGGCGTGGCCTTCTCGCCGTTCTCGAACTCGACCCCCGCGTTGATCCACTGCCAGATCTGGGACCGGGAGATCTCGGCGGTGGCCGCGTCCTCCATGAGGTTGAAGATGGCGACCGCGCCGAGACCGCGCAGCCAGGCCTCGATGTAGCGGATGCCGACCTGGACGGCGTTCACCAGGCCCGCGTAGGTGGGCTTGGCGTCGAGGGAGTCGATGGCGATCAGGTCGGCCGCCTTGACGTCGACGTCCTCGCGCAGGCGGTCCTTCTGGTTGGGCCTGTCGCCGAGGACCCGGTCGAAGGACTCCATGGCGATGGGGACCAGGTCCGGGTGGGCGACCCAGGAGCCGTCGAAGCCGTCGTTCGCCTCGCGGTCCTTGTCGGCCCGCACCTTCTCGAAGGCGACCCTGTTGACCTCGGCGTCCCGGCGGGAGGGGATGAAGGCCGCCATGCCGCCGATCGCGTGTGCTCCGCGCTTGTGGCAGGTACGGACGAGGAGTTCGGTGTACGCCCGCATGAACGGGGCCGTCATCGTGACCGCGTTGCGGTCCGGCAGCACGAACCTCGCTCCGCCGTCACGGAAGTTCTTGACGATCGAGAACAGGTAGTCCCAGCGGCCGGCGTTCAGCCCGGAGGCGTGGTCGCGGAGTTCGTAGAGGATCTCGTCCATCTCGTACGCCGCGGTGATCGTCTCGATGAGGACGGTGGCGCGGACGGTGCCCTGCGGGATGCCGACGTAGTCCTGGGCGAAGACGAAGACGTCGTTCCAGAGGCGGGCCTCCAGATGGGACTCGGTCTTCGGGAGGTAGAAGTACGGGCCCTTGCCGAGGTCGAGCAGCCGCTGGGCGTTGTGGAAGAAGTACAGGCCGAAGTCGACGAAGGCGCCGGGGACCGGCGTGCCCTGCTCGTCGACGAGGTGGCGCTCGTTCAGGTGCCAGCCGCGCGGCCGCATGACGACCGTGGCGAGCTGCTCGTCGGGGCCCAGGGCGTAGGTCTTGCCGGAGTCCGGGTCCGTGAAGTCGATGTTCCGGGTGTAGGCGTCGATCAGGTTGAGCTGGCCGAGGACGACGTTCTCCCAGGTGGGGGCGGAGGCGTCCTCGAAGTCGGCGAGCCAGACCCGGGCGCCGGAGTTGAGCGCGTTGATGGTCATCTTGCGGTCGGTGGGACCGGTGATCTCGACGCGGCGGTCCTCCAGGGCGGCCGGGGCCGGGGCCACCTTCCAGGAGTCGTCCGCGCGGATCGCGGCGGTCTCGGGGAGGAAGTCGAGGGCACAGGTGCGGGCGATCTCGGCGCGACGCTCGGTCCGGCGGGCGAGGAGCTCGTCGCGACGCGGAGTGAACCGCCGGTGCAGTTCGGCCACGAAGGCGAGCGCCGCGTCGGTGAGGACCTCCTCCTGCCGGGGCAGGGGCTCGGCGTCGACGATGGCCAGCGGGGAGGACGCTGGTGCGGACATGAGCTGTCACTTCCTTCGGGGAGCCTCTTCAGCGAACCACGTTCATCGCCACCATGCCGTGGCACTGGATGCCAAGGGGCGCGAATGGGGTGTTTCGCACCCGGGGCGCGGCCGGGTGCTTCTGATCAGTGGATACTAGTTTCCTCATGGTGGAAGTTCAATGGTTTGTTGATGTCGAGAATCTCCGGCTCGAGGCAAGGTGGCGCTCGGTGCCACCCCGTTCACTCGAGGTGTCCCAGGTCGGCTTCCGTGTCGATGTCGTACGCCTGTGCCACGTCCGCGCACTCGACGAGCGTGATCTCCTCCTCGTGGCTCTTCAGGTAGGCGCGGGCCCCGCGGTCGCCCGTCGCCGTCGCCGCGATGCCCGCCCAGTGGGCGGAGCCGAACAGGACCGGATGCCCGCGGACACCCTCGTACGCGGCCGAGGCCAGTGACGTCTCGTTCCGGTACGCGGCCAGCACCCGGGACACCGCCTCCGGCCCGATGCCCGGCTGGTCGACGAGCGAGACCAGGGCCGCCCGTACCCCCGTCCCGGTGAGCGAGCCGAGACCGGCCCGCAGCGACGTGCCCATGCCCTGCTCCCACTGCGGGTTGTCCACGAGCAGGCAGCCGGACAGGTCCGCCCGCTGCCGTACCGCCTCGGCCTGGGCCCCGAGAACCACATGGACGCGCCGCAGTCCGGCCGCGCGCAGCACCCCGACCGCGTGCTCCACGAGCGGCCGTCCCCGGTGTACGAGCAGCGCCTTCGGCCGCCCGCCGAGCCGCCGCCCCCCACCGGCGGCCAGCACCAGCCCGGCGATGTCCTCTGTGTGTGTCATGCGTCCTGCATACCGGACCGTCCGGCGGCCGCGCGGTCTTCGCGGACTGAATTTCGTTCCCCACGGTGGCGCATCCCGCACCGGGTGGCGTTTACTGGCCCGCGTCCCCCGGCGCCCGACCCGCTCCACAGGGATGTCCCGCGGAGTCGGCGAGGACTTGCACACAACGGGGTGCGAGGGGGAGGGCTGTGTTGCGGAGCTTGGGACAGAGGCCGGTGACGGGCAGCGGAGAGGACCCGAGGGTGGCGGAGCTGCGGACCGCCGTCTCCCGGCTGCGCCGTGAACTCGCAGCTCATCCCGCGGAGTTCCCCGACCGGGCCATCGCCGAGGACGAACTCGCCGCCCTCGCCGCGATGGCCACCCACGGAGTCCCCGAGACACCGCGCCTGCGTCGCTCCCTGCTGCTGATCGCCGGATCGATCGGCTCCGTCAGCGCTCTGGCACGAGGGCTGTCCGAGGTGCGCGCCGCGGTCGATCTGTTCGGGGAGTCACCCCGGCGTTGACGGGTCGTCAAGTTCTGGCTCACCGGGTCCCGGTCGCATTCGGGCCCGTCAAGGTCACGGCCTCGCCCTGACGTTCGTCTTCAGGGCGTCACGGTCGCGTTGGTCGCGTTCAAGGCCCAATTCGCCGGATGACGCCCCGTTCGGTGGCCACCGCCACCGCCACCGCGCCTGACTCCACACCCAACTTGGCGCAGATGTGCACCAGATGGGACTTCCTTGTCCTCCTTGTCCTCCTCCTTGTCCTCCTCCTTGTCCTCCTTCGGTGCCGGCCCCGCGGGCGGACAGGGCAGGGTGACCGCCACCGCCGTGCCCTGGCCCGGTGCCGACTCCACGGTGAACCTCCCGCCCAGTGCCTCTGCCCGCGCGCGCATCGCGGGCAGCCCGATGCGGGACGGACGGCTGACCGCGCTCGGGAGGTGACCGGACCCGCCGGCCGGTGCGCGGACCGGGGCGGTGGCGCTCGCCATGATGTGGGTCAGGCCGCCGGTCCCGGACTCGTCAGCGCCTGCGACAGCTCGGCCGCCACCTGCTGCAGGACCGGCACGATCTTGTCCGTCGCCGCCTCGGTGACCCGGCCGGCGGGGCCGGAGATGGAGATCGCCGCGGCGGTGGGCGATTCGGGCACCGGGACCGCGAGGCAGCGGACCCCCATCTCCTGCTCGTTGTCGTCGAGGGCGTACCCGAGCCGGCGTACGTCCTCCAGCGCCGTCAGGAAGCCCTCGGGCGTGGTGATCGTCTTCTCCGTGGCGGCCGGCATGCCGGTGCGGGCGAGCAGGGCGCGCACCTCGTGGTCGGGCGTGTGGGCCAGCAGTGCCTTGCCCACGCCGGTGGAGTGCGGCAGCACACGCCGTCCGACCTCGGTGAACATGCGCATCGAGTGCTTGGAGGGCACCTGCGCCACGTAGACGATCTCGTCGCCGTCGAGCAGCGCCATGTTCGCCGTCTCGCCGGTCTCCTCGACCAGCCGGGCGAGGTAGGGGCGGGCCCAGGTGCCCAGCAGCCGGGAGGCCGACTCGCCGAGGCGGATCAGGCGCGGGCCGAGCGCATACCGCCGGTTCGGCTGCTGGCGGACGTATCCGCAGACCACCAGCGTGCGCATCAGGCGGTGGATGGTCGGCAGGGGCAGCCCGCTGCTGGCGGACAGCTCGCTCAGGCCGACCTCGCCGCCGGCGTCCGCCATCCGCTCGAGCAGGTCGAAGGCGCGCTCCAGGGACTGGACGCCACCGCTGGCGGAGGACTTGGCGGAGCCGGTGGTGCTGGCGCTGGACGTCGGCACGGCGCGTTCCTTTCGCGACTGGCAGGAAGGGCCAAAGCCTACCGGGGAGCCGCTCGGCCCCCCGGCCGTGCGGAACCACGTTCTGCTGGCTGGAATTCTAATTTCGCGTTGTGGAAACGTCCAGAGAGTGCTCGCCGGAGGCGCCGCGCGAAGTGTGCCTCTTGACGAGGCGGCGGCACGGGTGAAGACTCCTTCAACAGAACGTTGAAGTCCGTTACATGGGTGTAAATCCGGTTTCCCGGAAGTCAACGGCGGCAGAAAGAGGGGTCCGGGGTGTCCGACGCTGAACTGGTGCTGCGCTCGACGCGCGTCATCATGCCCGAGGGGATGCGCGCCGCGTCGGTCGCGGTCGCCGACGGCACGATCACGGCCGTACTGCCGTACGACGCGAAGACACCCGCCGGGGCCCGCCTGGAGGACCTCGGGGACGACGTCCTGCTGCCCGGTCTGGTCGACACCCACGTGCACGTCAACGATCCCGGCCGCACGGACTGGGAGGGCTTCTGGACCGCCACCCGCGCGGCGGCGGCCGGCGGCATCACCACCCTGATCGACATGCCGCTCAACTCCCTGCCGCCGACCACGACGGTCGACCACCTCCGTACCAAGCGCGAAGTGGCCCGGGACAAGGCCCACGTCGACGTCGGCTTCTGGGGCGGCGCCCTGCCCGGCAACGTCAAGGACCTGCGCCCGCTGCACGACGCCGGGGTCTTCGGCTTCAAGGCGTTCCTGTCACCCTCCGGCGTGGACGAGTTCCCGCACCTCACCCAGGACCAGCTCGCACAGTCCCTCACGGAGATCGCCGGGTTCGGCGGCCTGCTGATCGTGCACGCCGAGGACCCCCAGCACCTCGCCGCCGCCCCGCAGCACGGCGGCCCCAGGTACGCCGACTTCCTGGCCTCCCGCCCGCGCGACGCCGAGGACACCGCCATCGCGAACCTCGTCGCACAGGCGAGGCGTCTGCACGCGCGCGTGCACGTGCTCCACCTGTCCTCCGGCGACGCGCTGCCGCTCATCGCCGACGCGCGCGCCGACGGGGTACGTCTCACCGTCGAGACGTGCCCGCACTACCTCACCCTCACCGCCGAGGAAGTCCCCGACGGCGCCAGCGAGTTCAAGTGCTGCCCGCCCATCCGGGAGGCCGCCAACCAGGACCTGCTCTGGCAGGCGCTGGCCGACGGCACCATCGACTGCGTGGTCACCGACCACTCACCGTCCACGGCCGACCTGAAGACGGACGACTTCGCCACCGCCTGGGGCGGCATCTCCGGACTGCAGCTGAGCCTGCCGGCGGTCTGGACCGAGGCACGCGGACGCGGCCACGGCCTTGAGGACGTGGCGGGCTGGATGTCCGCGCGGACGGCGGCCCTGGCCGGTCTCGACCGCAAGGGCGCCATCGAGGCCGGGCGCGACGCGGACTTCGCCGTCCTCGCACCCGACGAGACGTTCACCGTGGACCCGGCCGCCCTTCAGCACCGCAACCGCGTCACGGCGTACGCGGGCCGCACCCTGTACGGGGTGGTGAAGTCCACCTGGCTGCGCGGCGAACGCATCCTGGCGGGCGGCGACTTCACCGAACCGAAGGGCCGGCTGCTGACCAGGTCCCACTGACATCCTGCCGTTCCGCGGCGGCCGACCCCGAAAGGAATCCCTGATCACCGTGACGGCGCAGCATCCATCCGGCCCGGCACGCTTCACCGGCGACGCGCACCCCTACGCGGGCGGCGACCCGTACGCGGACTACCGCACCGCCGACTTCCCCTTCACCCACCACGCGAACCTGGCCGACCGGCAGCTCGGCGCCGCAGTCGTCGCCGCCAACGACGAGTTCTTCGCCCAGCGCGAGAACCTGCTGGTGCCCGGGCGCGCCGAGTTCGACCCCGAGCACTTCGGGCACAAGGGCAAGGTCATGGACGGCTGGGAGACCCGGCGCCGGCGCGGCGCCTCGGCACAACACCCCTGGCCGACCGACGAGGACCACGACTGGGCGCTGATCCGCCTCGGGGCGCCCGGCGTGGTCCGCGGCGTCGTCGTCGACACCGCGCACTTCCGGGGCAACTACCCGCAGGCGGTGTCGATCGAGGGCACGTCCGTGCCGGGTTCCCCGTCGCCGGAGGAGCTCCTCGCGGACGACGTCAAGTGGACGACGCTGGTCCCGCGCACCCCGGTGGGCGGCCACGCGGCCAACGGCTTCGAGGTGAGTGCCGAGCAGCGGCTGACACACCTGCGCGTCAAGCAGCACCCCGACGGGGGCATCGCGCGCCTGCGGGTGTACGGCGAAGTCGTCCCGGACCCGCAGTGGCTGGAGGTGCTCGGCACGTTCGACGTCGTAGCCCTGGAGAACGGCGGCCGGGTCGAGGACGCCTCCAACCTCTTCTACTCGCCGGCCACCAACACCATCCAGCCCGGCCGCTCCCGCAAGATGGACGACGGCTGGGAGACCCGGCGTCGCCGGGATCGGGGCAACGACTGGATCCGCTACCGGTTGGTGGCCCAGGCGCAGATCCGCGCCATCGAGATCGACACGGCGTACCTCAAGGGCAACAGCGCCGGCTGGGCGTCGGTCTCCGTGCGGGACGGCGAGGACGGCGCATGGACCGAGATCCTGCCCCGCACCCGGCTCCAGCCCGACACCAACCACCGCTTCGTCCTGCATGCGCCGGCCGTGGGCACGCACGCGCGCGTGGACATATTCCCGGACGGAGGCATCTCCCGGCTGCGCCTGTTCGGTTCCCTCACGCGGGACGGCGCGAACCGGCTGGCGGCCCGCCACCAGGAACTGGGCGGCTGACGCCGCACCCGAAGGACCCGTGGGGCGCACCGGCCGGACAGCACCGGTGCGCCCCACGCTCGGTGCGGTCCGCGCGCCGCACACGCGGTGTGCCCGTGGCGCGTTCACGCGGTGTGGCCGCCGTCGACGGTCCACTCCGCACCCGTGACGTAGGCCGCGTTCATCCTGCGGTCGCTCACCATCGAAAGCCTCGCCAACGCCCTGAAGAAGGCCCAGGGCGGCGACAAGCAGGGTCCGACGGGCGGACCGTTCTCCTCACACGTCGGATGAACCCGCCGGGGCCGTGAGGGGGCGTCGCCTCCTCGACCCCGACGGCTCCCTGCCCGGCAGGGCACCACGCTCGCTGTTTGTGAGGATCAGGTGAGGGTGCCGGTCGGCAGGTTAACTCCTTGAAAACGCACGAGACTTGCCGGGGAATTCTCCATGGTTGACGTTGACATGCCATTGTCTACGCGCGTCATCCTGTGGCCATGAGATTTCCCCCACGCACCACTCGTATCGGCGCCGCAGCCGCCCTCCTGTCCGCCCTCCTCGTCGGCGGCACCGTCTCCGCCGGCACGGCGGACGCCGCCGCCACCTCGGTCGGCAGTGTCTGCTACGGCGATCTCCCCTCCCAGGCTCACGACACGCTCGACCTGATCGACCAGGGCGGCCCCTTCCCCTACTCGCAGGACGGGACCGTCTTCTCCAACCGCGAGGGCGTGCTCCCCAGGCAGTCGAGCGGCTACTACCACGAGTACACCGTCATCACCCCCGGCTCCCCGACTCGCGGCGCCCGGCGCATCGTCACCGGCGAGCAGTACGAGGAGGACTACTACACCTCCGACCACTACGCCACGTTCGACCTGATCGACTTCGGCTGCTGAGCCCATCTTCCAGTCCCACCCCGGTCGCAACGGAAACGGCGCGACCAGCCGGAGGCCCGGACCGTGCCCGTCCGGGCCTCCGGCCGCGAGCCGTGGTCGACGGCAGTCCATGGGTCTGCCGGCCGTGACCGGGTGGGGCGCGCCGGAAGTGTGCTCCCCGTGGCCTCGGTCGCGTCCGAAGTCCACACCGCCGCGACTTTGGTCGCCGATGCGTCCGCGCGGGGCACTGCGGGTGCCGCCGCTGCGTAGATTGGTTCGCCGTGACGGGAGACGCGACGACGCAGGTGCCGCCGGTGTTCGCGCGGCGGCGATGGCTGCTGCCGTCCGCCGTCGCCGACGAACTCGACCCCGACGCCGGACGCACCGGGCGGTCCCGGCGCACTGCCCGCGACTGGGCCGTCGACTTCTCCTGCTTCCTCCTCGCCGTCGCCATCGGCCTGGCAGCCGCGAACTCCGTACGCCACGACCCCCACACGCCGTACACCCTCGCCGTCGTGGACCAACTGCTGGGCGCACTCGCCGTCCCCGCCTCCGTGGGCCGCACCGCCTACCGCATCGCCCAGGAGGGCCTGACCAACGCCCGCAAGCACGCTCCTGGCACGGAGGTCACCGTGACGGTCACCGGCGCTCCCGGCGAGGGGCTCGTCGTGTCCGTGCGCAACCCGGCCCCCGAGGGCGAGGTTCCCCCCGTCCCCGGGTCCGGCCAGGGCCTGATCGGCCTGACGGAACGGGCCACCCTGGCAGGCGGCACCCTCCAGCACGGACCGACCCCGACCGGCGGCTTCGAAACCCGGGCCGGACTGCCCTGGGGGGAGGGGCTCGACGGCCGTCGTAGGAGTTGAGGGCGGTGGTGCGGTCCGATTGCCGTGGGGGCAGCGGTCCGGTTGCCGTGGGGACGAGGCCCCGAGGTCTCGTCCGCTCGCCCAACCCGGGCTCAGGGGCGCAGCACCACCCGGCGCCCGTGGATTTCTCCCGCTCCCTGCGGCGGTGCATGTCGGCCGCAGCGCTCAGGGGGTGGCATGCCACGGCGCGCGGGCGCAGCGCGCCGGTTGCCGACAGCTCGTTGATCGCCGGCCGCCTCGGCCAGGACCGCGACCGTCGCATGGGAGCGCCGGCGAAGCGGCGCAGGGAACCGCCCTTCGTGTACGGCGGGCCGGCCTCCTGCGCGCCCGGGCGCGGACATCAGCGTGGTCGGCGGAGCGGCCGGCGCGAGCACGCGCGCGTGGGCCCGCGCCGCGAAATCCACCAGCGCACTGCCTACGGTGCACCCCGCCCCGCCGACCAGGACCGTCCCGCCCGGCCGCAGGCCGCCGCGTGTGAAGAGGGCCGGATGGGCGGTGACGGCGGGATGGAACACGGCCACGGCCTCGTCGGGGGGCACACCGGGCGGCAGCCGGTGGAGGCGGTCGGCCAACGACCGTGAGCGCGAGGTCGCGGTCCGGGTCGGCCGGGGCCTGTCCAACGCCCAGATGGCTGCGGAGCTCTTCATGAGCGTCGCCACCGTCAAGGCCCACGTCTCCCGCACACTCGCCAAGCTGACCCTCGACAACCGAGTGCAGATCGCCCTGCTCGCCTACGACGCGGGATGTCTCGAAGAAGACGCTCCCTGGGGGCACTTCTCCGCCGTCCCGAGCGTTCTCCGATCACGGGACGCCGTTCGTGTCCCGGGAGGGAGGGGTTGTGTCGGATGTGATCGACCTGAAGGAGTACGGGGAGGGGTTCCGTGCGGACCCGCACTCCGTCTACGCCGAGTTGCGTGCCCTGGGCCCGGTGCACCGGGTGCGGCTGCCTCCGCCCGAGGAATACGAGAGCTGGCTCGTCGTCGGGTACGAGGAGGCGCGCGCCGCGCTCGCCGACCCACGCCTGGCCAAGGACGTCGGAAGCGTCGGCGCGGCACTCCTCGAGGAGCAGCTGATCGGCAAGCACATGCTGGCCAGCGACCCGCCACAGCACACGCGGCTGCGCTCGCTGGTCACCCGGGCCTTCACCGCGCGCCGCGTCGAGGCGATGCGCCCGCGGATCCAGCAGATCACCGACGAGTTGCTCGACGCGATGCTGCCGCGCGGCCGCGCCGACCTCGTGGAGGCGTTCGCCTATCCGCTGCCGATCACCGTCATCTGCGAACTGCTCGGCGTGCCCGAGCGGGACCGGGCCGTCTTCCGGGAGATGTCGACGGAGGTCGTCGCGCCGACCAGCGAGGAGAGCATGGAGCGGGCCTTCGAGCGGTTCGGCGCCTATCTCACCGAGCTGATCGAGGACAAGCGGCGCGCGGCCCCGGCCGACGACCTGCTCAGCGCCCTGATCCGCACCACCGCCGAGGACGGCGACCGGCTGTCGCAGCGGGAGCTGCGCGGCATGGCCTTCCTGCTGCTCGTCGCGGGCCACGAGACCACGGTCAACCTCATCACCAACGGCGTGCACGCCCTGCTGACACACCCGGAGCAACTCGCGGCCCTGCGCGCGGACTTCGGCCTGATCGACGGCGCGGTCGAAGAGGTGCTGCGGCACGAGGGCCCGGTGCAGAACGCCACGTTCCGCTTCGCCGCGGAACCGCTGGAGATCGCCGGCACCGCGATCGAGCAGGGCGCGCCGGTGCTGATCGGGCTCACCGCAGCCGACCGGGACCCTGCGCGTTACCCCGCGCCGGAGCACTTCGACATCCACCGCGACACCCGCGGCCACCTGGCCTTCGGCCACGGCATCCACTTCTGCCTGGGTTCCCCGCTGGCCCGTCTGGAGGCCCGCACAGCGATACGCACCCTGCTGCAACGCGCCCCCGGCCTGGCCCTGGACGGCCCGCCCGGTGAGTGGTTGCCGGGGATGCTGATGCGGGGAAGGCGAAGCCTGCCCGTGCGGTGGTAGGGCAACCGGCGCGGCCGCAGGGTTTCAGCGACGGGCGGCCCGGAACACCGGTCGCCGGTGGCCCTTGGACCTTCATCTGGACCTTCATCGAGGGCGCACCGCGGCCCGGGGCGGGGCTGCGCCGGGGACAGGGGTCCGTCGGGGCCGGGGGAGCGGTGCCCACACAGCGCGCCGCCTCCCCGGGGGCCTTCCACGCAGGCCCACTTATGGCCGGCGCCGGTGGCTCCCGCCCTCGCGTCGGTCGTGCAGGCCTCACCGGCGGTCGGCGGGAGTGGGTCTCGCCGTCGTGTCAGTCACGTAAGACTCACCGATGGCCGGGCGGCAGCGGCTCCCGCCCTTGCGTCGGTCGCGCAGGCCTCGCCGATGGCCGCAGGGAGTGGTCGGCGCTGTCACGGCACTGGTTCACGGGAGTGCGGCCTGGGCCGCGCCGGGGATCTCGGGCAGGGCCACCGGGCGGCGCTCGCGCCGGGAGACCTCGCACGCCTCGGCGATGCGCAGCGCCTGCAGTGCCTCGCGCCCGTCGCACGGGTTGGGCCGCTCTCCGCGCACCACCTCGACGAAGGCGGACAGCTCGGCCTCGTACGCGGGGCCGAAGCGCTCCAGGAACCCCGTCCACGGCTTGTCCGCGGCCGGTGGTCCGGTCGGCTCGGTGGACGCGATCGGCGTGCGGTCGTCGAGGCCGACCACGACCTGGTCCAGCTCGCCGGCCAGCTCCATGCGCACGTCGTAACCCGCACCGTTCAGCCGGGTCGCCGTCGCCGTGGCAAGGGTGCCGTCGTCGAGGGTGAGCACCGCCGCACCCGTGTCCACGTCGCCCGCCTCACGGAACATCGACGGCCCGGCGTCGGACCCGGCCGCGTACACGTGAACGACCTCCCGTCCGGTCACCCAGCGCAGGATGTCGAAGTCGTGGATCAGCGTGTCCCGGAACAGCCCGCCGGACAGGGGAAGCCATGACGCCGGCGGCGGTGCCTGGTCGGACGTCAGCGCGCGGACCGTGTGCAGCCGCCCCAGCCGTCCCGAGCGCACCGCCTCACGGGCACCGGTGTAGCCCGTGTCGAAGCGGCGCTGGAAACCCATCTGCAGAATCGTTCCCGCTGCCTCCACCTCGGCCAGCGCCTGCAGTGTGCCCGGCAGGTCCAGTGCGATGGGCTTCTCGCAGAACACCGGGAGCCCGGAGCGTGCTGCCCGACCGATCAGTTCGGCATGGGCCGGCGTCGCCGTCGTGATCACCACGGCGTCCACGCCCCACTTGAAGATCTCGTCCGTCCCCGGCGCGGCGGTCTCGCCCAGCCGGTGCGCGAGCTCCTGGGCGCGCGCCGGATCCACGTCCGTGAGGATCAGCGAGCCGACGTCGCGATGGCGGCTGAGCGTGTTCGCATGAATGGTGCCGATGCGGCCCGTACCGATGACCCCGATGCGCATGGAATCAAAGTGAGGGCCGACCCCGGGCGCTGTCAATGCGCATGTCCGGACAATCGAACTACACAACTTCCCGTCAACCGGCCACGGAGCTACGCTCGCCCCGTGCCGAAACCAGAAATGGACCCGACCCTTTCGTTGGAGCTCAGTGTGGACCGGAGCTCTCCGGTCCCGTTGTACTTCCAGCTGTCCCAGCAGCTCGAGGCCGCGATAGAGCACGGGACCCTCACCCCCGGAAGCCTGCTGGGGAACGAGATCGAGCTCGCCGCACGGCTCGGCCTGTCCCGGCCAACCGTCCGCCAGGCCATCCAGTCCCTCGTGGACAAGGGCCTCCTCGTCCGCCGCCGCGGTGTCGGAACGCAGGTGGTGCACAGTCAGGTCAAGCGCCCCCTGGAACTGAGCAGTCTCTACGACGACCTCGAGGCGGCCGGGCAGCGCCCGGCGACGAAGGTCCTGGTGAACAGCGTTGTCGCGGCGTCGGCCGAGGTTGCGGCCGCCCTGGGGGTGACCGAGGGCTCGGACGTGCACCGGGTGGAGCGGCTGCGGCTCGCGCACGGCGAGCCGATGGCGTACCTGATCAACTATCTGCCGCCCGGCCTGCTCGACCTGGCCACCGGCCAACTGGAGGCCACCGGCCTGTACCGCCTGATGCGCTCCGCCGGAATCACCCTGCACAGCGCCCGTCAGTCCATCGGTGCCCGGGCCGCCACCTCCGCCGAGGCCGAGCGCCTCGGTGAGACGGAGGGGGCACCACTGCTCACCATGCAGCGCACCACCTTCGACGACACCGGCCGCGCGGTCGAGTTCGGCACCCACACCTACCGGCCGTCCCGCTACTCCTTCGAGTTCCAGCTGCTCGTTCGGTCCTGACGAGCTCCTGAGCGCCCGGTGCGCTCGTCCCGATGTCCGGACAATGTGACCGAAGCCCGCTCCCCGCCTTCGGGACCCTTGGTGGCTGTGTTCGATAATGCGTCGTTTGGGGCTGGTCAGACCATCACCGGCCCCTTGCGTACGTCGGAACACAGCAAGAAGGGCTCGGCCTCGTGGCACGGTTTCAGACCTGGGTAGGCGTCGCGCTGGCGGGGGCACTGTCCGTGTCCCTCGCCGGTTGCAGCAGCACCGGCGGCAAGCGGGCGGAGGACGCCCGCAAGGCCGCGGCGGCCCAGGGGAGGGCGGCGGTGAACACGCCCCGCTGGACCTTTGCGATGATCACCCACTCCGGTGACGGCGACACCTTCTGGGACATCGTGCAGAGCGGCGCCAAGCAGGCCGCCGTGAAGGACAACATCAACTTCCTGTACTCGCACGACGCCGAGGCCCAGCAGCAGGCGCAGCTGGTGGACGCGGCGGTCGACAAGAAGGTCGACGGCATCATCGTCACGCTCGCCAAGCCCGACGCCCTGAAGGCCGCCGTGGCCCGCGCCGAGAAGGCCGGCATCCCGGTGATCACCGTGAACTCCGGCTCCGCGGAGTCCAAGGCGTTCGGCGCGCTCACCCACGTCGGCCAGGACGAGACGGTCGCGGGCGAGGCCGTGGGGGAGGAGCTGGCCAAGCGCGGGAGGAAGAAGGCGCTGTGCGTCCTGCACGAGCAGGGCAACGTCGGTCACGAGCAGCGCTGCGCCGGTGTGGCGAAGACCTTCGGCGGCACGGTGGAGAACCTCTACGTCAACGGCACCAACATGCCCGACGTGCAGTCCGCGATCGGGGCGAAGCTGCAGGCCGACAAGTCCATCGACGCGGTCGTCACGCTCGGCGCCCCGTACGCCGACACCGCCGTGAAGGCGAAGGCGGACGCGGGCAGCACCGCCGAGGTCGACACGTTCGACCTCAATGCCAAGGTCGCCGCCGAGCTGAAGGACGGCACCCTCGGCTTCGCCGTCGACCAGCAGCCGTACCTCCAGGGCTACCAGGCCGTCGACCTGCTGTGGCTGTACAAGTACAACAGCGACGTCCTCGGCGGTGGCCGGCCGGTGCTCACCGGCCCGCAGATCGTCACCGGGGACCAGGCCGCCGCGCTGGAGGAGTACACCAAGCGGGGTACGCGATGAGCGCCGCCACCGACGAGACGAAGTCCCTCGCCGTCGAGACGGAGGCCGTCGCTGACGAAAGGATTCTGCGGACCTCTGTACTGCGGAAGCTGCTGTCCCGCCCCGAACTGGGCTCGGTCGTCGGCGCGGTCGCCGTCTTCCTCTTCTTCGCCTTCGCCGCGGACGGTTTCCTGCGCGCCTCCAGCCTCAGCACCGTCCTGTACGCCTCCTCGACGATCGGCATCATGGCGGTGCCGGTCGCGCTGCTGATGATCGGTGGGGAGTTCGACCTGTCGGCGGGTGTCATGGTGACGTCCTCCGCGCTGATCTCGTCGATGTTCAGCTACCAGATGACGGCGAACGTCTGGGTGGGCGTCGGCGTGTCCCTCCTGGTCACCCTCGCGATCGGCGCCTTCAACGGCTTCGTGCTCAGCCGGACCCGCCTGCCCAGCTTCATCGTCACGCTGGGCACGTTCCTGATGCTCACCGGGATGAACCTGGGCTTCACCAAGATGATCGACGGCACCGTCTCCACGAAGACGATCGCCGACATGGAGGGCTTCCCCACGGCGCACGCCGTCTTCGCCTCCACACTCACCGTCGGCGGCGTCGACTTCAAGATCACGATCCTGTGGTGGCTGGCCCTGGTCGCCCTCGCCTCCTGGATCCTGCTGCGCACCCGCTCGGGCAACTGGATCTTCGCGGTCGGCGGCAACCAGGACGCGGCCCGCGCGGTCGGCGTGCCGGTCACCAAGACCAAGATCGGCCTGTACATGGCCGTGGCCCTCGGCGCCTGGATCTCCGGCCAGCACCTGCTCTTCTCCTACGACGCGGTGCAGTCCGGCGAGGGCGTCGGCAACGAACTGATCTACATCATCGCCGCCGTCATCGGCGGCTGCCTGATCACCGGCGGTCACGGCAGCGCCGTCGGTTCGGCGGTCGGCGCGTTCCTCTTCGGCATGACCAGCAAGGGCATCGTCTTCGCCGAATGGAACCCGGACTGGTTCAAGTTCTTCCTCGGAGCGATGCTGCTCCTCGCGACCCTGCTCAACGCCTGGGTGCGCAGGCGGGCGGAGGCCACCAAGTGACACAGACCCAAGCACGTACGGCGCTCGTGGAGCTGTCCGGCGTCAGCAAGCACTACGGCACCGTCCGCGCCCTCGAGGGCGTCTCCCTGGAGGTCCACGCCGGGGAGATCACCTGTGTCCTGGGCGACAACGGCGCGGGCAAGTCCACCCTGATCAAGATCATCGCAGGGCTGCACCAGCACGACGGCGGTGTGCTGCGCATCGAGGGCGAGGAGACCCGCCTGTCCTCCCCGCGCCAGGCGCTCGACCGGGGGGTGGCGACCGTCTACCAGGACCTCGCCGTCGTGCCGCTCATGCCGGTGTGGCGCAACTTCTTCCTGGGCTCGGAGCCGCGCAAGGGCCTCGGCCCCTTCAAGCGCATGGACGTCGACTTCATGCGCGACACCGCCCGCGCCGAGCTGCGGCGGATGGGCATCGACCTGCGCGACGTCGACCAGCCGATCGGCACCCTGTCGGGCGGCGAGCGGCAGTGCGTGGCGATCGCGCGGGCGGTCTACTTCGGTGCCAAGGTCCTCGTGCTCGACGAGCCGACGGCGGCGCTGGGGGTGAAGCAGTCGGGCGTGGTGCTGAAGTATGTGGCGGCGGCACGGGACGAGGGCCTGGGTGTTGTCTTCATCACCCACAACCCCCACCACGCGTACCTGGTGGGAGACCGCTTCGTGCTCCTGAAGCGGGGCGGGATGGTGGGCAGCCACCTGCGGGACGAGATCTCGCTGGAGGAGCTGACGCGCCAGATGGCGGGCGGAAACGAGCTGGACGACCTGCGCCACGAGCTGCGGCGTTCCTAGGGGCGCGGGGCGCTGCTGAGACGCGGCTCTGTCGCACGGGCGCGACCGGCCCGGCGGCACCCGCACCCGGCAACGTCACATATCCCCTTCGCTCCCCCGTACGGCACCCTCACCGCCGGTGCGGCAGAATCGGGGCCGATGAGCACCTACCGCGACTTCAGCGCCCCCATCGGTTCCCGGCGTGCCCCGGTACTCCGCACGGTCGGCACCCGGGAGCGCCGGTCCCACCTGACGGCGCCCCGGGTGCCGACGGTGGGCATCGACATCGGCGGTACCAAGGTGATGGCGGGCGTCGTCGACGCGGACGGCAACATCCTGGAGCGGCTGCGCACGGAGACCCCGGACAAGTCCAAGAGTCCGCAGGTCGTCGAGGACACCATCGTGGAGCTGGTGCTGGACCTCTCCGACCGGCACGACGTGCACGCGGTAGGCATCGGTGCGGCCGGCTGGGTCGACGCCGACCGCAACCGCGTGCTGTTCGCCCCGCACCTGTCCTGGCGCAACGAGCCGCTGCGCGACCGGCTCTCCGAACGCCTGTCGGTTCCGGTCCTGGTCGACAACGACGCCAACGCGGCCGCCTGGGCGGAGTGGCGCTTCGGCGCCGGCCGTGGCGAGGACCACCTGGTCATGATCACCCTGGGCACCGGCATCGGCGGCGCGATTCTGGAGGACGGGCAGGTCAAGCGGGGCAAGTTCGGCGTCGCCGGCGAGTTCGGGCACATGCAGGTCGTGCCCGGCGGCCACCGCTGCCCGTGCGGCAACCGCGGCTGCTGGGAGCAGTACAGCTCGGGCAACGCCCTGGTCCGGGAGGCGCGCGAGCTGGCCGCGGCCGACTCTCCGGTCGCCTACGGGATCATCGACCACGTCAAGGGCAACATCGCCGACATCACCGGCCCGATGATCACCGAGCTGGCCCGCGAGGGCGACGCCATGTGCGTCGAGCTGCTCCAGGACATCGGCCAGTGGCTCGGCGTCGGCATCGCCAACCTGGCCGCCGCCCTCGACCCGTCCTGCTTCGTCATCGGCGGCGGTGTCTCGGCCGCCGACGACCTGCTGATCGGCCCCGCGCGGGACGCCTTCAAGCGCCACCTCACCGGCCGCGGCTACCGCCCCGAGGCCCGTGTCACCCGTGCCCAGCTCGGTCCCGAAGCCGGCATGGTCGGCGCCGCCGATCTCGCCAGGCTGGTCGCCCGCCGCTTCCGGCGCGCCAAGCGGCGCCGGGTGGAGCGGTACGAGCGCTACGAGCGGTACGCGCAGGCCCGGCGCGCCGCCGGGGGGGCGCTGTGACCATGTCGCTGCCACGCCAGGCGGCGCCCCCGGACGAGCCGCCGCCCCGCCCGCCCGAGGACCGCCGGCACAGAAACCGCCGCAGGGCCCTCACCCTGCTGATCATCGTGCTGCTCATCGGCGTACCGGCCGGCTACCTGGTGATCTCCGCCAACCAGAGCCGCAACAGCGGCAAGGACAAGGAGGACAAGTACTCCGCGACCGGCCTCACCGCCGGGTACCCCTCGAAGGTCCAGGAGCGCCTGTACCAGGTGCCGGTCCCGCACCCGGCCGACCGGATCGCCTACTACGAGACGAACAACTGGAAGACCAGCCGTCTCTACGTCCAGTTCCGCACCACCGAACCCGGACTGGACAGCTTCCTCGACGCCATGGGCGTCAACCGCAAGGAGCTCAAGAAGGGCGACATCGCCATCGGCGTCCGCGACCAGAAGGTCTCCGGCTGGTCGTTCACGGGTCCCGGCCCCTGGTGGGGGCTCACCCACGAGCAGAAGAACCCCGCGCCCACCCAGGACGTGGTGGTGAACCTGTCCAACCCGGTGCTTCCGATGGTCTACATCGTCTCCCGCACCATTCCCTGACCGCGGCTCCCGGCTCACCGCCGGCCGCCGGCCGCCCGCGCTGGCTCCGGGAACCGGGCCATTGGGCCGCCGGGGCCGGTTGTCGGACCCCGCCCGTAGAGTCGAAGACGTCCACGCACGAGCGACGAGCGGGAGGTGACACGGCGTATGACCGACGTGGGGGTGACGGTGGCGGACACGGCGGCCGATGCCGTGTCGGTGCGGCTCGCCGCGGTCTTCCTGCCCGCGCCCCTCCCGCGCGACGGGCGCATCGCGTTCTGGGACCCCGACGGCGACGTGTGGTCCGGATCCGCGGACGCCCCACCCGCGCATACGGAGCTCACAGTCGTACGACGGCACGGGCCGGGCGCCCGCCGCAGGACCGCCCGCGCGCTGTCGCTGCCGCTGGAGGAGGCGCTGCCGCACCTCGTGCGCGCGCGGCACGACCCGGCGGCCCACCCCGCCACCGCCTGCTGGGGCGCCGCCGCCCTGCACGCCCTGCACATCGCCGCCCGCGGCCGCCTGCTGCCCGGCCTGACCGCCGCCGGACACGACGCCTGGCGCGCGGGCCCCCTGGACCCCGGCGACATCGCCCACCTGCGCGCGATCGCCGCCGCCCTGCCCTACGAGGGCCACGCCGTGCCGCTGCCCGGCCCCGGCCCGCTGCGGCTGCCCGTACCGGAAGCACTGATGCGGGCCTTCCTCGACGCGGTCGCGGACACCCTGCCCCGCACCCCGGCCGCGCCGTACGCCTGCGGGCAGCCCTTCGCGGCCCGCGCACCCCGGCACCTGCCCGACGCCCACGTCTGGGCTGCCGAGGTCGCCGCCGGCATGGACGCCGGCGTACGGATCTCGCTCCGCCTGGACCTGTCGGCCTACGACCTGTTCGACGCCGCTGACGGGGCCCGCCGCGCGGGCGCGGCGATCGTCCAGGTGCACAGCCTCGCCGACCCCACGCTCGTGTCCGACGCCGCGGCCCTGTGGGCGGGCGAGGCCGACGCGGCCTTCGGTCCCCGCGCGCGCGTGGACGCCGCGCTGGCCGTCCGGCGCGCCGCCCGGATCTGGCCGCCGCTCGACCGGCTGGCCGACCAGGACGTGCCCGACGTCCTGGCCCTGTCCGAGGAGGAGCTCGCGGACCTGCTCGGCGTGGCGGCGCCGCGGCTCGCCGCCGCCGGCGTCGCCGTGCACTGGCCACGCGACCTGGCACAGGACCTGACCGCGTCCGCGGTGGTGCGGCCCGCGCCCGGCTCGGCCACCGACGGCACGGGCTTCTTCGAGAGCGAGGAACTGCTGCAGTTCCGCTGGCAGCTCGCGCTCGGCGGCGACGCGCTCACCGAGGCCGAGATGGACGTGCTCGCCGAGGCCCACCGCCCGGTCGTACGGCTGCGGGACCGCTGGGTCCTCGTCGACCCAGCCCTGGTCCGCAAGGCCCGCAAGCGGGAACTGGGCCTGCTCGACCCGGTCGACGCCCTCTCCGTCGCCCTCAGCGGCACCGCCGAGGTCGAGGGCGAGACGGTCGAGGCGGTGCCGGTGGGCGCGCTGGCGGCGCTGCGGGACCGCCTGACCGCCGGAGTGCGGCCCACCGTGCCACCCCCGGGCCTGCGCGCCACCCTCCGCGACTACCAGCTCCGCGGTCTGGCCTGGCTCGACCTCATGACCTCCCTCGGCCTCGGCGGGTGCCTCGCCGACGACATGGGTCTCGGCAAGACGGTCACGGTCATCGCCCTGCACCTGAAACGGGCGCGCGGCGAACCGACGCTGGTGGTCTGCCCGGCCTCGCTGCTGGGCAACTGGCAACGGGAGATCAACCGGTTCGCGCCCGGTGTGCCCGTCCGCCGCTTCCACGGGCCCGACCGCACCCTTGAGGAACTCGACGGCGGCTTCGTGCTCACCACGTACGGCACCATGCGGTCGACGGCGCCCCGGCTCGCCGAACGGTCCTGGGGCATGGTCGTGGCCGACGAGGCACAGCACGTGAAGAACCCGTACTCGGCCACCGCCAAGGCCCTGCGCACCATCCCGTCGCCCGCGCGGGTCGCCCTGACCGGCACGCCCGTGGAGAACAACCTCTCCGAGCTGTGGGCGCTCCTGGACTGGACCACCCCCGGACTACTGGGCCCGCTGAAGTCCTTCCGCGCCCGGCACGCCCGCGCGGTGGAGACCGGGGAGGACGAGGAGGCGGTGGAGCGCCTGGCCCGCCTGGTGCGGCCCTTCCTGCTGCGCCGCAGGAAGTCCGACCCTGGAATCGTTCCCGAACTTCCGCCCAAGACCGAGACGGACCATCCCGTCCCGCTCACCCGCGAACAGGCCGCGCTGTACGAGGCGGTGGTGCGCGAGTCGATGCTCGCCATCGAGACGGCGGAGGGCATGGCCCGCCGCGGCCTGGTCCTCAAGCTGCTGACCTCGCTCAAACAGATCTGCGACCACCCGGCCCTCTATCTGAAGGAGGAGCACCCGCGCGGCGGCGGTGACAGGCTCGTGGCCCGTTCCGGCAAACTGGCCCTGCTGGACGAACTGCTCGACACACTGCTGGCCGAGGACGGCTCGGCCCTGGTCTTCACCCAGTACGTCGGCATGGCCCGCCTGATCACCTCCCACCTCGCCTCGCGCGCGGTCCCCGTGGACCTTCTCCACGGCGGTACGCCGGTCCCGGAGCGCGAACGCATGGTGGACCGCTTCCAGGACGGCGCCACACCCGTTCTGGTCCTCTCCCTGAAGGCCGCCGGCACCGGCCTCAACCTCACCCGCGCGGGACACGTCGTCCACTTCGACCGCTGGTGGAATCCCGCCGTCGAGGAACAGGCAACCGACCGCGCCTACCGCATCGGCCAGACCCAGCCGGTCCAGGTGCACCGCCTCATCACCGAGGGTACGGTCGAAGACCGCATTGCCGAGATGCTGGCCTCCAAGCGCGCCCTGGCAGACGCGATCCTCGGCTCCGGCGAATCGGCCCTCACGGAACTGACGGACCGCGAGCTGTCCGACCTGGTGTCACTGCGGAGGGAGGCGTGATGGCACAGAGGGATCCGGTGGATGACGGGCACGCGGTGAGTGACGAACGGGCCCCGGCGCAGGCGTACCCGACGGACGCACCGTCCGGCTCGCCGCAGGGCCTGTGCGCTGATGCGGTGTCTGGTTCGTCGGGGGTTCGGTCTGCTGATGCAGGGGCTGGTTCGTCGCGGGGTCTGTGCGCTGATGCGGTGTCTGGTTCGTCGGGGGTTCGGTCCGCGGACGCACCGTCCGGCTCGCCGCAGGGTCTGCGCGCTGATGCGGTGTCTGGTTCGTCGGGGGTTCGGTCCGCGGACGCACCGTCCGGCTCGCCGCAGGGTCTGCGCGCCGATGCGGCGCGCGGTTCGTCGCAGGCGCGGCCCGCCGACGCGGCTCGTCGGGCCCTGCGGGCTGCACGTGAACACGCCCTGCCGCCGGCCGAGGAAGCCGCTGACCCCGATCCCGCGCCGGGCGGACCCACGGCCCGGTCGGCCCGCCCGGCCGACGCCGCTCGCGCCGCCCTGCGCGACGCGGTGTCCGCCAGACGAGCCGACCCGGTCGCGGGCGGTCCCCCGGCCGGGAACGAGCCGCAGCCGTCGACGGAGAGTCCGGATCTCCCGGATGGATCGCGTGGGCCCGGCCGGCCGGTGCGACCGGGGCGGCGACCGGCGGAGAGGCCGGACGGGCCGCCCGGCTCTGCGGCGGCCCCGGAAGGTGACGACGAGGCGGGACGCCGAGGGGCGCGTCCTGCTGATGCCGTGCGTGAGGCGCTGCGTGCCGCGCGGGCCCGCGACGAAGCGCAGACGCAGAAGGAGGCAACGGGCACCGCGGCAGGGGCGGCCGAGGAAGCGCGCCGGGCTCCCCGGCCGGTGCCGAGCGCCGACCGACGGCCAAGTAACCTGCGGGACCGAGGTGTCGAGGAACGGGACGGTGATGTACGGAAGTTGCTCGCCGAGGCCATGGCGATGCCCTCGACGGCGGCTGCGCCAGGGGACGTTCACCCGGACAACGGTGTTGAGCGGCAAGGGGACTGGCCCGCTCCGGCAGCCCTGAGCTCGCCCTCGGTCGAGGGCCCGGGGGACCCGCTCCCGGCCGGATCCCCCGTCGACGCCCCCTACGCCCCGGCAGCCGCGCGCGTCCCCCGCACCATGGCCTCCCCGCGCCGCGACGGCGAACTGCGCCGTACCTTCCCGCCGCTTCCACCTTGGCAGCCCGAAAAGCTCGAAAAGCCCGAGGAATCCGAGAAGTCCGAGGAACCCGAGCAGTCCGCGTTCGCCGAGACCTGGTGGGGGAATGCGTGGGTCACGGCGCTGGAGGAGGGCGCGTTGGACGCGGCGCGGCTGGCCCGAGGGCGCGGTTACGCGCGTAAGGGCAATGTGGACGCCATCACCGTGACCCCCGGGCTCGTACTGGCATATGTGCAGGGCAGCCGCGCACGGCCGTACCGGGTACAGGTGCGGCTGCGGACGCTCGACGACGCCGCCTGGGAGCGGTTCCTGGATGCCGCGGCCGAGCGGCCCGGCCACATCGCCGCGCTCCTGGACAAGGAGATGCCCCACTCCCTCGCCGACTGCGGGGTGCCCCTGCTGCCCGGCCCCGGCGACCTGGAGCCGCACTGCAGTTGCCCCGATAACGGCCACCCCTGCAAGCACGCCGCCGCCCTCTGCTACCAGACGGCGCGCCTGCTGGACGCCGACCCGTTCGTCCTGCTGCTGCTCCGCGGCCGGGGCGAGCGCGAACTGCTCGACGCCCTGTCCCGCCTGAGCGCCGCCCGCGCGGCCCGTGCCGCCCAGAACAGAGAACCGGAGCCCCTGCCGGGCGTGCGTGCGTCCGACGCCCTCGCCGAGGGCCGACTTCCGCCCCCACCGCCACCATTGCCCCCGCCACCGCATCCCGGGCAGCCACCGGTGTACCCGGCGGCCCCGGGCGGTCCCGACCCCTTCGCGCTGGACCAGTTGGCGACCGACGCCGCCGCCCGTGCCCATGCCCTGCTCACCACCGGTCGTGACCCGGTCGGCGAGTTGACGTTGTGGCAGGACGCGGTGCGCCTCGCCGCGGGCCGCCCCGGTTCCGGGCTGACCGGCGCCACGCGTGCCCTCTACGCGGCGCTCGCCTCCGCCGCCGGACGCACCCCGGCCGGGCTGGCGCGGGCGGTGGCCGCGTGGCGGCAGGGCGGCCTCGAAGGGCTCGCCGTCCTGGAGGAGCCCTGGGACCCACCGGCGGGGAAGTTCGACCGGGCCCGCCCGCTCCTGCTCGCCGCGGACCTGCCCGCCTTCCGCCCCTGGCGCAACCACCTCACACACCCTCGGGGCCACGTCCAACTCCGCCTGGGGCGAGACGGGTTGTGGTACGCGTACGAGTCGGAGCCGGGCCACGACGACTGGTGGCCCCGCGGCACCCCCGACCTCGACCCGGTGGGTGCCCTCACCGGCCTGGGCACGCCGAGCGACCTCTGAGAGCGGGAGGCGGTCCGGGCCGTCTTCCGTCGGCAGCCCTTCGACGCTGCGGCCGCTGTCAGGTGAAGACGGTGTGAGAGTTCGCCGTTGATCCTCGGGAGGCCCGTGTGGACAGTGGGGGTCAAGGGGCGAGGGTGTCCGAAGGGGCGGTTAGCGTGGAGCGGTGAGTGAGACGACGTCCCCTGCCCTCCAGTACCGCTTCGACGGCCCGGAAGACGCCCCCGTCCTCATCCTCCGTCCCTCGCTCGGGACGACCTGGCATATGGCATAGGGGCAGTCCATGAGGTTCGCCGAGTGTCCGTGGCGTCCACTACGTCCAGGTCAGAGTGCGTGCGTCGCCTGTCTCTCGTCATGTCTGTGAGACGTTCGTGAGACGGCGGCCGCGCGTCGGCGGCCGTCGGGCACGCTACGGCCCCGGGTGGCGGAGGTTTCTGGTGCGAAGGTGCCTTCGCTGAAGACGCTGGGATTGAGGTGACGGCTGCCCCGGACTCCATGCCGTAAAACGGGCGACCAGTACGGCACCGGGCTGGTGGATACCCGGCGTTCGTGAAGTCAGGTACCAGTAAGTTGCGCAGGTGCCGCTCTTGCCGGGGCCGGTAGCCGTGGTGTTGAAGAACGCTTCGCCCAGACGCCAGGAGTTGAATGGCAGCAAAGGCTTGCTGGGGAATGAGGCGCTGTTTCGCTTGCAGCTGCCGGTCATGGTGGCCTGTCCGCTGATGGATGCCTTCAGGGCGTCTCCCCAGCCGCGGGTGGCGGCGACTTCGATCTGGTGGGTTTGATCGAGTGCACGTCAAAGCTTTGCGGTCTAGACACTAGGAGACGGGTGTGGCGCGCACAGGCGGTGCGTAGGGACTGGTGTTCGGAAAAGGGTCCTTTGCGACAACGCGTGAGGGGGCCGTGAGCTGCACAGCAGTGGTACGAGAGTCGATCGCCATGTAGATCACTTCCCTTGCACAGGCGGGAATTTGACGAAAACGTGTCTCTGGCATCCAGACCACGGACGCATGACGAAGATCCGCGTTCATGCGCGGGGGCTTTGGCAGCAGCTACAGCGAGACCCTGCGGCACGCCAAGGCGCAGGTGGGGCATGTCCGGCTCCAGGCGCTGGCCGAGGAGCAAGTCGATACGTGAGTCACCTGGTTGCTCACCGCCGGTCGGGTCCGCGGGAGTCGAGCAGGGACAGGCCTGTCGACCATCACCGTCGACATGGCGCTGGGCCGGCTGAAGGAGGTTCTCGGCCGGGCCGTGACGAAGCGCATGGTGCCCCTCAGCGTTGCCGCGAACGTCTCTGTACCCCGCAAGGCCAGGAAGCAGGAGCGTAAGGAGAAGGTCGTCGTCGCGCCGTGGAACGTGGATGAGGTCCACACGTTCGTCGCCGGTATCAGGGAGGAGCGGCTGTACGCGCCGTTGCTGCCGGGCCTCATGGGGCTGCGGCCGGCGGAGGTCTGCGGACTGCGCTGGGAGGACGTCGACCTCGAGTTGAGGACCTGATCGTTGCGAACACGCGCACTCTGATGAACAACAGCGTGGTCGTGGAGAAGGACACCAGGAGTGAGGCCGGTGAACGGGTCCTGCCGCTACCCGGGCCGCTTGTGGAGGCTTTGAAGAAGTTCCGTGCCTGTCGGGCCCGGGAGAGGCTGGCGCTCGGCCGGGATTACTTGGACTCCGGGTACGTGACGGTGGATGAGTCCGGCTCTCCGCAGTCGGAGTGGACCGCGCCGCGGCCGAACCGGGCCGACGAACCAGCCTGAGCAGCCCGACCAGCTCCACCTCTTCGGCCTGACGTCGGCCTTCGAGACCTGGTTGTGGTCTTGAAGGCCGACGTCGTCATCTGGGGTGCGAGTGGATGTCGTTGCGGCTCACGGGCCTGGGGAGGTCCCGGCGGAGACGGTGCCGGTGGCGCGGCAGCGCTCCCGAGGGGAAGCCTGGCACTCCGGCTGCTGGGCGAGTTGGGCCGCTGTTCCGCGACGAGGAGTTCACCCATCCCTTCCCCGCGCGCGGTCGGCCTGCCTGGTCGCCTGCCGGGCCGGCGCTCGTGCCGGTGCCGGTGCCGCAGTTCGTGGAGGGGCTGACCGATTCGGTGACCGGCGCGGCGCCGCGGTGAACTGCTGAGATCCCCGGCCGTGGTCCGGTCCACCCCCGTCCGACAGACCCGGCCCGATCTCTTGCACCATTTCCCGATGTTCGATGGGTGTTCGATGGGCATGTGTTCTAACCTCCTGACGATCCGTAATGGGGCGATGACCGCGTTGGCGAGGCGGTCGGCTGTGGCGTGCGCGAAGCCCGGCCGACTGGCCTTTGCCCGCGTTGCAGACGTGCTGCGCGTCATCCGAGCAGTCAGCGCGCCATGAGAACAGCCCTGATGTGAAGGCGACACCTGCCCATGACCGAGCACGGAAACAACCCCAGCGGAGCGATGAGGCGAAGAACCGTCCTGCGTGGTGGTGGCGGCCTGCTCGCCACGGCCGCGGCGGGCCTGCTCCCGGGGTGCTCCGGGTCCGGCGGCGACGACTCGGGAGCCAGGACCCCGAAGAAGGGCGGCGTCCTGCGCGTCGGCTGCACCGGCGGCAGCGCAAAGGACACCCTCGACCCTCACAATCCCGTCATCTGGCCCGACCACGCACGGGCGGTGAACCTGTTCGAGCGGCTGTTCGTCCATGACGAGAGATACCGCGTCAAGCCCCTGCTCGCGGACTCGATGGAGCCGTCCAAGGACGGCAGGGCCTGGACGCTGAGGCTCCGTTCCGGGGTGGAGTTCCACAACGGCAAGACCCTGGACGCCGACGACGTCATCGCCTCCCTGCGCAGGATCGCGAACCCCAAGGCGCCCGCCGCCGGGGCCAGCAGCCTCGCCGTGGTCGACGTCGCGGACCTCAAGCGGATCGACTCCCTGACCGTGCGGATCCCGCTGAAGACTCCGTACGCCCTGCTGGAGGACCTGCTCGCGCAGACCGTCATGGCTGTCGTCCCGGCGGACTTCGACCTCAGGAAACCCATCGGCACCGGCCCGTTCGTCTACAAGTCCTTCACCCCCGGGGACGAGAGCGTCTTCACCAGGTTCGACAACTACTGGCGTCGCCCGGCCCATGTCGACCAACTGCACATCATCGACTTCCCCGACGACACGGCCAGGGTCGACGCGCTGCTCAGCCGGGAGATCGACGCCATGGACAACCTGCCGCTCGAGCAGATGGAGCTGGTCAAGGCCCAGGGCTGCAAGGTCCTGATCTCGGAGCCCGGGGCCTGGACCCCGCTGACCATGCGCCTGGATACCGGCCCCTTCGACGACGAGCGGGTCCGCCAGGCGATGCGGCTGATCGTCGACCGGCCGCAGATGGTCCGCCAGGTGCTCAGAGGACAGGGACGCATCGGCAACGACCTCTACGCACCCTTCGATCCGGCGTACAACCACGATCTGCCGCAGCGCGTCCAGGACCTCGACAAGGCCAGATTCCTGTTGAAAGCCGCCGGGCACGAGGGGCTCAACGTGGAGCTGGTCACCTCCAACGGCATCGGCATCGGCGCGGTCGAGACCGCGCAGCTCTTCGCCCAGCAGGCCAGGGGCGCCGGGGTGACGGTGCGGGTCCGCAAGACCGACTCCGCGACCTTCTACGGCGACAAGTACCTGAGCTGGCCGTTCGCCATGGACTACTGGTTCACGCGGAACTACCTGGCGCAGGTGGAACAGGGATCGATCAAGGGCGCCCCTTACAACGAAACGCACTGGAGGGACCCGGAGTTCGTCTCCCTCGTCAACCAGGCCCGCGGCCAGTTCGACGAGGGCAAGCGCAACGAACTGCTCAAGGCGGCCCAGAAGATCGAGTACGAGCGCGGCGGCTACATCGTCTGGGGCTTCAAGAACCAGGTCGACGCGTACGCGGCCGGGGTCAGCGGACTGGTCCCGACCCCCAGCCACCCCTTGTCCGACTACCGGTTCCGCGACTTCTCCGTCGACGGCTGAGGGCCGAAGCCGTGCTGGGCGCCGCCCGGCAGGGCAAAGACCGCCGCCCGAGCGCCGGGCTCCTCGAAGGCCCGGCCCCGGACCGGCCGGCACGCCCATCGTCACCGTTCTCTCTGCACGACGCTTGAACCCCACGGGCAAAAAGGCTGTAGTCTCCGCCCGTTCGGACAAGCGATACAGATCAGCACGGCAACTCACCCAGGCAACAGAGCAGCTTGCCCGTACGACATCGTTCCGGAGGCTTGGTGTCCCCGCACAAGGTGGAAGCAGCGGAACAGGCACGTCGGGGAGCGCGGGTTCGGCGAAGGGCCGACGTGTTCCTCGACCGCTGGCCGTTCCAGCGCAAGCTCAATGTGCTGGTGATCATCCCCGCCGCGGTGGTCGCCGCCATCCTCGCCTACGTCATCGCGGGCCAGGTCGCACAGGCGCAGTCAGCGGCGCGCACCGCGGCCCTCGTCCGCAGCAGCGAGCAGGTCGCCTCCCTCGTCGACGACCTGCAGAGGGAGCATCAGCAGGCGATTCTGCTCTCGGTGCGCTACCAGGCCGCGGAGCCCGGTGGGCCCGCGCCGTCGCCGCGGGACTACCGCCGGGCCCAGTGGGCCGTCGACCGCCAGGTCGCCGAGGTCCGCTCCGCGTTCGGATCCCGCCTTCCCGCGGCGGAGACCAGGGCGTTGCGGGGCGTCGCCGGGCTGACCGGGCTGCGCAAGACGGTCGAAGGCGCCTACCTCCCGGCCGACAGCATCGACCCGGCCTATGACTCCATGGTGTCCAACCTCATCGACGGGCTCGGCCTCGGCGGATCCGCGGGCGGTGCGGTGTCGTCGCCCGAGAACGTCCTGGACACCCTGCTGCGCGCGGACGCCGCGCATGCCGCGTTCGAGACCGGTGTCTTCTCCGCCCAGACCGGCGACTCCAGCGCGCTCACGGAATTCACCGGCGCGGTGGGCAGCCTCCAGCTCTACAACCACCACGCCCAGCGCTTCAGCCGGATCGCCTCGGTGGCCCAGAGCGGCCGGCTGGCCCGGATCGAGCGCAACGCGCACCAGAACGCCATCCGGTCCGAGTTCGCGTCCCTCCAGTTCGATCCCTCCTCCCTGGAGGCCAGGGACCTCGACGAGGTGCGGGCGGCCGTCGACAAGGCCATCGCGGCGTATCCGACGTACGAGAAGCAGGCGTCCACCCGGCTGGAGATCACCCGGTCACTGATCCACCAGATCGCGGACGACGGCGACCGGGCCTCTTCCGAGGCCTGGTGGCGAGTGGGGTGGCTGCTGACCGCGGTGGTGCTGATCTTCGCCTTCTGGCTGCTGCTCTCCCTCCTGGTCCGGCGCTCCGTCGTGCGGCCCGTGCGGATGCTGACCGCCGCGGCCCAGCAGGTGGCCAGGGCGACCGGGCAGGAGCTCGCGCGGGTGGCGGACGACGAGGCCGAGGACGACGGCCGGCTCAGGCTGAACGCAGTCCCGGTGCGGGCACGCGACGAGATCGGCACGCTGGCGGAGACGTTCAACGAGGTACAGGAGGCGGCCGCCGCCCTGCTGCAGCGCCAGGTGCTCAGCCGGCGCAATGTGGCGGAGATGTTCGGCAACGTCGGGCGGCGCGTCGGCAACCTGACCGCGCGCCAGCTGGCGCTGATCGATGCGGTCGAGCGTGAGGAGACCGACCCCGCGCTGCTCGACCAGCTCTACCACATCGACCACCTGGCGGTGCGCCTGCAGCGCAATGCCGACAGTCTGATGCTGCTCGCCGGGCTGGCGGAGACCGCTCTCGAGGCCCGGCCGACGGCGCTGACCAACGTCGTACGGGGCGCGCTCGCCCAGATCGAGGAGTACCAGCGGATCCACCTGCGTGTGCTGGACGAGGTCACCGTCGCGCCCGACATCGTCGGCGATCTGACCCTGATGCTCGCCGAGCTGATGGAGAACGCGGTGGCGTTCTCCCCTGCCGAGAGCCCCGTCGAGGTGCGGGTGCGCTCCCAGGGCGAGGCGGCGGTGGTCGAGGTCGTCGACCACGGGCTCGGCATGAGCGCCGAGCGTCTGAAAGAGGAGAACGAGCGGCTGGTGCGCCGCGAGCGGCTCGACCTTGTCCCCACCAAGGTCCTCGGGCTCTTCGTGGTCGGCCGGATCGCCCGGCGCTGGGGCATCAGGGTCACGTTGACCGCGACGATGGGCGGTGGGGTCACCAGCAGGGTCTTCATCCCCTCGACGCTGCTCATGCCGTTGAGCCACGTGCCCACGGTGTTCGCGGGCGAGGACTTTTCCTCGTCGGTCCTCCCCACCCGGAGTCGGCCCGTGGGGCCCGCCAAGCCCCCAGCGCTCACCGGGCCTGCCGTCACATCCGCCGTTCCCCAGCAGCATCCCCAGCCCTCGCGGCGAACCCCCGCGGATGGCGCACCGCGGGACAGCACCGGGAAGGAGCCCGCACCGTTGCCGCGACGTGTCCCGCGGACCGCGCACACGGCCGGTCCGCCCCCCGAAACCCGGTCCGCGAACACCGCCGAAAGGGCCGCAGCGCAGGCGCAGGAACACCCGGATGGCGAGGCACTCACCCCGGCACCGGCCGCGCCGCCGCTACGGCGCCGCGTGCGCGGTGCCACGCTCGAGAACGCCGCGGCGGCACGCCGGCCGACGCCGACGTCGCGCCGGCCGCTCGACGCGGAGGCGGTCCGCTCCTCGATCGAAGAGTTCGAGGAGGCGGTGGCCCGGGCCGAGCGCGAGAGCGCGCAGCCGGGGCAACAGCCGACTCGGATGCCGGCATCACCAGAGTCCCAGGAGGGACCGGAAGGAGTGGGGCAGTGACCACGTCGACAGGTGGTACTCAATTCAACCCAGTGGAGCCCGTTGACCTGCGTGCCGCCGCAGAGGACTTCACCTGGCTGCTCAACCGATTCGCGACGGAGACCGCGGGCGTGGTGGATGCCATCGCCGTCTCCTCCGACGGTCTGCTGATAGCGGTCTCGCGGCTGTGCGACCACGCGGACTCCGAGCGTCTCGCGGCGATCGTCTCGGGAATCACCAGCCTGGCCGCCGGCGCTTCGGGCAACTACGGCCTCGGCGCCCTCAACAAGGTGATCATTGATCTGGAAGGAGGCCATCTCCTCGTCTCCGCGATCGGCAGCGGATCCGTGCTCGGCGTCGTCACCTCGAACGAGGCGAAGCTGGGGAACGTCGCCTACGAGATGACCCTGTTCGCCAACCGGGTGGGCGCGGCCCTCAGCCCCGAGCTGGTCCTCGAGCTCAAGAACAGCGTCGGTTCCCCGGCCACCGGGTGAACCGTCCGCCACCACATGCAGCAGGAAGGAAAGACCCAGAATGGCGTCCGAGGGTGGTCAGCACCACCCGGGCTCCGGCGGTTCGGGATCCGCCGGCCGCCCTTCGGCGATCCGGCCGTTCCTGCTGACCGCGGGAAGGGTTGCGGGCAGCGACGCGGTAGCGCCGCTCCCCATCGAGACCCAGGTCGTGACCACCTCGTTGGGCTTGGCCACCCTCGAAACCCTGGCCTTCGAACACCGCGACATCGTCGCCGTATGCCGGCGGCCGCAGTCGCTGGCCGAGGTCGCCGCGAAGCTGCACCTGCATCTGAACGTCGTCCGTGTGCTCGCGGCCGACCTGCGCGCCCATGCGCTCCTCGCCGTATACGTGCCCAGTGCCGATGCCTCCCGCGACGTCTCCGTTCTGCGAAGGGTGATCGATGGTCTCCGCGGCGTCGCCGAATCCGAAGGGATACACCGTGACAGCCAACGGGATTGACGCACCGTGCGTCCCACACGAGACCGAACGGCCGCCCCTTCCCGTGAAGATGGTGATCGCGGGCGGGTTCGGCGTCGGCAAGACCACGACGGTGGCGTCAGTCTCGGAGATCGAACCGCTCACCACCGAGGCGTCGATCACCGAGGTCGCGGCGGGCGTGGACGATCTCAGCCACACCCCTCACAAGACCACCACCACGGTCGCCATGGACTTCGGCTGCATCACCCTCGATCCGACCCTGAAGCTGTACCTGTTCGGGACGCCCGGCCAGGAGCGTTTCGGCTTCATGTGGGACTACCTGGTGGAGGGCGCCCTGGGCGGATTGGTGATCGTCGACACCCGCCGCCTCGACGACTGCTTCGCCGCGGTCGACTACTTCGAGCACCGGGACATCCCGTTCGCGGTGGCCGTCAACGCCTTTGACGGCGAGGTCGCGCACGAGCTTGACGAGGTGCGCTGGGCGCTGGACGTCAGCGACCACGTCCCGCTGTTCGTCTTCGACGCCCGAGAACGGGGCTCGGTGCTCGACGCACTGCTGGTGGTACTCGACCATGCGCTGAAGCGGGCGGAGGCGTAGGCGGTACACGCCCGTCCGCAGGTGGTCGGCGGCGGCGACGGTGACGGCCGTCTCCACCGCGGCACGTGCCGGCCTGCCCGCTGCGCCTGCCGCACCCAGCGGCGACCGCGTCGTACGGCGCCGTAGCCGCCGTACGGAGACCACCACGACCACCATCAGCAGCAGGGCGGGCGCCGCTTCGGTGCGGGCGCGCTCATCGGCGCCGGTGCGGCGGGCCTGGTCGGCGGCGCGCTGCTGAACGAGGTGTTCGATGACGACGAGCCGGAAGTGGTCGTCAACAAGTGCCACGAGGGCTGACCGTTCCCCCTTCCCTCGCCCCTGGTCCGTGGTGCAGGCGGGCGGCCGGGCCGGTGGTGCGCGGGCGCCTGCACTGGGCGGGCGCACGGGCGTCTGCCGTGATGCGGGCGGGAGGGGAGAGGACTGTGGCGGGGAACGTCGGTGGCTTCCGGGACCCGTCTGCGGAGGTACTGGCCGAGGCGGCCGCCGCGTTCGGGCTTCTTGCCTCGGCGGCCCGGCTGCACATCATGTGGGCCCTGTCCCAGGGCGAGAGCGATGTGACCCACCTCGCCGACCGGGTGGGCGGTGCCCTGCCGGCGGTCAGCCAGCACCTGGCGAAGCTCAAACTCGCCGGGCTGGTGCGCTCCCGCCGTGACGGCCGACGGCAGATCTACTACGTCGACGACCCGGATGTCGTGACCGTGGTGCGTGTCATGGACGGGCAGCTGATCGCCCGCGCCCACGAAGCGCCGGCACCGGCGGGCCTACTGCACCGGACCGGTGCCTGAGCCCACGGCGGCCGCCGGGGGGAACGTCGGCCACGTGGAGCGTCCGCATGCGGCGCGCGTCCCTGACGCTGCCCGCGACCGACGCCGACCTGGTGCGCGCGGAGTCGGAGCCGTTGCTCCGCCCCTACGACGAGACGGCCGAGGGCTACCGCTGGAAGGGACCCGTGTCGGGTTAGTCCGGAGCCTCGGAAACCGGCCTCCCCAGTCCGCCGGAGCACGGAGGGCCGGCACGTCGCCTACTCCGGGGGCGTGGGGGTCTCGGGGGTGCGGTACATCGCCTGGACGTCCAGCTCCAGCTGCACGGTCGGCCCGACGACCGAGATGCCACGGGCCAGCATCGAGCGCCAGTTGAGGGTGAAGTCCTCCCGGTGCAGCTCCGTCTTCGCCAGTGCCGCGCAGCGGAGTTCCTGCTCGTAACCGCCGTTCACCGTACCGAGGTACGTCGTGTCCAGGCCCACGGAACGGCTGGTGCCATGCATGGTGAGCGTGCCGTGCAGCGTCCACTTGGAGCCACCGCGGTAGACGAACCGGGTGCTGGTGAAATCGATGTACGGATAACGCTCGACGTCGAGGAAATCCGCGGAACGCAGGTGGTTGTCGCGGGTCTTGTTGCCCGTGGTGATGCTGGAGGCGTCGATGCGTACCGACACTTGGGAGGCGGACATGTCCGATGCGATGCGTATGCCGCCCTCGAAGCGGGTGAAGCGGCCGTGGACGTGCGCCATGCCCACGTGCTTGGCGATGAACCGGATCGCGGTGTGCGGAGGGTCGAACAACCAGGTGCCGCGCGGCGGGAGTTCCAGCTGACGGGCAGGCAGTAGCGCGATGTGCGTCGGGGAGACGACGACTCCGGCGGCTATGTCGGCACTCTCGCGAGCCGGTGCGAGCCCCTCCGCCGTGGCCATCACGCTGTAGGAGGCGGGCGGCAGCATCGCCACGAACAGGCCGTAAGGATCGGTGGTGCCACGGGCGACGACGCGGTGGCTGTCCAACGCGGTCACCGTGACCTCGGCACCCGCCAGAGGCTGTCCCAAGGGATCGACGACCTCGCAGCCGTATGCGCCCGCCCCGGCCGGCAGGGGTACCGAGAGGCCCGACGCGGCAGTGCGGGAACGCCGACGCCGGAGCAGTCCGAAGGCCATGCTCTTCACCTTTCTTTACCCGCATCACGACCGCGAGCCTCGCAAACGTGCCGACGTCCAAGGGCGGCCAGATCTTCCGGATACTGGTTGCAGACGCGATGAGGTCAAATTTTCAACGATCATAGAGCAGGTGATGCGGAGCAGTTCCTCGCTGATGTCGACGTGCGGCAAGGTGCTCCAACGCGTCCGGCCACCGTCAACGGCCGTATTGCTGGGCCTATATGGCGACTCCTTGCCCTTGCGCTTTGCATCACTGCTGTGGCGAACGGCACCCAGAATTCCGCGAGGCTTACGCACGGCTCGCCGTTCCCTCACGCGGTCCACACATCCTGCGCACGTCGGGACGGCGCAGAGCCGGGGCCGGAACCCGTGGATGGGTCCGGGCCCGGCCCAGCCCGGCCGCAGGTGCCCCATGCATCGCATGCCGCGCGCGTCCGAGAGGCCCCTCGGCGGCGTCAGTCGACTCCGTCCATCTGCTGGGATCCGTGAGCGGTGGAGGTGTCGATTTCCGCCCAGACGGTCTTGCCGCCCGGCGGGTACGGTTCCGAGGCCCAGCGGTCGGCCAGGGCGGTAACGATGAGGAGGCCACGGCCTGTCTCACTGACGGGCCGTGTCCCGAAGTCCGTGGAGGCTGACGGGGCGTGGTCGCCCCGAGCATCGGTGACCGCGATCCGCAGGAGTCCGGCCGGGGGGTCAAGGCGGAGCGCCAGGCGGAAGTCGCGGCCCTGAAGCCGGCCGTGCAGTGCCGCGTTGGCCGCCAGCTCAGCCACGATCTGCTCCGCGCGCTCGACCACGGACGGTGATACCTGCCAGGCCCGCAACTCCGCAGCCGTGAGCAACCGGGCGAGCCTTGCGCCGCGACGGGTGGAGGACAGTTGCTGCGCGAAAGTGCTGACGGTGGTGGATGCGTGGGGAGTGGTCACGTTCATGAGAGCCACCGTGAGGGGCACGCGGGGGCGCACGCCAGGGGATGCGCCCGTACGCTGCGTGAGGGTACGGGCGTATTCCCTGGACGGTACGACGGTCAGCTGTCACTGAGCACGGTGCGGCAATGCCGAGGGGCTGTCAGTAGTGCTCCAGGTCCAGCAGGACGTAGCATGAAGCCTTACGTCTCGGCCAACCCGGCCGTCGCGCACGGCCGGGACAGCCGCCGGCCGACCATCTCGCGCACTGCGTGGATGGTCTTCCGACCAGGACCACGCCCCCATGAACCCGTGGGGACGAGTACCGATCTCCCTGCATGACGTGTAAGGGGGTCCTTCGTTTCACAGGAGGCCCTTGTGCACGCCACTGACGCAACCGGCACGCCTCGTAACTGGGATCTCTACCGGATTGCGGTCGCCCACATCCAGTTCCAGGACCGGACGGTACGAGTCGAACCGCGTCCCAGGGGCTCAGCTGAAGGGTCTTTCCCGGAATCAGTCGGCAGCGCTACCGTCCACGTGATCACGGCCTGGAATCCCCGTGGGCGTACGGCTTCCGCCGACGACAACGCCCGCGCTCAGGGCCTGTTGCTCGACGAGATCCGCAGCCGTGCGCTCACCTGGTGGTCCGCCGAAGGAGGCGACGCGTGCGGCACGCACCGCGAGGAGAGCGTCGCCGTCGCCGGCCTCAGCGATGCCGCTGCGCGTGATCTGGGGCGGCGTTTTGGCCAGGACGCGATCTTCGCCTGGACTCCCGACGCCTGGCGCGTCCTGGCATGCGACAGCGAGGCTGCGGCTGTGAGTGGATGGGCCTCGTGCCAGAGCGGCCGGCTTTCATCGCTTCGCCCGAGCGGCGACGCCGGGTGCGAACGCTCGGACGGGTCGTCGGAGCGGCACCTCGGTGAGAGCTGACATACACAGGAGATGAACCAATGGGCATGTATCCCATGCGCACGCCGGACCACTGCCCCCGCTGCGGCAGAAAGCTGGCCGGTCCGCCTGCCCAGCGGATCAAGGCCGACGGCTTCCCCGCGGAGGTGACCTACGAGACCGACCCGGTGTGCGGCGCGCGCTGGCACGTGTGGGACAAGACGTCCCCGCTGCGCCACTTGGCCCGCCCCCATGTGGAGGGCACGATCTGACACAGCCAGGGTCCGTACGTTGAGTCAG
This sequence comes from Streptomyces sp. NPDC046197, assembly GCF_040646295.1. Taxonomy (NCBI): domain Bacteria; kingdom Bacillati; phylum Actinomycetota; class Actinomycetes; order Kitasatosporales; family Streptomycetaceae; genus Streptomyces; species Streptomyces sp. NPDC046197. The sequence continues at coordinate 22,041 of NZ_JBEYZY010000038.1, read as the reverse complement.
CGTACGGACACGTTCGGTGGACAGTACGAATTCGAGGCGGTCAGGCTGGGGTGTCGATTCGGGGTTTGGCACGTGCACCCGGAGGTGGGCCTCGAATGACGACCGACCACGTCGAACCGGTGGGGCTGGGCGGAGAGTGCGAGCGGGAACCGGACCCGTCGGACAGTCTGCGGACGTTCGGGGCGGTCGTACAGGCGCTGCGCGAGCATGCGGGGCTGAGCCGGGTGGAGTTCGGGGAGATGGTCCGCTTCTCCAAGCACACGGTGGAGTCGGTGGAGCTGGGGCGGCGGATGCCGGACGCGTCGTTCGTGGAGCGGGCGGAGGAGGCGCTGGGCAACACGGGGGCGCTGCGGCACTCGGCGCGGTTTCTGACTCGGGGGGAGGCGGGGCTGGCGGCTTGGTTTCGGCAGTGGGCTCGGCTGGAGCGGGTGGCGGTGAGCCTGTGCACGTATGAGTGCCGGTTGGTGCCGGGGCTCTTGCAGTCGGAGGGGTATGCGCGGGCGGTATTCGAGGGGACCGTGCCCGTGGCGCCGGACGGTCAGTTGGAGGACTACATGGCCAGGCGGATGGAGCGGCAGCGGATGCTGATCGAGCGGCCGACGACGCCGTTCAGCTTCATCGTCGAGGAGCACGTCTTCCGGCGGCAGTTCGGGGACGCGGAGCGAATGCGGGAGTTGTACGACCACGTGCTGGAACTCAGCGCGCCTCGAAACGTGATGCTTCAGATCGTGCCGTTGGAGGCCGGGTTACACGCTTGCCAGTGGGTCTGTTCCGTAGTCGGTGGTGACGCAGGGTGTGGTCAGCCCAGGAGGATGCGGTGGCGGAGGAGGGGGAAGCTCGCGCGGCCGTACATCTGGCGCTTGATCAGCTTGGATTTGTTGTTCACGCCTTCGGTGCCGCCGTTGTGGTGCGGCAGGGTGAGGGCGGCGTCGACTGCGGCGCGGTCCTTCTCGAGGCCCCGGGTGAAAGCATGCAGGTGGGGCAGGTCCTCAGCCTGGACCGAGGTGATCCAGGTGCTCAGCAGGGTGGCATTGCCGTCGGCGGGATCCAGCAGCACGGCGAAGTGGTGGACGAGGTCGGCCAGAGCGGTCATCTCGTGGCAGGCAGTGCGGGCGGTCTCGATACGTTCCCGCTGGTGGTCCTTGAGGCGGTCGGGACGGGTGAGCAGGTAGCGGGCCAGGCGCCGGGGCGAGAGGGCAGGCCGGTCGGCCTCGACACGGCCCTGGTTGATGTAGCGGACCAGCAGGTTCGAGCTGCCGGTGTAGCCCAGCTCTCTGATCTCCTGGAGGAGATGGGTTTCGGGGACGGCTGGGTTCTCCAGTCGGCGCTTGCGCAGGTGATCGCGGTAGGGGTCCACGAGGGTGGGCCGGTACTTGGGGGCCCGGATGAGGGGCTCGGGCTCGGGCTCGGTGACACGGTCGTAGCGCTTGACGGTGTTCAAGGCGAGGTTCAGGCGCCGTGCGCACTTCAAGAGTCCGACTCCGCGCTCGCGCAGGGCGTGGACCTGCTGCCAGCGCTCGCGGGTGGTGGCAGCCCGTCTCCCCTCAGCCGGGGGCGGGCCCGTTTTCGCCCAGCAGGTGCTGTGCGCGGCGACTTCTTTGCGGACGGCCTCGGCGAGGTTGTGCCACAGGTGCCAGCGGTCGCTGATCTGCACCGCGTCGGGCAGGGCTCGGCGGACCGCCTCGGCGTAGGTGGCCGATCCGTCCCGGCACACGGCCTCGATGCCCGGATGTCCGCGCAGCCAGGCTTCCACAGTGGCGGCGTCGCGGCCGGGCAGTACCTCGATTCGCTCACCGGTCTCGGCGTTGATGATGATCGTGGCGTAGCTCTGCCGACGCCGCAGGGCGAAGTCGTCGACCCCGATCACCCGCGGGATCCGCACCGCCGGCACGGGCACCCGCCGCAGCAGCCGCAGGGCGGAGGCGTACGACACGGGCACGGCCAGCGATCGGGCGAGTCGGGCGGACGCCCGGCCGCATAACTCCTTGACCAGCTCTGCGAGCTGACCGGTCAGACGTGTGGTGCGGCGCTGATGGCGCTCCAGAAGCCCGGGAACCTGCTCTCGGAAGGTCTGCCGCCGGCAGCCCAGGACCGGACAGACCAGCCGTCGTATCCTCACCCGGACCACGACCTGCCGGCCGTCGACCGGCACATCCCGCACCGTCCGGCCGTGATATCCGTGGACCCTCCCCGTCACGACCCCGCACACCGGGCAGGGAACGGGAACATCCCGGGTCCGAGCCGTAACCCGGACTACCTCGCCACCGTCCGCCACTTCCTCGATGACCAACGCCGACAACCCCGAAAACACCGTTCCTATAAGCGCGTTCGCATCATGCACGCTCAATGATCACAGGCGGACACTCACCGTCACCACCGACTACGGAACAGACCCAGTGACCGTACAGTCCCGTCTGCCGGAACGTTGGCCGACCGGTGACGCCTTCCCCCGGATCGACCCGAGATGACGCCAGCGGCACCGTCAGTCTCGACAGCGGCACCCCGGTGAGATCACCTCATGCGCACGGCAGCGTTCGGTAGGGGCCTCTGCGTGGACTGGGCAGCCCGCTCGACCGGGTTCGGGGAGCATCTGTCGTACACCGGGCGGACGCCCTGATCGGCCAGCCGACGCTGTGCCGCACACCAACGTAGTGGCCTGTGGCCGCAGGCCGAAGGCTGGGAGCGGATCTGGCTTGTGGGCGGGTTCTCGGCCGCCGGGCCGCGCTTTAGGATGCGACCGCTCCGAAATCTGACGATCTTTTGGAGGGTGCACGGGATGAACCGAGCTCTCATGACCGCCTTGGCGGCAGCAGCGTTGATCGTGTCCGGGGGCAGCACCACCGCCTCCGCTTCCGATGCCCCGCCGCGAACCACGCACGGTCCTTGCCAGTACACCCAGACCCCGGACGAGCAGGCGGCGCGGCGGGTTCCCCTGCCGCCCGACCCGCGGCACACCCCCAGTCACGGCACGGTCGATATGGCTGTCCGGACCAGCCAGGGCCCGCTCCCGCTGCGTCTGGACCGGGCGAAGGCGCCGTGCACGGTCCAGAGCTTCGTGCACCTGGCGCGGCATCGGTTCTACGACCGTACGGTGTGCCATCGGCTGACGGCGTATCCGACGCTGAAGGTCCTGCAGTGTGGCGACCCGACCGGCACTGGCGAGGGTGGGCCGGGGTACGAGTACAAGGACGAGCTGCCGGTGGACCTGCCGCCGGCACCGAGCGATCCGACCGGCACCCGTCGCCTTTACGGGCGCGGTCTGCTGGCGATGGCCAACGCCGGACCGAACACGAACGGTTCGCAGTTCTTCGTCGTCTACGGCGACTCCGCGCTGCGACCGAACTACACGGTGTTCGGCACGGTCGGTGCCGCCGGCCTGAAGACGCTCGACAAGATCGCTGCTGGCGGAATCGAGCCAACTACGCAGGACCCGGCGCCTGTCGACGGCACGCCCGTGCTGAGGACCGAACTGCTCAGCGTCCGGCCGTCCTGCCGGCTCTGATGAACTGCGCGGCGGTCACCGTAGGTCCAGCCACGTGCCTGGTCTCACGGTGATGTGAAGGAGCCGTTGCCGAGTCCGCCCGGTTGACGTCGCCGATGCTGTCGTAGACAAAAAGGACGTGCGTTCAGACTTCTGCGAGTACCCACACGGGGAATCGCAACCAGCCGCCCGGTCTCTGGACCGTCGCGGCCCCATGCCGCGTGCTTGATGCCTTCCACAGCCAGAGGGCGTGATGGGCTCGACCCCGGAATGCGAGGGGCGAACCAGTGCGCGATTTCACCGTAGTGACACAACAGCACACCGACCGCACTGTGATCACCGTGTGCGGCGAGATGGACCTGCAGACATGCCCAGGACTGGCACAGGCCGCGTCCGGCGTCCCGGTGGGCGGCAAGCCGCTGCACCTGGACCTGTCGGGCGTGTCCTTCATGGACTCCAGCGGGCTGAACCTCCTGCTGCACCTGCGCCGACGTCTGCAGGCCGAGGGCGCCCTCCTCGCCGTCACCGGGCTGCAGCCCCAGCCCGCACGGCTGCTGCAGATCACGCAGACAGGGCCAAGGCCGACGAACGCGAGACCCTGCTGGACCTGCTCGCCGCCGAACCTGGGCTGACCGCCGCCCGGTCCGGACAGACGCTGATCGGCGACAGGACTACTTCGGCCGCGACTTCGAGCACCAGGTGGCCGAGAAGGACATCCGCTGCTCCGGCCAGCCCGCAAGGGCGAGCCCGAACGGCCCGGCGCCTCGCTGTTCAAGCCGTTGCGGCAGGTGATCGAATCGGTCAACGAGACCGTCAAGGGCCAGCTCAACCTCGAACAGCACCGAGGCCGCACACCGGGCGGCGTCATCGCCCGCGTGATGCAGCGCATCCTCGCGCTGACCACTGCGATCTGGCACAACGACCACACCGGCCAGCCCGTCCTTCGCTCACTGACCGCCTACGACCACTGGCAACAGACCCCTTGGAATTGATCATCTAGGGATGCGGTCGGCTACCGCAGCCTCGCCGGCGTTCACCATCACGGCCATCCCGGCTGCCACCGCTCGCTCCCTGCGGCAGCGTCGTGCAGGGCGTACTGCTGTGCGAGCGTGAATCTACTGCAATACGTGCGCCAGCAGGTCCTTGCGAGTGGCGGCACAGCGGGAGCACGCGGCATACAGCCCCCCGTCCAGCGCGTCCGGGAGCTGACTGACACCGACGTTCCCAAGCGCCGGCCGCGGACGAATGCCGGTGCTGGTCGTAACAGGTCTGCCCATTTACGAGCCTCCCCGGCGAGTCTCCAAGGGATACCGGTCCGCATGCAGACGAAGATCCCATTGATGACCTGCCGGTGTTCCATCCACCGGCCGCCTCGGCCGGCACGGTGAGCCTGCTCGTCTGTGACAGCGGGGGCTCTTCACGGAAGGGCGCATGCACGTTACACCTGCCCCGCCTGGACCAGCACCGCCGACCAGTTCGTGGAGACTTCTCCAGGTGCGCCCGTACTCCAGCGGCACTCGAACTTACCATCCAGGTTCAAACCGGGTCAGTAGTGGCCATGTCGGTCGATCATGAGTAATCGGGCCCCTCCGAGCGCAGGCGAAAGTCGATTGGGCCGATTCCGATCGGTGCCGTACAGTTCACCGTACCGACGCGGGGTGGAGCAGTTCGGTAGCTCGCTGGGCTCATAACCCAGAGGTCGCAGGTTCAAATCCTGTCCCCGCTACTCAAACGTGAAGGCCTGGTATCCACCGGGCCTTCACTGCGTGTGTGCCGGGTCGGACCTGGCTCTCGGCGAACAGGGCACCGCGGTCCCAGAAGGCGTCAACGCACTGTGCTGCACCGACGCCGTACGCTGCCTCAGCCACCGTGCTCACGGAATCGCGGATCTGACACGAGGAGACAACCCGTTTACACGGCGCAGCCTGCCGTGCTGTCGGCAGGCTGCGCCGAGGGATCGGACCCCGCCGACCATGGACAGACAGCAGAGCCATGGGCATCGCTGGTTTCCTGGCTGCTTTTCGGTCAGGAACAGCCGACGGTTTCGATGCGGTGCCAGACGGTCACGAGCACGGTGATGCCCAGAGGGAGTGCGCCTCGTGTCGGCGGGCATGTCGCTCACAGCTGTGCTTCGCCGTCGGGGCGGGGTGCGGGAACGGCCAGGACGGCGGTGTCGTCGTCCATCCCGGTGCCGAAGGCGTCGAGGGGGCTGCAGCGCACTCACCCAGCACGCGCGGGCACTGTCGAATTCCCGGCGGATGACTTTCGCGGGATCTGCCGGTCACCCGGCAGACACAGATGGTTCACCGGGCAGGCATGGGTAACCCGACAGATGGCTCCCACCGGGTGCGCAGAGCACCGGTCGGCGGCGGCCCAGAGCACCCGCGCTGGAGGAACCTCGTGAACGGCGAATCGACCATCCCATCGTGCGAGACGCGCTTCCCCGCAGTCACGGCGAGCATCACCGCCGCCCGGCACTGGGTCCGCGACTGCGTGGACGGTTTCGGCGACCCGCTGCGCCAGCACCGGATGATCGAGACCGCCGAACTGCTCGTCTCGGAGCTGATCACCAATGCCATCCGCCACGGCTCCGGCCCGCCCCTGGTCCAGCTCACCTGGAACGGGTGGTGGCTGCACATAGCCGTCAGCGATTCCAGCGACCGTTGGCCCCGCAAACGCGCCACTGCGAACACCGAGCCCGGAGGTTTTGGCATCCAGCTCCTCGACCGACTCGCCCGACGCTGGGGCGTCACCCCGGCTCAGCCCGGCAAAACGGTCTGGGCCGAACTCGGCCTCGACTCCTGAGCGCGGTGCGGAGCTGACCACCAACAGCGTCGTCCACGGCGCCGGTTCGGGCACGCTGCGGATCTGGGCCGAGAGCGACTGGATCGTCTGCGAGGTCCACGACGGCGGACTCGCGCGACACCGCATCACGGCCGGGCCACGTATCAACCACCCCCGAGAGCGTTACCGATCAACGTCTTCCCCACCGCTCACCGGCACGTGAGTGACGCTCAAAGGTGACTGTGTATCGCCGTGCTCATCCCCTGCCACCCCACCGTCGAGCAGGCCCGCTCCCCGTAGGGACTCAGGAGTAGGCCATCATGGCTGCGGGGTCGGGGCTCGGTCCGGCCGGACGGCTGCGATTGCTGTGCCAGTCCAGTATCAGGACCGTGGCGTCGTCCTTGAGGTTGCCGTGGCAGGCGTCGAGCACCGCGGCGGTCAGGGTCCGGACGGCTTCTCGCGGGTGCAGCGCGCGGGTGTCGTGAATGACCGAGGCCAGGTCGACGGCCGCGGCACCGCGTTCCTGCATTCCGTCGGTGAGCAGGACCAGGCGGTCCCCGTGTCTCAGGAGTAGTTTCTGTAGGCGGTAGGTGGTGGGTGCCGCCACACCGAAGGGCAGGTTGACGGCGAGTTTCACCTCTTCGACGGCGTTGTCACGCAGCAGCAGGGGCCGGGGGTGGCCGGCGTTGACCAGTTCGCACAGGCCCGTTGCGAGGTCGACGCACAGCAGCTGTCCGGTGGCCAGGCCGCGGCTGTGGCTCAGCAGGGCCTCGTGGGCGTGGCGGGCCTGCTTGAGGGCGTCACAGCCGCTGCGACGTGCCCGCCGCAGCGCGCCGACCAGCAAGCTGGCCAACAGAGCAGAGTTCGTGTCGTGACCCATGGCATCGGTGATCGACAGGTGCAGAGTGTCGCGGTCCAGCGTGTAGTCGTAGGTGTCGCCACCGATGTCGTCGGCCGGGACCAGTCCGGCGGCCAGAGTGAACTGGTCCGCCTCGCAGCAGGAGGCCGAGGGAAGCAACTGGTGCTGGATCTCCGCCGCCAGGCTGGTCTCGGTAGTGCGCCGGCCCTGGTGGTACAGATCGGTGAAGCGGCGGTCCGTGACGATGATGTAGGCCAGCGCGTGGGCCGCGTGGCGGACCTGGCGCAGCACGGTGTCGTCTGCGGACTGCAGGCTCACCTCCAGGACGCCGATGCAGTCGCCGCGGTTGGTGACGGGCGTGATGACGCGTCGTCCGCCTTGGCCGTCCGGTTCCACATTCTGGCGCTGGCTTTGCAGAACGCTGTCATAGACGCTGCCCTGCAGGTCGATCGGCTCGCCAGGGTCGGCGGCCTTGTCACCGGTCGCGGCGAGGCGTACCAGCCGCTGGCCGATGAGGTCGACGAACAGGAAGGACACGGCCTCGGCACCGAACCGCTTCTGCAGGTCGTGTGCCACCACGTCGACGGATTCACCGGGCGGGGCCGCTTCCGCAGCGGCCAGCAACTCGCCCAGTTCCAGATCTCCACCCTCCACAGCAACCTCCTGTCGGTTGCCGCACCTTCTTCCCCGAGTCTGTGCAACCTCACATATTTTGCCCATCAGGGCGGGATTCCAGATCGGTGCGAGCACGTCCCGCCTTCGTCGGGCGGCGTTCGTGGGCGATCGTGCGGCCGGTGCGTCGGCGGACATGGGACGCGGAGGAAACAGCATGTCGACTGCATGGCGAGCGATCCGGGAACGGGCCGATGCCGCTCCGGTCCACGGTGGTTGCTCGACTCGGTGCCGGTGCGGCCCTATTCGGCCAGGTTTGGTTGCCAGTGGAGGTGGGCGACGCCCGATCCCAAAAGCTGGTGCCCGCGTGTCCGACCGAAAGATCATTACGGGGCCGTTCGCCGCCTGACGTCGCGGCCGCGCCGACGGCGGGAGATGGTGTCAGGAGCTGGCACGGCCGGGTTCGGGGAAGATGTTTGTTCGGGCGTGATCGGTGCAGACGATGAGCTGACACAGCCTTTATATGACGAAGTGGAAAGGCGCCATGGGCATCATCGCGTGGATCATCATCGGCCTGCTCGCCGGCGCCATCGCCAAGGCTTTGATGCCGGGCAAGGACCCGGGCGGCATCATCGTCACCATGCTCATCGGCATCGTCGGCGGTCTGCTCGGCGGCTGGCTCGGCAAGGTCATCTTCGGTGTCGACTCCATCGACGGGTTCTTCGATCTCTCCACCTGGATCGCCGCGATCGCCGGCTCCGTCATCCTGCTCGCCCTCTACCGCCTCGTCACCGGCAACCGGCATTCGCACCGTCACGCGACCCGCTGAAGGCACAACGTCTCCGGACACACCTGGACGGCTCCCGTCCTGTTCGCAGGACGGGAGCCGTCCAGGTGTGTCCGGCCGGGCCCCCGTGGCCCGTCCGCCGGTTGCCGTCGTCCGGGGTCCACCGCGTCGTTCCACCGTCCGAACAGGCGTCTGTGCAGGCCGGTGGCGTGATCGTGCTCCTCGTGGGCAGGCGACCGGCGTGTCGTGCGTCCCGGCTGAACTCCTGTCCCGGGTGAGCTCTTGCCGGTCCAGGCCGGCTTTGAGGTGCTGGGCGACGCGGACACCGGGATTCCGGGGCTGCGGGTGACCGAGGTGTCCGCGGGCGCGCTGGTCAGCTGGACGGCCTCGGACGGGTTCATCGCGCTCGCCCGCCGACAGTGGCCGCGGCGCAGTCGGTGACGTCACACTCAGCCCGACGTGCCTGCGCGGCGGGGGAATCCCTGCGCCGGACTGAGCCTCGGAGCTGCTTGAACCAGCCATGGACCGGTCGAGGCGGATTACCTCGTCTTCGAGCGCTCAGGAAATCTATGTCAGCCAGAGTAGACATTCGGTGGTGGTGTGGTTATGGTTTCTCTCGTAGCCGAGATCGAGTGAGGTCCGGCAGAGATGAACTGCCGGCCGGCAGTACCGCAGTTGCAGTTCGCAGGGCGGTGCGGTGGTGGAGTTTCGAAGCCAGAGCGGTTGCAGGACGGCGACGGGACTGACGACCGGACCGGGTGGCCCGCAGTGATCAGGGGCCGCCAGGAGCAGTACCGCAGTGGCAGTACGCGTAAGTGAGTAGTTACTCAAGAGGGAAGAACGGAGGAGCCGAGCGCCATCAGGATCGCCCGGGCAGAAGTCTTGGCCCCGGGTACCGCAGGACATCGATAGTGAGGTGGTCTCCGGTCAGGCAACCGCGATCCCCGCGCCCCCGACAGCTTCTCGGTCGGGTCTGCGGAAACAGAGGGCCGGTGCAGTGTCAGGGCCGGCAGATGGTGTAGTAGTTCCTTCGGGGCCCTGGTGCCAGTAAGGCGCCAGGGCCCCTCCACGCGTTCCACAGAGAGGTGCAATGACAGCAGACGACACGTTCAGCCGTCTCGACGACGACACTTACCCCGCCTACACCATGGGCCGGGCCGCCGAGATGCTCGGCACCACACAGGGCTTCCTCCGCGCCATCGGCGAAGCCCGCCTCATCACCCCTCTGCGCTCCGAAGGCGGCCACCGCCGCTACTCCCGGTACCAACTGCGCATCGCCGCCCGCGCCCGGGAACTAGTAGATTGTCGCGGCTAAGTGTTGTTCTGGTTGGTGGAGTTGGGGTCTGGCAAGCTCCCCTTGTCGCTTCCGTTCGGCCGGGCAGGGGTGCCGTGTCCTCACAGAAGAAGTATCCGGTTGCGTTAAGTGCCGAAGATCGTCGGGCGTTGGTGCGTGTGACGACGACGGGGGTCCGCAGCGCGTCGATGATCAGGCGGGCGCGGGTGCTGCTCGCGTTGGACACCTCGGTCGGCGAGGTCGATCCGCGGGCGGTGATCGCGGACCGGGTCGGGATTTCGTGCGAGTAGGTCCGCCTGATCTCGAAGCGGTACGCGGAGACCGGCGGCGATGTGTGGGCCACGGTCGGCCGGAAGGAACGCGCACGCGCGCCGGTGCCCTCCCCGGTGACCGGCGAGGTCGAGGCGAGGCTGATCGCACTGGCCTGCTCGACGCCGCCCAAGGGACATGCCCGGTGGTCGCTGCGCCTGCTGGAGAAGCACGTCGCGCTGGTCGAGGACATCCCGGATCTGGACCACTCCACGATCGGCCGGGTGTTAAAAAAACGGAATTGCGTCCTCACGTGAAGAAGTGCTGGACCATCCCGCCTGCTGCGAATGCGGCCTTCGCCGCGGCGATGGAGGACGTCCTGGCGGTCTACCGCCGGCCCTTCGATCCGGCGCGTCCGGTGGTGTGCATGGACGAGAAGCCGTACCAGCTGCTCGGCCACGTCCGCGATCCGCTTCCCGCGCGGCCGGGCCGTGACCGGCGCGAGGACAACGAGTACGTCCGCTCGGGGACCTGCTCGATCTTCTGCTGGGTCGAGCCGCTGCGCGGATGGCGGCGCGTGGACGCCCGGCCCCGCCGGGCCAGGGCCGACTGGGCGTACCAGGCCGAGCACCTGCTGACCGTGGACTATCCCGATGCCGCCACGATCGTGCTGGTGATGGACAACCTCAACACCCACTCCACCGCCTCGCTCTACGAGGCGTTCGACCCGGGGAAGGCCTTCGCGCCGGCTCAGCGCTTGGAGATCCACCACACCCCCAAACACGGGTCCTGGCTCAACATCGCCGAGATCGAGCTCTCCGCGCTCACCCGCCAGTGCCTGGACCGCCGCATCGACGACCTCGCCGTGCTCAACGCCGAACTTGGCCGCCTGGCAGCAGCACACCAACAGCAACCAGCGCCAGGTCGACTGGCACTTCACCACCGACGACGCACGCGTGAAACTGCGCCACCTCTACCCAACCACACAGCAAAATTAAGCCGCGACAATCTACTAGTCGATCGGGGCACCCCCATCGAGGCCGCCTGCCGGATCGTCATCCTCGAAGACCAGCTCGAGGAAGCCCAGCGCATCAACGCCGAATATCGCCGCGCCGCCGAATCAGCGAAACCGACGGCAGCAGCATGAGATGAGCGTGCCCGTCAGCGCCGGCGGGCACCGCACGCACGATCTCGGTATGCGGTGTGATCATTTCCTGTGGTGACGCGGTGTGTGGGCGTGTAACGTCTGGGTCAGCTGTCGTGGTTCGGAATTCCCTCTTGCTCACGCCTCTGGTGTGGGCGTTTTGCTGTGCTGTGCCGCAGGGACCAGGGCGATCACCTCCGTCTGTCACAGGGAGTGGGAGGCGTTCATCGACTGGAAGGCATAAGACATGGCAACGGGAACAGTGAAGTGGTTCAACGCGGAGAAGGGCTTCGGCTTCATCGCCCAGGACGGCGGCGGCCCGGATGTCTTCGCGCACTACTCCGCGATCAACTCCACCGGCTTTCGTGAGCTCCAGGAGGGCCAGGCCGTGACGTTCGACGTCACCCAGGGCCAGAAGGGTCCGCAGGCCGAGAACATCAACTTGGCCTGACCTCGCAGACCTGCTCGAGGGATCGCGCACGCCGCGTCCGGTGGCTGCCGCCCACCTGGACGAAGGCGCGTGCTCTCGTGCCGGGTCGGTGCAGGATCAGGGGCCGCGCAGCAATGGCTGCGCGGCCCCTGATCTGTGGGGGCCCGGGGCCGCTGCGACTTCGGCTTGGAACTTCCTGACCTCAGTCGCTGCAAGCGTCGTCGGGCACGGGATCCGCATGTCTGGCGCGGCTACCGTGCAGCTTGGAGGAGCCGACGTTCAGACGCTCGTCCAGGCGTCGAGGAAGGCTTTCCGTCCAGCCGGATCGTCCGACCTGCGGTCTGCGTGCAGGACGCGCCAGGCGGTGAGCTCGAGATCTCGGAGCCACAGTTCTCCGATGACCTGTGTCTTGAGGTCGGGCAGATGGTCGGACTCGACGAGGGCCTGACCGATCACCTCGCCGGCCGCGCAGCGCTGGGGCGGGGTCATCTCGTCGACGGCCGAGAGGATCTGCCGGGCCAGGGCGGTTCCCTCTCCTGCCAGCGAACGCAGCACCGGATCCTTGATGTTGACGGGCAGCAGGTACGCGGTGCCCGAAGACCTCCACAGGTCCGACCAGAAGCGCTCTCCTGCCGCGGTGGGGGCAGGCAGCGCGGCCAGCAGCCCGAGGAGATGGCCGGTGGCCGCGTAGCCATCGGAGTGGGCGGCTGCGACCACTGCGACGCCGGCGACGCCCTCCACATCGAGCTGGCCCGCCTCGAGATGCGGAGCCAGGTCCAGTTGGTGTTCCAACTGGTCTGCGAGTGCGGTGGATACGTAGGGGCGGACCTCAGGAAGCATCGGCGATCCTTGCGCGTAGGCGAGCGGAGATGCCCGTTCGTAAGCCCTGATCGTTCCCAGGACCAGCCGTTCTACTCGGCTTCGGCAGGCCCGATTGGCGGTAGGTCAACGGGGCTGGAGTTCCCACGGTGGCGAACCGGCCCCCACGGTCAGGCGTGCACACCGAAGAACTCGTACGTGGACCCATGAGGGTCTCGGCAGTGCAGGGGCGTGCCGCGCCGCGAGGTCACGAGCCGCCGGGTTCCCCCGGCCGTGTGAGATTTCGTGAGACGTGAGAGGGTCTGGGGCGTGAGTGAGACACCGTCGAACACCCTGCAATACCGCTTTGACGGGCCAGAAGACGCCGCGGTCCTGATCTTGGGACCGTCGCTCGGGACAACATGGCACAGGTTGTAGAGACCGTCTGTGGGCGTCCAGGCCAGTCCAAGGTGAGCGCGTAATGCCAGGTCAGGGCATTCTGAGCCGGGGGAGTCGACGCAATCGGTGATAGGCGTGTGAGAGCGGCGTGCGACGAGAAGCCCCGCGGGTGCGGCCTGGCGGGGTTTCCGAACAGGTGGGTTGCAACGCCGGCGCGGGGGGCCGTTGCACTCGGTTGTCCTCTTGGGCGCCACCCGAAGCAAGGCACAGCGACGGCACGCGTCATACGGCCGATGCGCAACACACGCCCCAGGGACTTGGTGCGATCAACCAGGACACTTACGTTTGCTGACGCAAAGCCCAGTGTCTCCTGATGTGGCTCACGAGGCCAGCCTGAAGTCGTCCTGCACAGGCTGACCCTCGCTGCGGCAGGCCCGGGGGAAGCAGCGGTTGACCACCCCGTTCTCCGGCTCTTCCGCAGCGGTTCGGGCGTCGCAGTTGCTGTCGGCATGCGGCCGATGCGGCGGCAGTGACTTGGTCGACCGGGGCCCGGGCAGGCGGTCCCCGGGAGCGGTGCAGGAATCCTGCCCGAGCAACCGACCCGCCGCACGACGGCACACCCCGGTGCGAAATACTCTCCCGATGAGTTCACGCACTTCCCCGATCGGCCAGCCGATCACGATACGGAGGGCCGTCGCGCGGGATGCCAAACGGCTCACGCGGCTCGTGCGTGGTTCAGGCGCCTACGCGGGTAAGTACGCAGCCGCAGTCGCGGGCTACCGGGTCGGGCCTGATTACATCGAGGCCCACCGCGCCTTTGTGGCCGTCGGCGCCGACGAGCATGGCGGCCGGGTCCTCGGGTTCTACTCGCTCGTCCTCGCTCCACCGGAGCTCGACCTGCTGTTCGTCGCCGACGAAGCGCAAGGACGGGGTATTGGACGGCTGCTCGTCGCGCACATGCAATCCGAGGCCCGTGCCGCCGGGCTCGACCGTGTCATGGTCGTGTCGCACCTTCCCGCGGAGGACTTCTACCACCGCGTCGGTGCAGTGCGGATCGGGACCGCGCTCGCGAACCCGCCCGCCGTCCTGTGGGACCGTCCCGAATTCGAGTTTCGCATTCCTTCGGAATGACGCGGTGTGCCGGTTGGCGAGGCACCGGCTTCGCTGCGTGGTGGCCGGCTTGCATGAGCCGCTGGACGCCGCGCGCTCCGTGTGTGTGGTCTCCTCTGCCCTGGCGCCGTGATCGCCTGCGCCAGCGGTCTGCCACCCAAGGCCCCGGACGTCCCAGGCCAGGGCCTGGGCGGGATCTTCATAGAGATCTGCCAGGCGGTGAGCGAGAGAGCAGCGGTGAAGCGGGTCGCCCGTGACACCGACCGCGGACCACAGGGTCAGAAGCTTCTGGCGGGCAGAAGCGAGGTCACCGGCTCGGCCTTCGGTGCCGGCTTGGCTTATGGCTTCCATGGTCGGGTCGGGGCTGGCGGGTGCGATGGTCATGGGTGTTCCTCGTCGTCTTTCTCAGGCGGAGCGGCCGGGCTTGACGGGCATGGCCAGGGTGGTGAGATCGCCGCGGTCGGCAGAGCGGATCGTGACGGGCTGGTCGTTTCCCCTCAGGTCGAGCATCACGTCGGGGCCGGATCGGGGTGCTCACGGCGGGATAGAGCGTGGTCAGCTCGAAGCAGATCTGGAGGGTCTGCCCCGTCGCGGTAGCCGGGAGCGGGATGTCGGGGTGCTCGTCATCTGCTGACACGACGTCACTCCCTGGGCGGCAACGTGCAGCGCGATGCGCTCGCCGGGGTGTTCTTCCAGGGCTCGCAGAAGCAGTTCCTAGACCGTCACACGGGTGGTGACCTCGCCCAGTGACGCGAGCATCAGCCGATAGTCGGGGAACTCCTCGGGCAGCAAACGGCAATGCCGGTCCTCCCGGTCGGCCACGCGGAGCCAGATCCCGTGCGGCAGTCGCACCAGCCCGCTGCGGCGGATATCGGCGACCGCGGCCGGCATCTCATCGCCGTTGACCGTGCCGGCCCATGTCTGCCTCGGTGGTTCGGTCGGCACCAGGGTTCGGGTGGAGAGCCGGTATCGGTCAGTCGCGGTCAGGGTGTCCGCCTCATGACTCGCCTCGATACGCAGGCCAGCAAGCACCGGCATGCCGGGCTCGCGTGCGGTCGCGGTCAGGACCTGCTCGACCGCATCCGCCAGCACGGGACCCTTCAGCGCCGTGATCGGAAGACCCGGCACGTTCCCGAGCGCGGACTTGATGACAGCAGCCTTCTGCTGTGCGGCCGCCGCGTCTCCCACGACCTTCGACACATGCTCATCGAGAAGCCGGGATACCTCGGCAGCCCCGGAACCCAGTACCGCCTTGACACCAGCGCGGGGCATGGCAATCTCACGGAACTGGCGCAGCACGGTCGCCCGCGCCACCTGGTCAGCGCTGTAGTAGCGGTAGCCCGAGATCGGGTCGACGTCGGCAGGGGGCAGCAGCCCGGAGTCGGCGTAGAACCGCAACGTGCTGGAGGTCAGACCACTGCGCTGGGCAAAGACCCCGATCGGCATCAGCTCAGAAGTGGGCACCTCGCCATCGTTGAGCTTCAACCAACTCGAAGGTCAACACCTACGAGCGGCTCCACCAACCTCATGGCCAGCAACATCTAGGAGTGCTGAATGCCGCGCACCATGCATAAGTCCAAGATCTAGCGTTTTGGAACTTCCGCAGGTCGAAGCGTTGATCGCCACGTCCGGGTCAGCAAATGGTCAGCATCGGGCCGGACGGCGTCCGGCTTGCTGACCTGCACCCGCAGCAGGGGCCTGGTGCCCCGCCCGGCGCCCCGCTCGTAAGGCTCGAGGCGCGGCTCGACAGCTCGCCCGTGGGGTGGGGCCGTTCTTCAAGGGGAACGGTTGTTCCAGGCCGATCCGCTGCCAGCACCCGTACACAGGGGCGATCGGTATCAGCGGCGCGAGGTTATGCCGTGTGTTAGTCTCACGCGTTTGCGTGGTCGTCGCGGTGGGCGATTCTGTCTGTTCCGTTCGGCTTGTGCGTGGGCTGTTCAAACCTGCCGGGCCTTCCTCGGTAAGTTCCCTTGCGGAAGGCTGTTTATGAAGCATCCCAATGACTCCGGCATCGCTCACGGCAGTCCCGCCCAGCCCGAGGCAACGACCCCGGCGCTGCTCCCGGCCGTCACCTTCGCCGGTCTGGAACTGCCGACGGAGGTGCTGCGGACACTGAGCGAACTCGGGGTGCGCGAGCCCTTTCCGATACAGGCCGCCACACTGCCCGATGCCCTGGAGGGGTGCGACATCCTGGGACGCGGGCGCACCGGATCAGGCAAGACGCTCGCTTTCGGCCTGCCGCTGCTCGCACGGACGGCTGGGCGCCGCGCGGAACCGAAGCAGCCCCTTGCTCTGATCCTGGTGCCCACCCGGGAGCTGGCCCAACAGGTCACCCAGGCGCTGGCGCCGTACGCCGAGGCACTGCGGCTGCGGATCGCCACGGTCGTCGGTGGAACGTCGATCGGTCGGCAGGTCGCCGCGCTGCGCCAGGGAGCTGAGGTGGTCGTCGCCACCCCCGGACGCCTGCACGACCTGATCGAGCGCAACGCCTGTCGCCTGGGACGGGTGAGAGTCACTGTGCTGGACGAGGCCGACCAGATGTGCGACTTGGGATTCCTGCCGCAGGTTGCCGACGTGCTCGAGCAGGTGCACCCCGACGGTCAGCGGATGCTTTTCTCGGCCACTCTCGATCGCGACGTCGATCAACTGGTCCGCCGCTACCTCCACGACCCCGTCGTCCACTCGGTCGACCCGGCCGCGGGCACGGTCACGACGATGGAGCACCACGTTCTGGTCGTCCACGGCCCTGACCGCTACGCCGTCATCACGGAAATCGCCGCCCGCGACGGCCGCGTACTGCTGTTCCTCGACACCAAGCACGCCGTCGACCAGCTCACCCGGCATCTGCGGGCCAGCGGGGTGCACGCCGGGGCCCTGCACAGCGGCAAGTCCCAGCCACAGCGCACACGGACCCTGGCGCAGTTCAGGAACAGCCAGATCACCGTTCTGGTGGCGACCAATGTCGCGGCCCGTGGCCTGCACGTCGACGACCTCGATCTCGTGGTCAACGTCGACCCGCCCACCGACGCCAAGGACTATGTGCACCGGGCGGGCCGCACCGCCCGCGCCGGTGAGTCCGGCAGCGTGGTCACGCTCGTGCTGGCGGGCCAGCGCCGCGAGACGAGCCGCATGATGGCCGGGGCCGGCATCGAGCCGACCGTCACCAAGGTGCGCTCGGGCGAGGCGGAGCTGAGCCGGATCACCGGCGCCAAGACTCCATCCGGGATCCCGCTCGACGGCGGGCCCGCCGTCCCCCGACCCAAGAACACCAACGCTCCCTTCCGCGGCCTCGGCACCAGCAAGGGCGCCTCCCGCGGCGCCGGCGGCAAGTCCCGAAAGGCCGGCGAGGCCCGCAAGCTCGCCGAGGCCCGCAGGGCCGCCCTCGTGCGTCGCAACGGCTGAGAGCCGTTGCCCTGGCAGCCCGGCCACGGGATCGACAACCCTCGGCCCCGCCCGAAGCCGTCATGTGCGCCTCACCTACGAAGTCAACGCCTTTGGCCGCGAGAGGGATACCCGCCGCAACGGAGCAGGATGACGTTGCCGGCGCCTCGCACTGCGCCCAGCATGACAAGCTGTGCTTGCCCACCCCCGAACCCAGGAGGTCACCATGACCGCAGAGCCCGCATCTACAGAAGGTTCGGAGCCGGCTGCCCCCGAGACGTCCCCTCTGGAGCCGGACAGCGACGGCAACTACGACCTCAAGCGCAAGTTCCGCGAAGCCCTGGCCCGCAAGCGCGGTGCGCAGGCGGACGCCGCTGATACTGCCGCCAAGTCCGATGCGTCGAAGGTGCGTTCGGCGCACGGCCCGGCTGCGAGCCAGCGGTCGTTCAGGCGCAAGAGCGGCGGCTGAGTCGTGAGTCCCGCGATCTAACCGCTTCACCGGCACTCGCGCTGTCCACTCGCGCGTCCCGTGCAGTGGCCCGCGACGTACGCATGCCGTGCGCGCGTTGCGGGCGGGGCGTAGCCGGCGGACTCGCCTGGGGGAATGGCCCAGATGTGGTTGGTTCGGGTCGGTGGCGCCGCCGAACTGGAATTCCGGGATGAGAGCACTGCCTTGTCCGAGGGGGCGCGGCCGGTGTGGCGCGCCTTGCGTGCCCCTGTACCGATGTGAAAAACGAATGCGGCTGTCGTCAGTTCCTCGCCGTCCGGGCCTGAGGCTCGTACGGCGGGCCACAGCACCGTCTCGTTCACGAAGGCATGGCTGAAGACCAGCTGCACCGCTTGCTTCAGAACGCGTTCCCGCTGGTGAAGGTCGTCGAGGGTCAGGTACTGATCCGTCAGCCGCCGTTTCCTCGTGCTCACGGCGTTGCCACACCAGGATGCTGCTGTTTCCACCGAGCTGATCGACGGTCTGGTCCTTGATGGTCTTCGATATGGCCGCTCCCGTGCGTGCGCCGGAGACGGGCCGTGACGCTTGCCGGCGCCACCCTGATCTCCACGCCCGCCCGCACCATCCCTTGGGGGAGCAGTCCTTACGCTGGGCGCGCCCCCAATGCTTCCCGAAACGTTGCGCTCCGGCTGGGTCAATATCTGTGCCCGCGAGCTGAGATTTCAACGGAACAGGCAGGCAGATTCTCTACCGCATTAAGTGGAGTGGGATTCTTCACCGTACACAGGCCGCTGCGGCGTGCTACTGTCGATCTCAGTTGCAGTTGTGGTTCCCAAAACTCCAAGTGTCCTCCGGGCGGCGCCTGTGCCGTTGGAAGCGCTTTTGTTATCCGGTCTTTTTCCGGACGGGCTGATCATCGCGGCGACACGGGGTCCGCGCAGTGCGGATCCCGATGCACTGCCCCAAAGGAGAAATGACATGGCTGCTGGCACCGTGAAGTGGTTCAACGCGGAAAAGGGCTTCGGCTTCATCGAGCAGGACGGTGGCGGCGCTGATGTGTTCGCCCACTACTCGAACATCGCCGCCCAGGGCTTCCGCGAGCTGCTGGAGGGCCAGAAGGTGACCTTCGACATCGCTCAGGGCCAGAAGGGCCCGACGGCCGAGAACATCGTTCTCGCCTGACGCCGACTGTCGCGTAGTTGTAGCTGGGGCCCGCGTCCTTCGGGGTGCGGGCCCCAGCTGCTCGCATTTTCCCGCAGTGGTCTCGCCTGCGGACGACAAGCAGGAAACCCGTAGGCTCACCGCATACGGAGCATCCTTCAGGGGTGCACGCATCCCTTCATGGGCTTCGTAGCAGCGCACGCCCGGACACTGCGTCCGCTTCGCGCCACTCATTCCAGCGCCTGTGCCCGCACGGATTTTCCGTCGGTCAGATTCGCTCTCGCATTCCACCGGTCCATTCTTGCAATTCTCTCTGCTGCTCATTGCTGCGGGAATTCCTTGATATGTGCCGTATCGAGGAAGGTTCCGCATGAACCGCACACGCACGAACGACCGCTTCGCCCGCACCCGTAACGGCAGTACCGACTCCGGTAGGGGCGGCAGCCGATTCGGCTCGTCGGCCAGGAGCCGCTCCGGCGGGCCGGGCCGTTCCGGTGGTTACGGCCGCGGGCCCGCCGCGGTCCAGGGGGAGTTCGCGCTGCCCAGGACGATCACTCCCGCGCTTCCCGCCGCAGAGGGCTTCGCCGATCTCGACATGCCCGGGGCGCTGCTGGCTGCGCTCGGCTCGCAAGGCGTGACCATGCCCTTCCCGATCCAGGCGGCGACCCTGCCGAATTCCCTCGCCGGCCGGGACGTACTGGGCCGTGGCCGTACCGGCTCCGGCAAGACCCTCGCTTTCGGGCTGGCGCTGCTGGCCCGTACGGCCGGGCAGCGCGCCGAGGCCAGGCAGCCGCTGGGGCTGATCCTCGTACCCACGCGTGAACTGGCGCAGCAGGTCACCGACGCGCTCGCCCCGTACGCCCGCTCCGTGAGGCTGCGGCTGGCCACAGTGGTGGGCGGAATGCCGATCGGCCGACAGGCGAGCGCGCTGCGCGCCGGCGCCGAGGTCGTCGTCGCCACGCCGGGACGCCTCAAAGACCTCATCGACCGTGGCGACTGCCAACTGAACCAGGTTTCCATCACCGTCCTCGACGAGGCCGACCAGATGGCCGACATGGGCTTCATGCCGCAGGTCACCGCCCTCCTCGACCAGGTCCGCCCCGAAGGGCAGCGCATGCTGTTCTCCGCCACTCTCGACCGCAACGTCGACCTGCTCGTGCGCCGCTACCTCAGCGACCCCGTCGTGCACTCCGTCGACCCCTCGGCCGGCGCGGTCACGACGATGGAGCACCACGTGCTCCACGTTCACGGCGCCGACAAGCACACGGCCACCACCCAGATCGCCGCACGCGACGGCCGCGTGATCATGTTCCTCGACACCAAGCACGCCGTCGACGGCCTCACCGAGCACCTCCTGAACAGCGGGGTACGGGCCGCCGCCCTGCACGGCGGGAAGTCCCAGCCACAGCGCACCCGCACGCTGGCACAGTTCAAGACCGGACACGTCAACGTGCTGGTAGCGACCAACGTCGCGGCGCGCGGCATCCACGTCGACAACCTCGACCTCGTCGTCAACGTCGACCCGCCGACCGACCACAAGGACTACCTCCACCGCGGCGGCCGTACCGCCCGCGCAGGAGAGTCCGGCAGCGTCGTCACCCTGGTCACCCCCAACCAGCGCCGCGGCATGACCCGCCTCATGGCAGCGGCCGGCATCGTCCCGCAGACCACCCAGGTCCGCGCCGGCGAAGAGGCCCTGCACCGCATCACCGGCGCTCAGGCACCCTCCGGCATCCCGGTCGTCATCACCGCACCGGTGGTCGAACGCCCCAAGAAGCGCGGCGCCACCTCACGCGGCCGACGCCGCCCCGTCTCGGCGGCCCGCCGCGCGCTCGTACGGCAGTCCACCGCCGGTGCGGCGGCATAGAACCTTCGTGTCAGGAAGCCCGCCCAACTTCGCAGGAGGCACCCTTTGACGCTGGACCAGACGCAGTTCCGCTCAACACGTACCAACGCCGTGCAGACGGCGGCCGATCCCGCGGACGCGGCCGGACCGCAGGTCTGGGAGGACATGACCGTGGAGGTGGCACTGTCCGTGATGGCCGCCGCCCGTACAGGTCAGATGGTCGTCTGCGACGAGGACGGTATGTGCACCGGCCTGGTCACCCGGGCCGGGCTCACGGCCGTTCGTGACGGTTCCGGATACACGGACCGGATCCGCCTGCGTGACATCGCCGACGTCATCGGGCCATTCGCGTCGCCGCTGGCCACGAGGGCCGAAGCCGAACGTGCGATGCGCTGCCGCTGGCTCGGGGCCGCGCCCGTGGCCGACGAACACGGCAACGCTCTGAGCGCCCTCGCCCTTTCCCGCTGAACCGCCCTCACCCCACCCGGCCCCGTCTTCTCGTCTCCCTGGAGGCATCATGCGCTGTGTCATCGCTCGCTTCCCGTTCGACCTGACCAAGAGCGGCGTGGTGGAATCGATGAAGGGGGTCAGACCCGAGCCGGTCACCGGTGAGTTTGTCATCATCGGACGACGCCACTACCCCGCTAAGCAGGTCGGCGAGGTCGTCACACGCCAGGACCGGCGTGATTTCAGCACCGGCGAAATCCTCAGGGCCATGACCCAACTCGGCTTCACCTGCCGCACCCGCCCCGCCGCCGCATCTGCGCCCCTGGCCGGCCCGTACGGGCCGGTTTCCGCAACGCTCGGCGCTCCCCCTGTCCGCCTGACGTACGGACAGGTGTGAGCCGAACCGAGCAGTGAGGCCCCACCGGCGTGGGCGAATTCCGGGAGGCGTAGCAACACTGCGGTGAGTTGATCAAGCGGCGAGCAGTTTGGACAGACGCTCGGCTGGGGTCTCCCAGTCGAGCGTTTTGCGTGGGCGGCTGTTGAGTTCGGTGGCGGCGGCGTTCAGGTCCTCGCGGGTGTGGCGGGATGGGTCGGTGCCCTTTGGGAAGTACTGCCGCAGCAGGCCGTTGGTGTTCTCGTTCGAGCCGCGCTGCCAGGGGCTGGCCGGGGCGCAGACGTAGACCGGGATGTCCGTGGTGATGGTGAAGGCGCGGTGATGTACCTCGCGGATGCCTGCCGGCCGTAGAGCCGACGCTTGCCGGTGCGGCGGTTGATGCCGATGATCCGGCAGGCTTCCGTGTTCCCTATTCCA
>NZ_JBEYZY010000037.1:69251-69626 GCF_040646295.1 Streptomyces sp. NPDC046197 | reverse complement strand
CGCCCGGTTACATTCCGAACCCGGAAGCTAAGCCTCACAGCGCCGATGGTACTGCAGGGGGGACCCTGTGGGAGAGTAGGACACCGCCGAACAATCTTTGGAAGGACCCCTGGTCACCAGCGTTCAGCTGGGACCAGGGGTCCTTTCGTTTTTCAGGAGCGCGCCGGGTACTCGGGCTGCGCGAGATACTTGCGATACCGAAGACAGGAGTCACCGATGTCCACCAACTCTCCCGACGAGCGCCCGGAGCGCGAACAGCGCCGCCGGGACAGTGGTGACCGCGGTGACCGCGGTGACCGCGGGGGATACCGCGGCGGTCCGCGCCGCGGCAACGACCGTGGTGGTTACGGCCGTCGCGATGACGATCGCGGTGGG
>NZ_JBEYZY010000037.1:0-69152 GCF_040646295.1 Streptomyces sp. NPDC046197 | reverse complement strand
GTATGGCCGTCGCGATGATGACCGTGGTGGTTACGGCCGTCGCGATGACGATCGCGGTGGGTATGGCCGTCGCGATGATGACCGTGGTGGTTACGGTCGACGCGATGACGATCGCGGTGGGTATGGCCGTCGCGATGATGACCGTGGTGGTTACGGCCGTCGCGATGACGATCGCGGTGGGTATGGCCGTCGTGACGACCGCCGGGGAGACCAGCGCGGTGACCGTGGTGATCGTGGTGACCGCGGCGAGCGTGGAGGCTTCCGCCGTGACGACCGCCGTGACGACCGCCGTGACGATCGCAGGGGCGGCGACCCTGGCGGCTACGGTCGCCGCGACGAACGCGACCGTGGCTTCCGCTCCGACGCTGACCGTCCCTCCCACCGTCGCGACGACCGCAGGGACGACCGACGCGACGAGCGGGGCGAGCGTCGCGACGACCGCCGGGGCTTCCGCCGTGATGACGACCGTGGGTATGGGCGTCGCGACGACCGGTCCGACCGCCCCGAGCGCAGTGGCTTCCGCCGGGACGACAGCCGTGACGACCGCGGCGGTTACGGACGCCGTGACGACCGGCGCGGCGACCGGCCGCCCTTCCGCCGAGACGACCGCAGGGACGTCCGTCGTGATGACCGTCGCGATGACCGTCGCGATGACCGCCGCGATGACCGCCGCGATGACCGCCGTGACGGCGGTCGCGGTGAATACCGCGGTGACCGCGGCGGTTACCGTCGCGATGACGACCGTCCGGCGTACCGCAGGGACGACGACCGTCCGGCGTACCGCAGGGACGACGACCGTCCGGCCCACCGTCGCGATGACGACCGTCCGGCCTACCGCCGCGACGACAGCCGTGGCGAGCGCGGGGGCTTCCGCGGTGGCCGTGGCCCGCGTCGCGACGACCGTGGCGGACGCCCCGGCGGCTTCCGCGGCCGTGAGGACCGGCGTGACGACCGGCGTGGTGGTGGCCGGTTCCGTGAGGAGCGCGACCGGGACCGCGAGCCGATCAAGCGGCTGCCGATCCCCCAGGACGTCACCGGCGAGGAGATCGACAAGGACGTACGGCAGGAACTGCAGAGCCTGCCCAAGACGCTCGCCGAAGACGTCGCCAAGAACCTGGTGATGGTCGCCCGGCTCATCGACGAGGACCCCGAGGGGGCCTACGGCTACTCCAGGGTCGCCCTGCGACTGGCGTCCCGTGTCGCCGCCGTACGGGAGGCGGCCGGGTTCGCCGCCTACGCGAGCCAGAAGTACAGCGAGGCTCTCGCGGAGTTCCGGGCCGCCCGGCGGATGACCGGCACCGTGGACCTGTGGCCCGTGATGGCGGACTGCGAGCGCGGTCTGGGACGGCCCGAGAAGGCGCTGGACATGGCCGGCGCGCCCGAGGTGCACAAGCTCGACAAGGCCGGACAGGTCGAGATGCGGCTGGTCGCGGCCGGCGCCCGGCGAGACATGGGGCAGCTCGACGCCGCCATCGTGACGCTGCAGAGCCCGGAGCTGGCCTCCAACTCCGTACAGCCCTGGACCGCGCGGCTGCGGTACGCCTACGCGGACGCGCTGCTCGCGGTCGGCCGGGAGGACGAGGCGCGCGAGTGGTTCGCCAAGGCGGTGGAGGCCGACCGCGACGGCAGCACCGACGCCTCGGACCGGCTGGCCGAGCTCGACGGTGTGGAGTTCACCGACGCCCTCGACGGGAGTGGCGTGGACGACGCCGACTCCCGGCCGCCCCACGCGGAGGCCGCTGGGGCCGTTGAGCGCGACAACAGCCACGGCAGCCACGGCGACGACGGCGGGAACGACGAGGACGCGGACGACTGACGTCGGTCGGTGACAGAGGGCAGGCTCCCACCGGGGCCTGCCCTTTCTCGTACCCGCGGCCGTGCCGAGGTGGTTTCGTGATACCTGATCGGCGGCGCGTGCCCAGAGGTGCAGCGTCCAGTCGTGCAGCGTCTAGACGCGCAGCGCCCGCAGCACCAGCCCCGATGCCGGCTTCGGGCCGAACGACGTGGACTTGCGGGGCATCGTGACTCCCTGGCGGGCGAGGTCGCGGACGACTTCCTCGCGTACCGCGTGCATCAGGACGGCCGTACTGCCGTCGCGTTCCGCCTTCTCCACCGTCGCGGCCGTGTCGTGGATGTAGGCGATGTGGTCCGGGGAGTCCTCGGGGATGTGCCACACGTGGTCGAGCAGCGTGGCGTGCAGGACCGTGGCGTCGAGGGTGCGCCAGGCGGTGGGGCGGTCGGCGGGGATCGTCCGGGTCAGCAGGTCGGGGTCCGGACGGTCGACGAGGTGGAAGGTACCGTCCCCGGCGAGCAGGAAGGCGTTGCCGGCGCACGCCGCGTCCGCGAGGGCCTCCTGCGCGGCGGGCAGCGGCACGTCCAGACGCTGGACGCGGAACAGGCCGTCCAGGGCGGACAGCGCGTCGGCGACCGGCAGACCGTGCAGCAGGCGGTGGATGGCACGCACCCGGAGCGGGTAGCGGGCCGTGTCGACGAGCAGGACCAGGCCGTAGTCCCAGGGGCCTGGTGAGGGATGCTCCGCGCGTAGACGTCGATAGGTCGCCCAGCGGTGGTGGCCGTCGGCGATGAGGGCCTGGTGCCGGGCCAGGTCCTCCTGGATCCGTGCCACATCGGTGGGATCGGTGATGGCCCACAGGCGGTGGCTGAAGCCGTCCTCGGTGGTCGTCGACAGCAGGGGAGGCCGTTCGGCGGTGCGTTCGATGGCCACGGTCGTGTCGGCCGTCGCGCCGGTGCCGCGGTACGTCAGCAGCAGCGGCTCCAGGTTCGCACTGGTGGCGCGCATCAGGTCGGCTCGGTCCTCGACGACGTGCGGCATCACGTCCTCGTGCGGCAGAACCACACCCTCCGCCGGATCCGACACCCGCAGGGCGCCGATCAGACCGCGCTGCAACATGCCGTCGCCGTTGCTCTGTTCGTAGACGTACAGGGCCGGTTGGGGGTCGGCGGCCAGCACGCCCTCGGAAAGCCAGCGGTGCAGGGTGTCCGCCGCCTGTTTGTTCCGCGCGCTGGGTGTGCCGGCCTGCGGAAGGATGAGGCGGACGATGTTGTAGGGGTCGGCGGACTGGAGGTGATGCAGGCCGTCGGGGCGTACGACGACGTCATACGGCGGGGATGTCACGGCGGCAAGGCTGCCGACCCGGTCGGGGTCGTAGCGTAGGCCTCGGAACGGGGTGAGATCGAGGCCTCGACGCGTCGTTGCTGGCGAGTGACCTGCAGTGTTCATCCCGGCATCGTACGTGTGTCAGAGGCATACGGCATGATCGGGGGAAAGCCGGTACCCCAAGGAGCGATGAGCAATGAGCCAGGGCGCAAGGACGAGGCCGGAGGGCAGTGGGCAGCCCCTGAGCGGGGCGTACGACACGGCCCTGCTGGACCTGGACGGCGTGGTCTACGCGGGCGGCAACGCGATCGCGCACGCGGTCGAGTCGCTCGGCGCGGCGCGCGCGGACGGCATGCATTTGGCCTACGTCACCAACAACGCCCTGCGCACCCCGGACGCCGTGGCCGCCCATCTCACCGAGCTGGGGATACCGGCGGATTCGTCCGACGTCATCACCTCCGCGCAGGCGGTGGCGCGACTGATCGCGGAGCAGGTGCCGTCCGGGGCGCGGGTGCTCGTCGTCGGCGGCGAGGGGCTGCGCGTGGCGCTGCGTGAGCGGGGCCTGGAGCCGGTGGAGTCCGCCGAGGACGATCCGGTGGCGGTGGTGCAGGGGTACGGCGGTCCCGAGCTGCCCTGGGGCCGTTTCGCGGAGGCGTGCTACGCGATCGCCCGCGGGGTGCCGTGGTTCGCCTCCAACACCGATCTGACGATCCCGAGCGCCCGGGGTATCGCGCCGGGCAACGGTGCGGCCGTGGAGGTGGTGCGGATCGCCACGGGCGCGGAGCCGCAGGTGGCGGGCAAGCCGCTGCCTCCCATGCACCGCGAGACGATCCTGCGCACCGGTGCGAAGCGGCCGCTGGTGGTCGGTGACCGGCTGGACACGGACATCGAGGGCGCGTTCAACGGCGGTGTCGACTCGCTGCTCGTCCTGACCGGCGTCACCGACGGCGCGCAGCTGCTCGCTGCGCCGCCGCAGCACCGGCCGACGTATGTGGACGCCGATCTGCGCGGGCTGCTCACCGGGCAGCCGGACGTGGAAGTCACCGAAAAGGGGGACGGTTTTCGCTGCGGCGGGTGGACGGCCACGGCCGGGGCCGAGCGGCTGGAGCTGAGTGGCGACGGCGAGGCGCTGGACGGGTTGCGCGCGCTGTGCGCCGCGGCGTGGACGGCGGCCGGCGAGGGTTGCTGTGAGCTGGACGGGGGGAAGGCGCTGGCGCGACTGGGTCTGTGAACCGAAGGACCGGGGGCCGGGGGCCGGGGACCTCTGAGGCTGTGCGGTGCTGCCTGGCAGGGGCGGGCGGGACGCGGCGTCGATGAATTAGCGAGGGTAGGCTAACCTAACTTCGTGTTGGTCGACTCTCCTCCCGAAGAGCGCCCGGCGATCGCCGTGGCGCCCCCAACCCGCCGGGCGGTACGAGCCGTTGGGCTCGCCGCCGCCGCCGCGATCCTGCTGCTCGTCGCCCTGGCGAGCATCGCGATCGGCGCGAAGGAGCTGTCCCTGGCCCAGGTCTGGCACGGCCTGTTCCTGAACTCGGGCACCTACGGCGACGTGGTGGTGGGCGAACGGCTGTCCCGCACGCTGCTCGGCCTGCTCGCCGGGGCCGCGCTCGGCCTGGCCGGGGCGGTTCTGCAGGCGCTGACCCGCAATCCCCTGGCCGACCCGGGGCTGCTCGGCATCAACGCGGGCGCCTCGGCCGCCGTCGTCACCGCCATCACGTACTTCGGCGTCACGAGCCTGAGCGGATACGTCTGGTTCGCCTTCCTCGGCGCGTCCGCCGTGGGTGCACTGGTGTGGTTCCTCGGCGGCAGCAGGGGCGCCACTCCCGTCCGGCTCGCGCTCGCCGGCACCGCGATCAGCGCCGCGCTCTACGGCTACCTCCAAGCGGTGATGATCATGGACGGTGCGGCCCTCGGCAAGATGCGTTTCTGGACGGTCGGCTCGCTGGCCTCGGCCACCGACGCGATCATCGTCCAGGTGCTGCCGTTCCTCGCGGGCGGCACCGTCCTCGCGCTGCTGCTCGCGCGGCCCCTGAACGCCCTCGCGATGGGCGACGACACCGCCCGTGCCCTGGGAGCCGACCTGAACCGCACCCGGGCGCTGTCCATGCTCGCAGCGACCGTGCTGTGCGGTGCCGCGACCGCGGCCTGCGGGCCGATCGTCTTCGTCGGGCTGATGGTCCCGCACGTCGTCCGCTCCTTCACCGGACCCGACCTGCGCTGGATCCTGCCCTACGCCACCGTCCTGTCGCCCGTGCTGCTGCTCGGCGCCGACGTGCTCGGGCGGATCGTCGCCCGCCCGGCCGAGCTCCAGGTCGGTGTCGTCACCGCGATCATCGGAGGCCCGGTGTTCATCCTGCTCGTACGACGGCGCAGGACGGCCCAGCTGTGAAGACGACCCCTGCCGCGTCCGTCACCGCCGACGCCTCCGGAACCGGGTCCCGCCGTGCCGTGCGCGCCGTGCGGACCCCGGGCGGCCTTTCCTTCCGCCTCGACGGCCGTGCGCTGACCGTCGTCGCGCTGCTGGTGCTCGCCGCGCTGGCCGCGGGCGTCCTGCTGATCGGCACCGGCGACTTCCCGATCCCGCCGGCCGACGTGCTGAAGACCCTGGCCGGGCACGGCGACCGGGGACAGGAGTTCATCGTCCGCGAACTGCGGCTGCCGCGTGTTCTCGTCGGACTGCTGGTCGGTGCCTGTCTCGGGCTCGGCGGGGCACTGTTCCAGTCCATCTCCCGCAACCCGCTCGGCAGTCCGGACGTGCTCGGCCTCTCGCAGGGCGCCACGGCCGGCGCGCTGGTGGTGATCGTCCTGTTCTCGGGCGACGCCACCGCCGTCACCCTCGGAGCGCTCGTGGGCGGCCTGGTGACCGGTCTCGCCATTCATCTGCTCGCCTGGAAGCAGGGCGTGCACGGGTACCGGCTGGTCCTCGTCGGCATCGGCGTGTCGGCGGTCGTCACCGCGGTCGACGGCTACCTCATCACCAAGGCCGACTTCGTGGACGCGGCCCGAGCGGTGGTGTGGATGACCGGGTCCCTCAACGGCCGGGACTGGGAGCAGGTCTGGCCGCTGCTGGTGCTGTGCGCCGTGCTCGTGCCGCTCGTCCTCGCATTCGCCCCGGGCCTGCGGATGACGGAGATGGGCGACGACGTGGCGTACGCCCTGGGGGTGCGCGTCGAACGCGTACGGCTGCTGCTGATGGCCTGCGCCGTTCTGCTCACCGCGGCGGCCACTGCCGCGGCCGGCCCCGTCGCCTTCGTCGCCCTGACCGCACCCCAGCTCGCCCGCCGCCTGACCCGCTCGCCCGGCCCGAACCTCGTGCCCTCCCTGTGCATGGGTGCCGCCCTGCTGGTCACCGCGGACTGGGCCGCACAGCGGGCCTTCGGTGCCGACCAGTTGCCCGTCGGCGTGGTCACCGGCGTGCTCGGCGGGGTCTACCTGTTGTGGCTGCTGGTCACCGAACGCAGGGCGGGCCGGATATGAGCGCCCGCCCCGAGCCCGACCGCACAAGGAGCACCGTGAACCGTCTGTCCGCCGACAACGTCACCCTCGCCTACGACCGGCGCGTCATCGCCGAGCAGCTGTCGGTGCAGATCCCCGACAACTCCTTCACGGTGATCGTCGGCCCCAACGCGTGCGGCAAGTCCACGCTGTTGCGGGCGCTGTCGCGGATGCTCAGGCCCAGCGAGGGCCGGGTGCTGCTCGACGGGCAGGTCATCCAGTCGATGCCGGCCAAGCGGGTCGCGCGGACGCTGGGCCTGCTGCCGCAGTCGTCGATCGCCCCCGACGGCATCACCGTGGGCGACCTGGTGGGCCGCGGCCGCCATCCGCACCAGAGGATCTGGCGGCAGTGGTCGGCCGAGGACGAGCGGCTGGTGCGGGAGTCGATGGAGCGGACCGGGGTCGCCCAACTCGCCGACCGCTATGTCGACGAACTGTCGGGCGGTCAGCGGCAGCGGGTGTGGATCGCGATGGCGCTCGCCCAGCAGACCCCGCTGCTGCTGCTCGACGAGCCGACGACCTATCTGGACATCCAGCACCAGATCGACGTCCTGGACCTGTGCGCCGAGCTGCACGAGGAACAGGGGCGCACGCTGGTCGCCGTCCTGCACGACCTCAACCACGCGGCCCGGTACGCCACCCACCTCATCGCCCTGCGCGGCGGCCGGGTCGTCGCCGAGGGTGCGCCCGGCGACATCGTGACCGCCGAACTGGTGGAGGAGGTCTTCGGGCTGCGCTGCCAGGTCGTCGACGATCCGGAGACGGGGACCCCGCTGGTGGTGCCGGCGGCGCGGAAGGCACGCGGCGGGGCTCGTCGGGTGGGCGCTACAGAAGCTTCCTGAGCCGGAACAGGTCGAACAGGCCGGCCTCCAGCCTCACCCGGCCCGATCCCCAGGCCTTGGCGAAGTTCAGGTCCCCGCCGACCAGCGCCACCAGGTCGTCGCCGGTCATGGCGAGTCTGATCTGGGCCCTTTCCGGCGGCGGGCCCTGCACGGTGTCCCGCACCACGATCCGGCCGTTCTCGAGACGGCCGACGAAGGTGACGTCCAGGTCCTTGATGTGGCAGCTCACCGAGCGGTCCAGGGCCGCCGCCTCGCGTACGTTCCCCTCGGCGGTCGCCATGTTCTCGGCGAGCTTCTCCAGTGCCGTACGGCACTCGTCAATCGTGGCCATCGCGGTCGACGGTACCGCAGTGCTTCGAGGTAGCGTCTGGGCATGAACGACTCTGTGCCCGAGGCGGAGATCCGGGAGGACGCGGCGGTTCCGGAGGTCAGCGCTCCGGTCGGATCCGAACGCGCGACCGGACACGAGGTCGAGTCCGAGCGTGACCGGACGTACGACGCAGGGTCCGGCCCGGGTTCCGGCCCCGGGTCCGACCAGGAGTACGACCAGGGGTACGACCCCTCCGCCCCAGCGCCGCTGGACGTGCCCCGCACCGCCACCGGCGACCCCGACGTCGACGCCGCCCTGGAGCGGCTCGGTGATGCCGACCACCTCGCCACGGACGGACACGTCGAGGTGTACGAGGATGTACACGGGGGGCTGCGCGACGCGCTGACCGCGCTGGACGCGCGCCCGGGACCTCCGGCCCCCGGACCGACGTACCGACACAGGAGCTGAACCGAACGTGGCAGGAGTCGCACGCCGCCGTCTCGACGCGGAGCTGGTCCGCCGGAAGCTCGCGCGCTCGCGCGAGCACGCCGGCCAGCTGATCGCCGCAGGGCGGGTCACCGTCGGCAAGACCGTCGCGACCAAGCCCGCCACGCAGGTGGAGACCGCGGCCGCCATCGTGGTCGCGGCCGACGACACCGACCCCGACTACGTCTCCCGGGGCGGCCACAAGCTCGCGGGCGCCCTGCAGGCCTTCCTTCCGCAGGGGCTCGTCGTCGAGGGCCGGCGGGCGCTGGACGCCGGCGCGTCCACCGGCGGCTTCACCGACGTCCTGCTGCGGGCGGGCGCGGCACATGTCGTCGCCGTGGACGTCGGGTACGGACAACTCGCCTGGTCTCTGCAGAGCGATGAACGCGTCACCGTCAAGGACCGTACGAACGTACGCGAGTTGACGCTCGATGCGATCGATGGGGAGCCTGTGGATCTAGTCGTGGGGGATCTGTCCTTCATCCCGCTCGGCCTGGTGCTGCCCGCCCTGGTGCGGTGCGTGCAGCCGGACGCCGACCTCGTGATGATGGTGAAGCCGCAGTTCGAGGTGGGGAAGGAACGGCTCGGCAGCGGGGGTGTCGTGCGGAGTCCGCAACTGCGGGCGGAGGCCGTGCGGGGCGTGGCCGAGAAGGCGTGGGAGCTGGGGCTCGGGGTGAAGGGTGTCACCGCCAGCCCGCTGCCCGGGCCGTCCGGGAACGTCGAGTACTTTCTGTGGCTGCGTGCCGGGGCACCCGCTCCGGACCCGGCCGATGTTGACCGTGCAGTGGCGGAGGGGCCGCGTTGACACAGACCCAAACCCGAACCGTTTTCCTGCTGGCACACACCGGGCGGCCGGCCGCCGTCCGCAGTGCCGAGCTCGTGGTCAAGGGACTGCTGCACTCCGGGATCGGGGTGCGCGTCCTGGAGGCGGAGGCGCGCGACCTGCCGCTGCCGGACGAGGTGGAGCTGGTCAAGGAGGCCACCCCGCAGTGCCTCGACGGGTGCGAACTGCTGATCGTGCTCGGCGGTGACGGCACCCTGCTGCGCGGCGCCGAGTTCGCCCGTGCCTCCGGGGTGCCGATGCTCGGCGTGAATCTCGGGCGGGTCGGCTTCCTCGCCGAGGCCGAGCGGGACGACCTCGACAGGGTCGTCGACCGGGTGGTGTCCCGGGCGTACGAGGTCGAGGAGCGCATGACCGTCGACGTGGTCGTGCACCGCAACGGGGACATCGTGCACACCGACTGGGCGCTGAACGAGGCCGCTGTGCAGAAGGTGTCCGCCGAGCGGATGCTGGAGGTCGTCCTGGAGATCGACGGGCGGCCGGTGACGGGGTTCGGGTGCGACGGGATCGTGTGCGCCACGCCGACCGGTTCGACCGCGTACGCCTTCTCCGCGGGCGGCCCCGTGGTCTGGCCGGAGGTCGAGGCACTGCTGATGGTGCCGATCAGCGCGCACGCGCTGTTCGCGAAGCCGTTGGTCACCTCGCCGGATTCGGTGCTCGCGGTCGAGGTGCTGCCTCATGTGCCGCCGGGGGTGCTGTGGTGCGACGGACGGCGGACGGTCGAGTTGCCGCCCGGGGCGCGGGTGGAAGTGCGCCGGGGCGCTGTGCCGGTGCGGCTGGCCCGGTTGCACCACGCCTCGTTCACGGATCGGCTGGTCGCGAAGTTCGCGTTGCCGGTGTCCGGCTGGCGGGGGGCGCCTCACTAGGGCCTGGCCGGCGGGGATGCTCCCGGTGCGTCGGCGGCCGCGGGACGTCCGTGGCCGCTCGCGCGGCTACCCGCGTCCATGGGGCGCGCTGCCACTCCCGTGGGTGACATCGGCGCCCTGTGTGCACTCCTCGCCCCGGACCTCGTAAGGTCGTGTCCGTGTTGGAGGAGATGCGGATACAGTCGCTCGGAGTGATCGACGACGCGGTCGTCGAGCTGTCGCCCGGCTTCACCGCCGTCACGGGTGAGACGGGTGCGGGCAAGACCATGGTGGTCACCAGCCTGGGGCTGTTGCTGGGCGGGCGCGCCGACCCGGCGCTCGTCCGGATCGGGGCCGACAAGGCGGTCGTGGAGGGGCGGATCACCGTGCCCGAGGGCGCGGCCGCCGTCGTACGGGCCGAGGAAGCCGGCGCCGAGCTCGACGACGGGGCGCTGCTGATCAGCCGTACCGTTTCCGCCGAAGGGCGCTCACGGGCGCACCTGGGCGGCCGCGGTGTGCCCGTGGGTCTGCTGGCGGAGCTCGCGGACGACCTGGTGGCGGTGCACGGGCAGACCGACCAGCAGGGGCTGCTGAAGCTGTCCCGGCAGCGGCAGGCGCTCGACCGGTACGCCGGCGACGGCGTGGCCGTACCGCTGGCCAAGTACACCGAGGCGTACCGACGGCTCCGGGCGGTCTCCACGGAACTGGAGGAGATCACCACGCGCGCGCGTGAGCGGGCCCAGGAGGCCGACATGCTGCGCTACGGGCTCGACGAGATCGCCGGGGTGGAGCCACGGGCCGGTGAGGACGTGGAACTGGCCGAGGAGGCGGAGCGCCTCGGCCACGCGGAGGCGCTGTCGTCCGCCGCCACGGCCGCTCACGCCGCCCTCGCGGGCAATCCGGAGGACCCCGAGGGCATCGAGGCCGCGACCCTCGTCGCGGGCGCCCAGCGGGCCCTGGAGGCCGTGCGGTCGCACGACCCGGCGCTGGCCGCGCTCGCCGACCGGATCGGCGAGATCGGGATCCTGCTGGGCGACGTGGCCGGCGAACTCGCCGGGTACGCCGACGACCTGGACGCCGATCCGCTGCGGCTGGCAGCGGTGGAGGAGCGGCGGGCCGCGCTGACCGCCCTGACCCGGAAGTACGGACAGGACGTGGGCGCCGTACTCGCCTGGGCGGAGCGGGGTGCCGCGCGGCTGACCGAGCTGGACGGCGACGACGAGCGGATCGGCGAGCTGACCGCGGAGCGCGACGCGCTGCGGGCCGAACTGGGCGGACTCGCGCAGGCCTTGACCGACGCCCGTGCCGAGGCCGCGGAGCGGTTCGCCGCCGCGGTGACCGCCGAGCTGACCTCGCTCGCCATGCCGCACGCGCGCGTGTCCTTCGCCCTCCGGCAGACCGAGGATCCCGAGGGCGTCGAGGTCGGCGGTCGTACCGTCGCCTACGGGCCGTCCGGCGCCGACGAGGTCGAGCTGCTGCTCGCCCCCCACCCGGGAGCGCCACCGCGGCCGATCGCCAAGGGCGCGTCGGGCGGTGAGCTCTCGCGCGTGATGCTCGCCGTCGAGGTCGTGTTCGCGGGGACGGACCCGGTGCCGACGTACCTCTTCGACGAGGTCGACGCCGGTGTCGGCGGCAAGGCGGCCGTGGAGATCGGGCGGCGGCTGGCCCGCCTGGCGAGGACCGCGCAGGTCGTCGTGGTGACCCACCTGCCCCAGGTGGCCGCCTTCGCCGACCGGCAGCTGCTGGTCGAGAAGACCAACGACGGGTCGGTCACCCGCTCCGGCGTGAAGGTGCTGGAGGGCGAGGACCGCATCCGGGAGCTGTCGCGCATGCTGGCCGGCCAGGAGGACTCGGAGACGGCCCGCGCCCACGCGGAGGAGTTGCTGGCCACGGCCCGGGCGGACGGGTAGCGGGCGGTGCCGGGCGGCCGGTGGCACGCACCACGGCCGTCGCGGCACGGTTGGCACCGGCGGCGAGGGCGACCGGGGAACGGCACGGGGCGCACGCGCGGCCGTGGTCCTGATCGCGCACGCCGCCGCCGCGGTCGCCGCGGGCGTGTACGGTGACAGGGTGAGTGAGGCGGCCCGTTCGCGGTGAGGGGCTCGGGCGCTTCCCGAACCTCCCTTCACCCGTGTGGGTGGCATACAGGGCATCCACGCCCTGTGCCCGTGCGCCGGTCGCACGCCGGCGTTCCCGGAACACGCGTACGTGCTGGCATCCTTGGGGCCGGAACCTCGGCCCGCCAAGGCAGCGCGTGCCCCGGCCCCTTGCTGGATACCTTCTGTACGTCTCCCCGTGACTGTCCGACGCCGAATCAGGAGCCCGGCCGCGTGAGCCCCGTGAGCAGTCCCGCATCACACGGTCACTCGCCGCTGCGTACGGTGCAGGTGCTGGGCGGAGGGAACGCCGGCAGCAGCGCGCATGTGCGGTCGCTGTCCGCCGGGCTGGTCGCAAGGGGCGTACGGGTCCTGGTGTGCGCCCCCGCCGAGGCCGACCACGCCTACGACTTCACCGGCGCCGGTGCCGAGCACGTGCCGGTGCCACGCAGCAGCGACCCGGTGTCCGTGGCCGCGCTGCGGGCGGCCTGCGCGAACGCCGACCTGGTGCACGCCCACGGGCTGCACGCCTCCTTCCGGGCGGCGCTCGCGCTCGGCGGGCGGCACACCCCACTGGTGGTCACCTGGCACAACCACGCGCACGCCGAAGGCGCCCGCGCCCATCTCCTGCGCGTACTGGAGCGACGGGTGGTCAAGGCCGCCACCGTCGTCCTGGGCACCACCTCGGAGCTCGTGGACCGCGCCCGCCGCAGGGGCGCACGGGACGCACGGCTCGCCGCGATCGCGGTGCCCGGACCGCGTACGGGCTACGAGGACCCCGAGCGGCCGTGCTCCAAGGTGCGGGCCGAACTCGGTGCCACCGGGCGGCCGTTGCTCATCGCCGTCGGTGTCCTCGACCGGCACCGGGGCCACGAGCTGCTGCTGGACGCCGCCCGCGCCTGGTGCCACCGCGACCCCGTACCCCTGCTGGTGATCGCGGGGGAGGGTCCGCTGCGCACCGTCCTGCAGCGGCGCATCGAGGACGAGGAACTGCCCGTCCGGCTCATCGGACGGCGCGACGACGTCGGGGAGCTGCTCGCGGCCGCCGATCTGGCGCTGCTGCCGGACACTCCCGAGGCCCGCTCCGTCCTCGCGCAGGAAGCCCTGCACGCGGGTGTGCCGCTCGTCGCCGCGCGGACCGGCGGCATCCCCGAACTCGTGGGCGACGCGGCCGAGCTGGTCCCGCACCGGAACGCGGCAGCGTTCGGCGCCGCCGTCGCACGGCTGCTCGACGATCCCGAACGCCGGGAACTGCTGCGGGAGAAGGGGACCCGGCAGGCGGCCACCTGGCCGACCGAGGACGAGACCGTCGCCCAGGTGCTCAGCGTCTACGACGAGTTGACCCAGCCACAGCCGCCGGCCTAGGGGTGTCGGCCACCGGCTCGCCTACGGCACGTGCCGGCGGGCCCGCAGGGCGAGGCTGAGTGCCAGGACCGTCTGCGGATCGTCGAGGTCCGTGCCCAGCAACTCCCCGATACGGGCGAGGCGGTTGTAGAGCGTCTGCCGGTTGAGGTGCAGCTCCCGGGCTGTTTCCGCCTTC
The DNA here is from genome assembly GCF_040646295.1 of Streptomyces sp. NPDC046197. Lineage (NCBI taxonomy): Bacteria > Bacillati > Actinomycetota > Actinomycetes > Kitasatosporales > Streptomycetaceae > Streptomyces > Streptomyces sp. NPDC046197. Next base: position 55,579 of record NZ_JBEYZY010000037.1, on the reverse strand, counting down.
CGGCCCGCGTGCGCCAGATACGTCTCCAGGGTGGGCAGCAGTGGCGGTTTGGAGCGGCTGTCGTGGTCCCGCAGCGGACCGATGGCACGGTCGACGAAGGCCGCCAGATCCGGATGGTCGCGCAGTCGCCACACCAGCAGGTCGATGTCGAGGCGGCGGGCGTCGTGCCACGGCCGGTCGGACAACCCCTGGGCCGCGGTCGCCGTCTCGGCCGCGTGCCGCAGGGCCGCCGAGGCCGCCGCCCACCCGCCGGCCACCCCGACCACGACGACCGGCGGCTGCCCGCCCGGCCGTTGCATGCCCGCCCGCTCCACCCCCGCCCGCAGCGCCGCCGCGACCCGGTCCGCGACCGCCGACCGCTCCGACTCCGAGCGCAGGCCGAGCAGCAGCGGCACCCGGCCCTCGACCGGGCGTACGCCCAGCAGCACCGGAACACCCACCGAGGCCAGCTCCTCCGAGACCGCGCGCGCCAGCACCGCCCAGCCCCCACCGGGCGCGAGCGTGTCGCCCAGCCGCATCACCACCGGCAGCAGCGGGCTGCCGCCCGGCTTGAAGCCGAGCACCCGGGCCTGCGCCGGGGCGTCCTCGGCGGCGATCCGGCCCTCGGCGAGGTCGGTGAGGAAGTCCCCGCGGCCGCGCGCCGCCAGCTCCTCCTCCTGGCGGGCCTGCATCAGTACCACGGCCAGGATGCCCGCGGCCCGCTCGGCGGCCATGCGGTGCACCGGGGCGAGGGGCGAGCGGACGGGCAGCAGCACCAGCCGGGCGCGCACCGAGCCCACCCCGGGGCCGCCGCCCGGCACGTCCACCAGGACCGAGCCCGACGGCGGCGGGGCGTCCTTGTGCTGGCCGCGCAGGCCCTCCCAGACCTGGAGCGGGTCCGCGCCCTCGGGGCCGGAACCGGCGGCGTACAGCAGCCGGCCGTCCGGGGTCTCCAGGAAGACCGGGTTGTCCGCGAAGTCGGCCAGGATGCCGAGCACCTGCGGCACCCCGCCGCCGCCGAGCAGCGCCTCGGTACAGCGCCGGTGCACCTCCTCGGCCCGCTGGAGCAGTGCGTAGTGACCGTTGACGATCTCCGTGTGGATCTCCTCGGTGACCGTCACGAACGGCACCTCGCGGTGCAGCTGGACCAGGGGCAGACCGGCGCCCCGCGCCGTGTCGACGAGCGTCGCCGGCAGGCGGGCGAAGCGCGGGCCCAGTTCCACGACCAGGGCGGCGATGCCGCGATCGGCGAGGGTGCGGACGAAGGCGCGCTGGTCGGCGGGGCGGGTGCCGAGGCCGTAGCCGGTGGTCAGCAGCAGTTCGCCGCCCTTGAGCAGGGAGGCGATGTTGGGGACCTCGCCGGCGTGCACCCAGCGCACGGTCCGGTTCAGCCGGTCGGCGCCGGCGAGCACCTCGGGCAGGCCGCTGCGCAGGCCGGGCAGCTCCAGGGCGCGCTGGACCGTGATCCCGGCTCCCTCGGTGTCGAATCTGCTGTCCATGCAGCGGACGCTACCTGGGCCGATGGCACCGGGACAGACACGGGTGCCGGCGCCGACCGGCGGGCCAGGGCCGGATCCGCCGGTCGGGCCCTGGGAGTGCACTGTGGGTTCGGTGAGCCGTGTCCTCCGGAGATGGAATGACCTGTGTTTTCGCGGCTTGATTCCGCGGTCGTGTCGGCGGTGCAGTCCCGTCTCCCCCGTCTCAGCGTCGTTTTCCTCAGCGGACGGGAAGCAGCACCGGCCGCCCAGTGACGGCGGCTCTAACCGGCGGACTCCGATCCGAAAAGCCGCAGCAGCCGCCCGCCAAGCAGTACGGCGCAGGCTCCGACGGTCAGTAGCCCGCCGACGAGGAAGGTGCCCCGCACGCCGGCGAGCGGCAGGACCAGTCCGCCGAGCGCGGCGCCCGCTGCGATGCCGGCGTTGTATGAGCCGGAGTTCGCCGCGAGTGCGATATCTGTGCGGCCCGGTGCGCAATGCAGCATCGCGTTCTGGGTGGTCATGAACACCGGCCCGAGTGCACTGCCCATCAGTGCCAGGAACACCACCGCTGCCACCGGCTCGGTGCCGACCGCATACAGACCGAGCATGCCCACCGCCTGCGTAGCAACGGCAGTGGTCAGTGCGGCTTGCGGAAAGCGGTCCAGCAGAGCCCCGGTGATGCTCACGCCGGCCAGACACGCAACCCCGAAAGCCACGAACAGGGCACTGACCGTGCTTGAGGAGAACCCGCTCACGTCGCCCAGGAACCTGACGACGTAGGTGTATCCCGCGAAGGCCCCAGTAGCGGATAAGGTCCCGGCCGCCAGAACGATCCCGAACCGGCGGACGTCGGGACTGGTTCCGTAGGCGGCGTTCTCCTCTTCCGGACGGGAGGTGGGCAGCAGGACGGCGATGGTCACCAGAGAGACAAGTCCGAGAGCCGCGAGCAAGGCGATGGGCACCTGCCAGTCGCTCTGCTGGCCCAGCCAGGTCCCGGCGGGAACACCGAGCACGAGGGCGAGCGAACCGGCGACGGACAGCGCTCCGACCACACGTCCACGGACCTCGGGCGCGAACAGGCCCACCGCGACCGGCCCCATCACGGCCCAGAACAACGCTTGGGCGAGCGCGGTCAGCAGCCGCGCGAAGAGGAGCACCCAGTAGGAGGTGGCCAGCGCTGCAACCAGGCTGGACACGACCAGCGCGGCCAGTAGTCCGGTGAGCACATGACGTCGGGGCACGGCCCGCATGACATAGGCGAGCGGTAATGACGCGACGGCCACTGTCACGCCGTAACCGGTGACCAGGAGACCGACCGCTGACACTGACACCCGGAGGCTTTCGGAGATGAGCTCCAGGAGGCCGATCGGCAGGCTTTCCGCGGTGTTGAGGGTGAAGGCGGCCAGCATCAGGGCCGCAAGCACCCCCGCCCTGTGCCACGGAGGCGGATGCATGGTGACCCTGCGGTCTCTTCCTGACCTCGCCCGTTGCGCCTGCTCCGTGGCACCGTTCATGTAGGTAGCTCACCGGGCTGCCCGGTCCCGCCGCAACCGAATTCATCTGTCGTGTAGGCAGCTCGGAGGGCAACTGGCGTATAGCGAGATCCTCCTGCCCTGGGGTTTCACGTATCGGTCCCACCTCTGTGTCGTTGGTTTTGTCCCGTGGTGCTGCGGTTTTCCTCAGCCATGAGTGCGGCATGGGGATCGTGGGCCATGGCTTGGTGTGCCGCAGCGGTAAGTGAGTAGTAGGTGCGTCGGCGTGCGGAGCTTGGCCGTTCGGCACGGGTTTCGAGGCGGCTTGTGAGCCAGCCGGCTGCTTCCATGCGCTTGAGCTGCTCATGGACGGTGTTGAACGGGATGCCGGTGGCGGTGTGGATCTGGGCTGCGCAGGTCTCCTGGGCGCTCTGTGCCAGGAGGTGGCTGAGGAGGGGGCGCAGAGGTGAAGGGATGCTCACGACGAGTCCACGCGCACGTGAACGCGACCTTCGGCCGTTCCAGTCGATGACGCGGCTTGACATCCACGACCACCGGCCCGTCATCGGTCAGCAGCAGATAGTCCGGGGTGTGCCGCCGCAGCCTGCCCTCGACCACGGCCTTGAGCAGGAATGGCTGAGCGACGACGTGCCGGACGTCCGGGGCGAAGTCCGCGAACAGCAGCCGGGCCAGCTCCAGCCGCGACTCGTAGATCACGTGGTCGCGTACCGTCGCCGCCCAGTACGTCCCCGAGTGGTGCTGCTGGCCCTTGTACCAGCGGAACGTCCGCCACGGCTGTGCGTGCCGAAGGAGATCGAGTGGCGCGGACGCCCACTCCCAGTCCTCCACCACACACTCGTCGGCCTGCCGGACACTCACCTGTACCGACGCAGCCAGATCTGTCGTGCTCACCGGACCCCACCTCGCGTTCTCCACGGCGGCCTGATCGGCCACCGAACGCCGTGGGCATGCCCCGGTCGTCTGCGTGATGACGACCGGGACGGTCCGGTACACGAAGAGGGGAACTACTTGAGTCAGAGGCATGAATCCCGCTCACCTGTCGTATCCGACACGGCTACGACATCCCCGCGCCGAATCCGACACGGGGAACGGGATCCCACATGCACTCAGCCTCCGTACGCCCCCGACGCCGTCAGGCGCAGTGCCGTGTCGATCAGCGGCACGTGGCTGAAGGCCTGCGGGAAGTTGCCCACCTGGCGCTGCAGGCGCGGGTCCCACTCCTCGGCCAGCAGGCCCAGGTCGTTGCGCAGCGACAGCAGCCTCTCGAAGAGCTTGCGCGCCTCGTCGACGCGGCCGATCATCGCCAGGTCGTCGGCCATCCAGAACGAGCAGGCGAGGAAGGCGCCTTCGTCGCCAGGGAGGCCGTCGACGCCTTCGTCGCCGCCCGAGGTCGGATAGCGCAGGATGAACCCGTCCGGGGTGGACAGCTCTCGCTGGATCGCCTCGATCGTGCCGATCACGCGTTTGTCGTCCGGCGGGAGGAAGCCCATCTGCGGGATCAGCAGCAAGGACGCGTCCAGTTCCCGGGAGCCGTAGGACTGCGTGAAGGTGTTGCGCTCCTTGTCGTAGCCCTTCTCGCACACGTCCCGGTGGATGTCGTCACGAAGCTGCCGCCACCGGTCCAGCGGGCCGTCGACGTCGCCCGACTCGATGAGCTTGATCGTGCGGTCCACGGCCACCCAGGCCATGACCTTGGAGTGCACGAAGTGGCGGCGCGGGCCGCGCACCTCCCAGATGCCCTCGTCCGGCTCGTCCCAGTGCTGCTCCAGGTAGCGGATCAGCTTGAGCTGGAGCAGGGAGGCGTAGTCGCTGCGGGCCAGGCCGGTCATGTGGGCCAGGTGCAGGGCCTCGGTGACCTCGCCGTACACGTCGAGCTGGAGCTGGTGCGCGGCGCCGTTGCCGACCCGGACCGGCGCCGAGCCCTCGTAGCCGGGCAGCCAGTCCAGCTCCGCCTCGCCGAGCTCGCGCTCGCCGGCGATGCCGTACATGATCTGCAGGTTGTCCGGGTCACCGGCGACGGCCCGCAGCAGCCACTCGCGCCAGGCGCGGGCCTCCTCGCGGTAGCCGGTGCGCAGCAGCGACGACAGGGTGATCGCCGCGTCGCGCAGCCATGTGTAGCGGTAGTCCCAGTTGCGGACGCCCCCGACGTCCTCCGGCAGCGACGTGGTGGGGGCGGCGACGATGCCGCCCGTCGGGGCATAGGTCAGCGCCTTCAGGGTGATCAGGGAGCGGATCACGGCCTCGCGGTAGGGACCGTGGTACGTACAGTGCGCGACCCACTCGCGCCAGAAGTCCTCCGTCGCCTCCAGCGACTGCTCCGGCTCCGGCAGCGGCGGCGGCTCCCGGTGCGAGGGCTGCCACGAGATGGTGAACGCGATCCGGTCACCCGGAGCGACCGTGAAGTCCGCGTACGTCGTCAACGCCTTGCCGTAGGTCTCCGCCGATGTGTCGAACCACACGGAGTCCGGACCCGCCACCGCGACCGTGCGCCCCTCGTGCTTGTGCACCCACGGCACCACCCGGCCGTAGGAGAACCGCATGCGCAGCTCCGAGCGCATGGGCACCCGGCCCGTAACGCCCTCCACGATGCGGATCAGCTGCGGGGCGCCGTCGCGCGGCGGCATGAAATCGGTCACGCGGACCGTGCCGCGCGGGGTGTCCCACTCCGACTCCAGGATCAGAGAGTCGCCCCGGTAGCTGCGCCGGGCGGCCACGGGCGGCTCCGCCTCGGGTGCGTGGGCCGGCCCCAGGCGCCAGAAACCGTGTTCTTCCGTGCCCAGCAGACCGGCGAAGATGGCATGCGAGTCGAAGCGGGGCAGGCACAGCCAGTCGACTGTCCCGTCCCGGCAGACCAGTGCTGCGGTCTGCATGTCTCCGATGAGTGCGTAGTCTTCGATGCGCCCGGCCACGTGCAACTCCAGTCGAACGGCCACGTCACCCCGCATGGGGGCGGTCGCTAGTGCGGTCAAGGGGTCGTTGTAATGCGTCGTTGAGCGGTGAATCCGAACCGCCGATCAGCCGTGAGGCAGAACGACAACCCTTGCTCAACGAACTGACGAGCTCTCGTTGTTCCGGTGCGTACGGGCGGGGGTGGTGCCGTGTTGCCGGCCGGGCTCGGCAGCGAGTGTCCGAGCAGGATACGACGCACGTAGATGATGTGTGTGCCGCTCCGGACAACGCACCTGCGCCGAACGGGTGAGCCACGGGTGGGAGAGCGGTCATGGATCCGCACGCGTGGCGACGTGTGCGCGGAGCGTGGCCGGAAGCCATCCCCGTCCGGCGCTGATACCCTGGTAGCCCGTGGACCGGTGGGCTCGAAACCCCCGAACCGCAGCGACGGCACCTCCGGGCGACAACCCGGACGACCCGGGATCCCCGGGCCGGACAGCCGCACCGCACGACAGATCGCGACCACGGGAGCTCCCTCTTGGCCATGCCGCCCGCTGCTTTTCGTAACAGCACAGCCACGACGACCAAGCACATCTTCGTCACCGGGGGTGTCGCCTCCTCGCTCGGCAAGGGCCTCACCGCCTCCAGCCTCGGCATGCTGCTCAAGGCCCGGGGCCTGCGCGTCGTGATGCAGAAGCTCGACCCGTACCTGAATGTCGACCCGGGCACGATGAACCCCTTCCAGCACGGTGAGGTGTTCGTCACCAACGACGGCGCCGAGACGGACCTGGACATCGGACACTACGAGCGGTTCCTCGACCGTGACCTGGACGGCACCGCCAATGTCACCACAGGCCAGGTCTACTCGACGGTGATCGCCAAGGAGCGGCGCGGCGAGTACCTGGGCGACACGGTGCAGGTCATCCCGCACATCACCAACGAGATCAAGCACCGCATCCGGCGCATGGCCACCGACGAGGTGGACGTGGTGATCACCGAGGTCGGCGGCACGGTCGGCGACATCGAGTCGCTGCCGTTCCTGGAGACGGTCCGCCAGGTGCGGCACGAGGTCGGCCGGGACAACGTCTTCGTGGTGCACATCTCGCTGCTGCCCTACATCGGCCCCTCCGGCGAGCTGAAGACCAAGCCCACCCAGCACTCGGTCGCGGCCCTGCGCAACATCGGCATCCAGCCGGACGCCATCGTCCTGCGCTGCGACCGCGAGGTGCCGACCGCGATCAAGCGCAAGATCTCGCTGATGTGCGACGTCGACGAGGCCGCCGTGGTCGCCTGTCCCGACGCCCGCTCCATCTACGACATCCCGAAGGTCGTGCACTCCGAGGGCCTGGACGCCTACGTGGTGCGCAAGCTCGACCTGCCCTTCCGTGACGTGGACTGGACGACCTGGGACGACCTGCTCGACCGTGTCCACAAGCCCGACCACGAGATCACCCTCGCCCTGGTCGGCAAGTACATCGACCTGCCGGACGCCTACCTGTCGGTGACCGAGGCGCTGCGCGCCGGCGGCTTCGCCAACAGGGCCCGGGTGAAGATCAAGTGGGTCACCTCCGACGACTGCAAGACCCCGGCCGGTGCCAAGGAGCAGCTCGCCGACGTCGACGGCATCTGCATCCCCGGCGGCTTCGGCGACCGCGGTGTGCTCGGCAAGGTCGGCGCCATCCGCTACGCCCGCGAGAACCGGATTCCGCTGCTCGGCCTGTGCCTGGGCCTGCAGTGCATCGTGATCGAGGCCGCGCGCAACCTCGCCGACATCGCCGACGCCAACTCCACCGAGTTCGACCCCGCCACCGCCCACCCGGTGATCTCCACGATGGCCGAACAGCTGGACATCGTGGCCGGCGAGGGCGACATGGGCGGAACGATGCGCCTGGGCATGTACCCGGCCAAGCTGGCCGAGGGTTCGATCGTGCGCGAGGTCTACGACGGCAAGGAGTACGTCGAGGAGCGCCACCGCCACCGCTACGAGGTGAACAACGCCTACCGCGCCGAGCTGGAGAAGAAGGCGGGCATCACCTTCTCCGGCACCTCGCCGGACGGCAAGCTCGTCGAGTACGTCGAGTACCCGCGGGACGTCCACCCGTACCTGGTCGCCACCCAGGCGCACCCCGAGCTGCGCTCCCGCCCGACCCGTCCGCACCCGCTGTTCGCCGGGCTCGTGAAGGCGGCCGTGCAGCGGCAGCAGCAAGAGGACGCGCTGAAGAATTCGAAGTAACACACCAGTTGTACGGTGGCCGGGGTGCATACCTTCAAAAGGTGAGCACCCCGGTTTCTTTTGTGCACGTGGAAGGACAGGGCATGACGATCAAGGACACCCCCGAGGAATGGGAGATCCGCGCGACGGAGACCCCCTTCGTGGGCAACAAGACCTCCGTCCGGACGGACGAGGTGGTCATGCCCGACGGCTCGGTGGTCCGCCGTGACTACCAGGTGCACCCCGGTTCGGTGGCGGTGCTCGCGCTGGACGGCGAGGGCCGGGTCCTGGTCATCCGCCAGTACCGGCACCCCGTGCGGCAGAAGCTGTGGGAGATCCCGGCCGGCCTGCTCGACGTGCCCGGTGAGAACCCGCTGCACGCCGCCCAGCGGGAGCTGTACGAGGAGGCGCACGTCAAGGCCGAGGACTGGCGGGTCCTGGTCGATGTGTACACCACGCCCGGCGGCTGCGACGAGGCGGTGCGGATCTTCCTCGCCCGCGGCCTGTCCGAGGTGGTCGGCGAGCGCTTCGAGGCCGAGCACGAGGAGACGGACCTGGAGATCGCCCGGGTGCCGATCGAGGAAGTGGTGCGGGGCGCGCTCGCGGGCGAGCTGCACAACAACTGTCTGGTCGTGGGCGTTCTCTCGCTGGTCGCGGCAGAACGGACGGACGGTCTGGACGCGCTGCGCCCGGCTCAGGCGCCGTGGCCGGCCCGCCCCTTCGAGTCGTGAACCCCGCCGTTTGCGCTTGCGGTGTGACCATCGCCTGATCCGATCGGGCGATGTGTCCGCCGTGCTCCTCCGGGATCGTCGCAGAGCGTGAACTAGGCTCTGGAAGCGCCCGCACCGGAGTCCCGGCGGGCTTGCGCGTGCGGTGGGACGGGAGCGTGGCCCGTGACGGATCAGGCGGTGGACGCAGGTGGCGTGAACCTGCCGCGGGACGACCGGGTCCGGGCGGCCACGGAGCGCCTCTTCCTCGGCCGCACACGGGAGTTGAAGGAACTGCGCGCCGACATCGAGCGCGCCGGCCTCGACACGATCTCCGGCCGGAAGGCTCCCCGCGCGCGCGTGCTGCTCATCGCGGGCAGGCCCGGTTCCGGCCGCAGCGCGCTCGCCGGGAAGCTGGTACGGCAGGTCGCGCACCGCTATCCGGACGGCGTGCTGCGCGCCCGGCTCACCGAACCCGACGGGACGCCCGTGCCGGTCGAGGGCGCCGCGCGCGCCCTGCTCACCGCCCTGGGGCTGCCGACGCCGCCCGGTGCCTGCGAGGACGACCTGGCCGAGGCCGTGCGGACCGCTCTCGTCGGCCGGCGCACACTGCTCCTGCTCGACGACGCGGCGGATGCCGGGCAGGTCGACGCGCTGCTGCCGGACAACGCCGACTGCCTGGTCGTCGCGGTCGCCGAGGGCCCGCTCACCGGGATCGCGGACGTCCGGCCGTGCACCCTGGGCGGCCTGGACACCAAATCCGCGGTGGAGCTGCTGGCCACGCGCATCGACCCGGTCCGCATCACCGTGGACCCGCGCGCAGCCGAGAGCCTCGTCGAGGTGTGCCAGTGCCACCCCGCCACACTCAGCCTGGCCGGCGGCTGGCTGGCGGCCCGCCCGCAGGCGGCCGTCTCCGACCTCGCCAAGCGCCTGCACGCCGACCCCGACGACGGCACACCGCTCGGCCGGGTCCTCCGGCTCGTCCACGACTCCCTGCCGGCTCCGGCCGCCCGGATACTGCGGCTGCTCTCCCTCGCCCCGGCCGGCGACGTCGACCCGCACACCGCCTCCGCGCTGGCCGGCTGCTCCGTCGACGCCGCCCGAGCCACCCTGGACGACTTCGTCGCCCTCGGCCTGCTGCACGCCGTTTCCTCGCGGCTGCCGCGCTACGAGGTCCCCGGGTGCCTGCATCCGCTGCTGCGCAGGCTCGCCGGGACCCAGGACCGCCCCGCCGAGCTGCAGCTGGCCCGGGCGCGGATGCTGGAGCGGAACGTGCGCCTGCTGCAGTCCTGCCGTGCGATCACCGAGACCGACAGCCCGGAGACCCGCGAGAAGCTGAAGCAGCTGCCGCCCGCCCTGCGCTTTTCGACCCCGCGGGCCGCCGCCGACTGGCTGGAGGACCGCCGGCCCGCCCTGCTCGCCGCCGCCCGGCTGGCGGTCGCCGACGGGGAGCTGGACACCGTGGCCCGCCGCCTGATGTCCCAGCTCGTACGGGCTCTGGTCGCCCACGTCGGCACCCAGGCCGCCGCCGGCGACCTGTACGGCATCCACCGCCTCGTCCTGGACGTGGCCGAGCGGCGGCAACTGCCCCGGGAGAAGGCCGCCGCCCTGCTGAACCTCGCCGACGTCGACGCCCGGACCGGCCGGACGGCGGAGGCGCTGGTGCGCTACCGGGCGGCACTGGACGCCGGCCGGGAGGCGAACGACCCCTACGCGACCGGCCGCGCGATGGAATCCGTAGGCGGCGCGCACCTGGAGCTCGGGGACTACGACCGGGCCGCCGACTGGTTCGGCCGGGCCCTCGCCCAGCGCCTCGCCCGCGGGGAGCGCGCGGACGCCGCCCGGCTGTACGGCCGTATCGCCACCGCGCACACCTACGCGGGCCGCTACGGCGAGGCGCTGCGCAACTGGCGGGCGGCCGTGGCAGCGCACCGGAAGATGGGTGATGTTCCCGCCCACGCGCGGGCGTTGAGCGAAATCGCCCGGGTCCAGGAGTACGCGGGGCGGCCCGCGGAGTCGCTGCGCACCTGCCAGGAGGCCGTCGAGTGGGCGCGCCGCGCCGGGGACGTCCGACTGCAGGCCGCGCTGCAGCTGCGGCTGGCGGACACCCTGGAGCGGCTGGGCGACGCGACGGCCGCGCGTCTGCACCGCGGGGCGGCCGAGCGCATGCTGGGAGACGAGCTGCAGGGGACCGACGAGCGGGCCGAGGAGGTCATCGGGCCGAAACACCACCCTGAAGCCTGCGAAATCCGCAGTGCATCGGCTGAAGATTGATGCAATGAAAGGCTAGACAGGGACAACGCCTTCATTAAACTGGCTCTGCCGCTCGTTCTCCTGCGGTGTCTCCTGGTATGCCCGCGCATGCCGGGGTACGTCTTGTATTGCCCCACATTCCCTGAGCCAAGGACCGTGATCGACGTGAAGGTCGGCATCCCCCGCGAGGTCAAGAACAACGAGTTCCGGGTGGCCATCACCCCCGCCGGCGTGCACGAGCTGGTGCGCAACGGCCACCAGGTCGTCGTCGAGCGGAACGCCGGCGTCGGTTCCTCGATCCCGGACGAGGAGTACATCTCCGCCGGTGCGCAGATCCTGGACACCGCCGACGAGGTCTGGGCCGCCGCCGACCTCCTGCTGAAGGTCAAGGAGCCCATCGCCGAGGAGTACCACCGCCTCCGGAAGGACCAGATCCTCTTCACCTACCTGCACCTGGCCGCCGCCAAGGAGTGCACGGACGCCCTGCTGGAGTCCGGCACCACGGCGATCGCCTACGAGACCGTCGAGCTGCCCAACCGCGCGCTGCCGCTGCTGGCGCCGATGTCCGAGGTGGCCGGCCGTCTGGCCCCGCAGGTCGGCGCCTACCACCTGATGGCCGCGGCCGGCGGCCGGGGTGTGCTGCCGGGCGGTGTCCCGGGTGTGCCGGCCGGCAAGGCCGTCATCATCGGCGGTGGCGTCTCCGGCTGGAACGCCGCGCAGATCGCCATCGGCCTGGGCTTCCACGTCACCCTGCTCGACAAGGACATCAACAAGCTCAAGGAGGCCGACAAGATCTTCGGTACGAAGATCCAGACGGTCGTCTCCAACACCTTCGAGCTGGAGAAGGCATGCCTCGAGGCCGACCTCGTCGTCGGTGCCGTCCTCATCCCGGGTGCCAAGGCCCCGAAGCTGGTCACCAACGAGCTGGTGTCCCGGATGAAGGCGGGAAGTGTTCTTGTCGACATCGCGATCGACCAGGGTGGTTGCTTCGAGGACTCCCGCCCGACCACGCACGCCGAGCCGACCTTCAAGGTCCACGAGTCGGTCTTCTACTGCGTCGCCAACATGCCCGGCGCGGTGCCCAACACCTCCACCTACGCGCTGACCAACGCGACGCTGCCGTACATCGTCTCGCTCGCCAACAACGGCTGGGTGGAGGCGCTGCGCCGCGACTCCGCGCTGGCCAAGGGCCTCAACACCCATGACGGCAAGGTGGTTTACAAGGAGGTCGCCGAGGCGCACGGCCTGGACCACGTGGAGCTGGAAACCCTCCTCGGCTGAGTCCCGGCCGGGCCGCCGACCGGGGCGTCGGCCAAGTCATCAGTGAGTAAAAGGCGATACGTCAACATGTGTCGTCAACAGAACGCGCCCGGCCGGACCTTGCCCGACAAGGTCCGGCCGGGTGTGTGTATGGTCACTTCGCCACGCTCGGTCAACTCGCCTCGAACGTAACCCTTCGACCGATTCACGCACCGCTGAAACCTGCCGTGCGACGGTCGTACGCCCTTGACAGAGGGATGTTTCATTGCCGACACATCGGGCCGGGTCCGGCGGATTGTGTTGCTGCGGACCGCCGACACGCCATAGAGTCGCCAACCGTCGGCATGGTGCCACGCTGACCTGTCTAGAAGTTTCCTGGTCACCAAGGAGGTAAGACGACTTGTGAATGAGTCGACATTTTCTCCCGGGGGTGGTCAACCAGGAATGCCGGCACGGGGCCAGGGCTCCGCGGGATTCGAGGCTGTCGGCTCCGTTGCTGTGCGCACCTTCGCAGCCCACCAGAGTCACCCGAACCCTGAGGTGACCCAGCCAGCACACCAGAGCATGGATGGCCATCACGTGAACGCCATGGCCGGCGACGGAAGTGGCGCGCCCCACAACCACTTCGCCGACTACGACGAACTGCCCGACGGGCACTTCTACGACCCCGACGCCGAGTACGAGCCCGACCCCGAGTACGCGGCCACGCTCGCGCCCGACGCGGCCCGCCAGCGCCGCGAGCGCATCGGCCCGACCGGACGCCCGCTGCCCTACTTCCCGATCCCGGGTCCGCTCACCGATCACGGCCCCGCGAAGATCATCGCGATGTGCAACCAGAAGGGCGGCGTCGGCAAGACGACGTCGACCATCAACCTGGGTGCCGCACTCGCGGAGTACGGCCGCCGGGTGCTGCTCGTGGACTTCGACCCGCAGGGCGCGCTGTCGGTGGGTCTGGGCGTCAACCCGATGGAGCTCGACCTCACCGTCTACAACCTGCTCATGGAGCGGGGCATGTCGGCGGACGAGGTCCTGCTGAAGACCGCGGTCCCCAACATGGACCTGCTGCCCAGCAACATCGACCTGTCGGCCGCCGAGGTCCAGCTGGTGAGCGAGGTCGCGCGCGAGTCGACGCTCCAGCGCGCGCTCAAGCCGCTGCTGCCCGACTACGACTACATCGTGATCGACTGTCAGCCCTCGCTCGGCCTGCTCACGGTCAACGCCCTCACCGCCGCGCACAAGGTGATCGTGCCGCTGGAGTGCGAGTTCTTCGCGCTGCGAGGTGTCGCGCTGCTGACCGAGACCATCGAGAAGGTCCAGGAGCGGCTCAACCCGGAGCTGGAACTCGACGGCATCCTGGCCACGATGTACGACTCCCGCACCGTGCACAGCCGCGAGGTGCTCGCGCGTGTCGTCGAGGCGTTCGACGATCACGTCTACCACACGGTCATCGGCCGCACGGTCCGCTTCCCGGAGACCACCGTCGCCGGTGAGCCGATCACCACGTACGCCTCCAACTCCGTCGGTGCCGCCGCCTATCGCCAGCTCGCCAGGGAGGTGCTCGCCCGGTGTCACGCCGAGTGAGTCTGCCGGGGGCCGACGAACTGTTCCGTACGACAGGGGGAACGGCGCTCCAGCCGTCCACTCCCCGGCGCCAGGCCAACGGCGAGGCCCGGGTGCCCGCTCCCGCGGGGGAGAGCGACGCGGCGGCCGCCGCGTCGGAGGACGCCCCGCAGGCGGTGCCGGCCCAGGGCGGCGACGGCGAGGGCGCGGAGCACGTCGCGGCCGACGCCGAACCGGCCGACGCCGGCGAGTCGCGCAGCCGCGGGGCGGCCGGGGAGCGCGCCGGGCGGCGCCAGGCGGCGCAGGAAGGTTCTGCCGCCGCCCAGCCGCAGGCTCAGCAGCGCAAGCGCGGGCGGGCCGCGGCGCGCCGGCCCAGCGGACGGGAACGGCACGACGAGAAGATCACGGTGTACGTCTCCGCCGAGGAACTCATGGACCTGGAGCACGCGCGCCTGGTGCTCCGGGGCGAGCACGGACTGGCCGTCGACCGCGGGCGGATCGTCCGCGAGGCGGTCGCCGTCGTGCTCGCCGATCTGGAGACCCGCGGGGACGCCAGCATCCTCGTACGACGGCTGCGCGGGCGGTAGCGGTAGCCTGCGGGGGCCATGACCTCGAACGACTCTCCCGCCTCCGGCCCCGGCTCCACCGCCGGCCGCCGGCGTGCCCTGGGACGGGGTCCCGGGACGGCTCCGGCACCCGCGGCCGCGCCGCCGGCCGCCGAGCCGCAGGCCCAGGAGCGGCCCGAGCCCGGGACTGCATCGCCGAAGCCCGAGGTCGTACGCGCCGAGCCCGAGGCCGTGTGGGCCGAGCCCGGGGTCGTAGGGGCTGAGACCGGGGTCGTAGGGGTCGAGCCCGCGGTTGTACGTGCCGAGTCCGAGGCCGTGTGGGCCGAGCCCGGGGTCGTAGGGGCTGAGACCGGGGTCGTACGTGCCGAGCCGGAAGTCGTACGTGCCGAGCCCGACGTCACCGCTCCCGTGCCGGAGCCGGAGCCCGCAGCGGCTCCCTCGTCGTCGTCCGAGCCCGGGGCGGTGCGTGAGCCGGGCGCCGGCGCCCGGGCCGCCGCGGAGAGCGACGACGGTGTCTTCAAGGTCCGCCTGGCCAACTTCGAGGGCCCCTTCGACCTGCTCCTCCAGCTGATCTCGAAGCACAAGCTGGACGTCACCGAGGTCGCGCTGTCGAAGGTCACCGACGAGTTCATGGCGCACATCCGGGCCATGGGACCCGACTGGGACCTGGACGAGACGACCGAGTTCCTGGTCGTGGCGGCCACGCTGCTCGACCTGAAGGCGGCCCGGCTGCTGCCCGCCGCCGAGGTGGAGGACGAGGCCGACCTGGCGCTCCTCGAGGCCCGGGACCTGCTGTTCGCACGGCTGCTGCAGTACCGCGCGTACAAGCAGGTCGCCGACATCTTCAGCCACCGCCTCGACGCGGAGGCCCGGCGCCACCCCCGCACCGTCGGTCTGGAACCCCACCACGCCGAGCTGTTGCCCGAGGTCGTCATCAGCATCGGCGCGGAGGGCTTCGCCCGGCTCGCGGTCAAGGCGATGCAGCCCAGGCCGAAGCCGCAGGTGTACGTCGACCACATCCACGCGCCCCTGGTCAGCGTGCAGGAACAGGCCGGGATCGTCGTCGCGCGGCTCAGGGAGCTGGGCGAGGCCAGCTTCCGCGCACTGGTGGAGGACACCGACGACACCCTCACCGTCGTCGCCCGCTTCCTGGCCCTCCTCGAGCTGTACCGGGAGAAGGCCGTGGCGCTGGACCAGGAGACGGCGCTGGGCGAGCTGACCGTGCGCTGGACGGGCGGGGACGGGAACGAGACGCCGAGGGTGACCGACGAGTTCGACCGGCCGCCCGAGCAGCCCGAGGAGTCCAAGCGGTCCAAGCAGTCCGAGCAGTCCGAGCAGCCGAAGGAGGAGATGGCGTGAGCGAGGAGACCACCGAGGTACCGGCCGGGCTGCGCACCGTCGCCGACCTCGACCTCAAGCCGGCCCTGGAGGCCGTCCTCATGGTCGTGGACGAGCCCGCGACCGAGGAACAGCTGGCGAAGATACTCCAGCGGCCCCGGCGGCAGATCGCGGACGCGCTGCAGGAACTCGCCGACGAGTACACCGTGCAGGGCCGCGGTTTCGAGCTCAGGCTCATCGCCGGCGGCTGGCGCTTCTACACCCGGCCCGAGTACGCCGCCGCCGTCGAGGGCTTCGTGCTGGACGGCCAGCAGGCCCGGCTCACCCAGGCCGCCCTGGAGACCCTCGCGGTGGTCGCCTACCGTCAGCCGGTCAGCCGCAGCCGGGTCTCGGTCGTACGCGGAGTGAACTGCGACGGCGTCATGCGCACCCTGCTCCAGCGCGGTCTGGTCGAGGAGGCGGGCACGGAACCCGAAACAGGTGCGATCCTGTACAGGACGACGAACTACTTCCTGGAGCGGATGGGCCTGCGCGGTCTGGACGAGCTCCCGGAGCTCGCGCCCTTCCTCCCGGAGGCGGAGGCGATCGAGGCCGAGACCCAGGAGGGGGTGCCGTCGTTCGACCCGGACGCGCCTGACGATGCGCCGGGCGCCCCGGGCATCCCGGGTACCAACGACGCAGACGACCAGACGGAACTTTGATGCGAAGCAGCGGCAGGAACGGCGGACACGGCGGGCGCGGGAACTACCGCGGTGCCGGCAACGACAGGGACGACAAGCAGGGGCAGGGCCGCCCCCGCAAGCCCCGCCCCGAGGAGCGCCGCTACGACGTGGGCCCCGGCGCCACGAAGGACGGCCCGAAGTCCGGGCGCGGCGGCGCGGCCCGCGGCGGCGCCAAGGGCGGCCCCAAGCAGCCCCAGCAGCCCCAGCAGTCCCAGCAGGGTGGCCGGGGCGGTACGGCTCCGGCGCGCTCGCGCGAGTACGAGGCGCGGGTCGAGGAGCGCAACCGGCAGCGGTACGCCGGCAAGAAGGACATCAAGCTGCCCAAGACCTTCCCGGGCGCCGAGCAGGAGGGCGAGCGGCTGCAGAAGGTGCTCGCGCGCGCGGGCTACGGTTCCCGGCGCGCCTGCGAGGAGCTGATCGAGCAGGCCCGCGTCGAGGTCAACGGCGAGATCGTCCTGGAGCAGGGCCGCCGGGTCGACCCGGAGACGGACGAGGTCAAGGTCGACGGCCTGACGGTGGCCACGCAGTCGTACCAGTTCTTCTCGCTGAACAAGCCCGCCGGTGTCGTCTCCACGATGGAGGACCCGGAGGGGCGCCAGTGCCTCGGTGACTACGTCACCAACCGCGAGACGCGGCTCTTCCACGTCGGCCGGCTGGACACGGAGACCGAGGGCGTCATCCTGCTCACCAACCACGGTGAGCTGGCGCACCGGCTGACCCACCCGAAGTACGGCGTGAAGAAGACCTATCTCGCGCACATCGTCGGTCCGATCCCGCGCGACCTGGGCAAGAAGCTCAAGGACGGCATCCAGCTGGAGGACGGCTACGCACGCGCGGACCACTTCCGGGTGGTGGAGCAGACCGGCAAGAACTACCTCGTCGAGGTCACCCTGCACGAGGGCCGCAAGCACATCGTGCGCCGCATGCTGGCGGAGGCCGGTTTCCCGGTCGACAAGCTGGTCCGCACCGCCTTCGGGCCCATCACCCTCGGGGACCAGAAGTCCGGCTGGCTGCGCCGTCTGTCCAACACGGAGGTCGGCATGCTGATGCAGGAGGTCGACCTGTAGGGCGTGCGGCGGGGCCGTGCCGCGGGTGCCTCCCGCGGACGGCCGCCGGTCAGCCGACGAGCCGGAGGACGTCCGCCAGGCCGCGCTCACCGGTGCGGTCCTCGGCCGGCAGGATGTAGGTCCGCAGCCCGCAGGCGGTGGCGCCGCCGTCGCGGACCGGATTGTCGCCGACCATGAGCGTGGCGCGGGGCTCCGCGCCCAGGTCGGCGCAGGCTTTCAGGAACAGCTCGGGGTCGGGCTTCTCCCGGCCCTGTTCACAGGAGATGACGCAGCTGTCCACCAGGGCATCCAGCCCGTGGTGGGCGAGGTGCGTGCGCAGGTCCCAGGCGAAGTCGCTGACGATACCGATGCGCAGTCCCCGGTCGCGCAGGGCGCGCAGCACCGGTTCGGTGTCCGGGAAAGGGGCCCAGGCGTCCGGTCGGGTGAGTTCGCGGTAGGCCGCCTCCTGCACGCCGCGCAGGAAGTCCACCCGCTCCCACCAGCCGTGCATGGCACGGCGGTGCCGCTCGGGGGAGAGGTCACGGCCTTCCTGGAGGGCGACGACGGAGGGCAGCCGGAAGGCGTCGCGCAGCTGCCCGGAGATCACGGCCACGGCGCCGGGCTTCTCCAGCAGGCCGAGGCGGCCGGCGGCGGCGCCGACCCGGTGCAGCCACGTCTCCAGGCCGATCATCCGGAAGACGGTGTTGCTGAAGTCGAACAGCACGGCCTCGACCCGTGGCACGGGTGCCGCCGTCTCGGCCTCGGTGGGGCGGTAGGAACTCGGCGTCTCGAACAGGGTGTGGATCATGGGGAGGGTTCTTCGGGCTCGACCGTCTCGACCGGTACGCCCAGTTCACGGATGGCCGCGAGTTCCGTGTCGGGGGTGCCGGTGTCGGTGAGGACGGTGTGGTAGTCGGCCACGGTGCCGTAGGCGTACGTGGCGGTCTTGCCGAACTTCGAGTGGTCGACCAGAAGCAGCGCCCGCTCCGCGGAGGCGAGCATGGCCAGCTTCACTTCGACGTAGTCGTTCAGGGGGTGGAAGAGCCGGCCGTCCAGGACGGCGGTGGCGGACATCAGGGCGAGGTCCGCGTGGATCTGGGAGAGCGCGCGGGTGACGGCAGGACCGGTGCAGGAGTTGAAGTCGCCGCGGTAGCGACCGCCGAGCAGCGTGACGTTCACCCCGGGCGCCGACCCGAGGTGCTGGGCCAGGCCGACCGAGTTGGTGACGACGGTGAGCTGGTCGAGCCGGGCCAGCGCGGGCACCAGGGGGAAGAGCGTGGTCGAGTCGTCCATCAGTACCGTGCTGCCCGGCCTGATCCGGTCGGCGGCGGCCGCGCACAACGCGTTCTTTGCCGCGAGGGCGGTGTTCTCCCGGAAGCGGGTGGCGGTCTCCATGGTGAGGGCGGGGAAGGCGACGGCACGTCCGCGCTCCTTGCGGAGCAGGTGGCGCCCCGCGAGGTCGTCCAGGTCCCGGTGCATCGTCATCAGGCTCACGTCGAAGTGCCGGGCGAGGTCGTCGATGCGGGTCTCGCCGTGTTCGGCGACGTAGCTCAGAACGGCCTGTCGCCGCTCCTCGACAGCGGCCTGCGACGGTCTCGTTCGGGCGGGCACAGCGGCCCCTCCTTCCCCTCCGGTCCTGGGCGGCCCGCCGCGGGGCGGATCGCTTCCCTCGTGGCGCTGCGGGCCGCAGCGCGGTCGGGTGGCTCCGGATTCGCAGTCTCGCACACGGGACGTCCCGTGCACGGGCCGGTCGCGGCCGGGGCCAATCCGGCTCCCGGCCGCGACCGTACGTGCGTCGACGAGGTGCGCACCGGCGCCCCCGCCTACCGGACCGCGCCCGCCTACCGGACCGCCCATGCCCACCGGACCGGCCACGTCCGTCCATCAGCCCTCCATGCCTACCGGCCGTCCATGCCTACCGGCCGCCCATGCCTACCGGCCGTCCATGCCTACCGGCCGTCCATGCCTACCGGCCGTCCATGCCTACCGGCCGTCCACGCCAACCGCACCGTCCGCGGTGACCAGCACCTTGACCTGCTCCAGGTCGAGGGAGGCGGAGAAGGCCATGGCCGCGTCCTCCAGGGGAAACGTGGCGGTGACGAGCTCGGCGGTGTCGACCGCGCCGGAGGCGATGAGGGACATGGCGGTGCGGTAGTCCTCGGCGGTGTACATCAGGGTGCCCTCGATGCGGATCTCCCGGTCCTGTACCAGGTCGAGGCGGACCGGGGTGGTGCCGGCGGCGCCCACGCCCACCACGACGATGTGGCCGCCCTTGGCCACCATGTCGGTGGCCTGGGCCATGGACTGCCCGCGGGCCACGCAGTCGAAGACGACGTCGACCGGGCCGCCGAGCGCCTCGTGGGCCCGGTCGACCAGATCGGGGGCGCCGGCGGGGAGGGCCACGTCGGCGCCCAGGCGCAATGCCCTGGCCCTCTTGCTCTCCAGCAGTTCGGTGACGGCGATCCGGGCAGCGCCCGCGTGCCGGGCGGCGACGACGGTGAGCAGCCCGATGGGTCCGGCGCCCAGGACGGCGACGGTGCGGCCGGTGAGGTCACCGGCCTTGGCCACGGCGTGCACCGGGGTGGCCAGTGGCTCGACGAGGACGGCCTGGAGGTCGGTCATGCCGTCGGGGACGCGGTGGACCCGGCGGGCCGGGATGGTGAAGAGGTCGGCCAGGGCACCGGGTGTCTGGCAGCCGAAGACCTTCAGCTCCTGGCAGATGTTGTAGCGGCCGGAGCGGCACTGGGGGCACCGTCCGCAGTACAGGTTCGGTTCGACGATCACCCGGTCGCCGGGGGCGAAGTCCCCGACCCCCCTGCCCGTGGCGACCACCACGCCGACCGCCTCGTGGCCGGGGCGGTAGGGCAGGTCGATGAACGGATGGTGTCCGGCCGCGGCATGGGTGTCGGAGCCGCACACTCCGACGACCGTGGTACGCACCAGGAGTTCGTCGTCCTGGGCGACGGGGGCGGGCACCCGCTCGATGACGATGTCCTCGAAGGAGCGGACGAGCACGCGGCGGATCTGCTGGGTCATGGACGGGGGGTTCCGTTCGTCTCGGGTGGGCATGCGGCCGGGGGCGGGTGCGGGGGTCGGTCGGGTCGCGTGGCTCATTTGACGGCTCCCAGGGACAGGCCGCGCACCAGCTTGTCCTGGGCGGCGAACCCCGCGACGAGGACCGGCAGCGACACCAGCGTGGCCGCCGCGCACAGCCGGGCCAGGAACAGTCCCTCGTTGGTGATGAAGCCGACCAGGAACACCGGTGCGGTGGACGCCTGTGTGGCGGTGAGGTTCACGGCGAACATGAACTCGTTCCAGCTGAAGATGAAGCAGATCAGCGAGGTGGCGGCGAGTCCGGGCATGGCGACGGGCGCGACGATGCGCAGCAGCACCGTGGGCAGCCCGGCACCGTCGACCTCGGCCGCCTCCAGGATCTCCTTGGGGACCTCGGCGAGGAACGAGCGCATCATCCAGACCGCGATCGGCAGGTTCATGGCGGTGTAGAGGACGACCAGCGTCCAGATGTTGTCCAGCATGCCGGTGTTCTTGACGATCATGTAGATCGGCAGGAGTGCGGCGACGAGCGGCAGGAACTTGGTGGACAGGAAGAAGAACATCACGTCGGTCCACTTCCTGACCGGCTTGACGGACAGGGCGTAGGCGGCCGGCACTGCCAGGGCGAGGACCAGCAGGGTGGAGAAGACGCCGGCCATGACCGAGTTGAGCAGGTAGGGGGTGATGTCCCGGCCCAGCAGCAGCTTGTACTGGTCCAGGGTCAGCGGCGCGAAGGGGCTGGGCGGGTTGGTCGCGGCGTCGGACTCGCGGTGGAAGGAGGTGAGGACCATCCAGGCCACGGGGGCGAAGAAGGCCAGGGTGGCCAGCCAGGCGACGAAGGTCCACAGGGGCGACAGGCGGGGGGCCTGCCCGTCGTCGGGCCGGCCTCGGCGGCGCAGTCTTCGGACGGGGGTGAGGGGCGCGGCCTCGGCGCTCATCGGGACACCTCCTCACGGAACAGGGAGGCGACCACCCGCAGGGCGAACGTCGCGATGACGATCGAGCCGATCACCACGACGACGCCGGCGGCCGCGGCCTGGCCGTACTCGAACTTGCGGAACATGGTCAGGTAGATCTCGTAGGGCAGATTGGTGGTCTGCGAGCCGGGTCCGCCCTGGGTGATCGTGTAGACGGCGTCGAAGGTCTGCACCACGAAGATGCTGCCGAGCACGACGCCCAGCTCGATGTACTGCCGCAGGTGCGGCAGCGTGATGAGGCGGAAGGTCTGCAGCGCGGAGGCTCCGTCGACCTTGGCGGCCTCCAGTACGTCACCGGGCTGGGCCTGCAGACCGGCCAGCAGGATGAGCATCATGAACGGCGTCCACTGCCACACCAGTGCCACCACCAGGGCGGGCATGGGGAAGGACGACACCCAGTCGACGGTGGGGCCGCTGTCGGCCCCGAACAGCCGGTAGACGGCGTTCAGGGTGCCGTTGAGGAGTCCGTAGTCGGGGTTGTAGATGGCGTGCTTCCACAGCAGTGCGGCGGCGACCGGCATCACCAGGAAGGGGGCGATGAGCAGCGTGCGTGCCAGGCCCCGGCCCAGGAAGTGGCGGTCGAGCAGCAGGGCCAGGCCCAGTCCGAGGACCACGCTGAGGATCACCACGGACGCGGTGAGGACGACGGTGTTGAGGACCGCGTTGCGCAGCCGCTCGTCGGTGAAGACGGTCCCGTAGTTGGACAGGCCGGTGAAGTGACGGTCACCGGGCCGCAGGATGTTCCACTGGAACGTGGAGATCACGAGCGTGGCCACGAACGGCAGCTGCGTGACGACGACGGTGAAGACGAGGGCCGGCAGCAGCGGGAAACGCCGCCGCCACTTCCGTTCGCCGGAGCCTCCTCCGACCGGTCGGGCAGGTGGTCGCATGGTCTTCTCGGGTGGATGGACGAGTGTGGTCATGGGCTTCCTCCGCCGTCGGCGGCCGGGGGACGGTGAGTTCGGGGGACGGCGCCGCGGCCGGCGGTGCGGCCGGCCGGGCGGCACGGGTCAGTGGTAGTTCTTGGCCACGTCCTCCGCGAGCTTCTGACCGTCGTCGAGTGCCTTGTCCACGCTGGTCTTGCCGGCGATGGCGGCGGAGATCTCCTGCGTCACCTTGGTGCCGAGGTCCTGGAACTCGGGAATGGCGACGAACTGGATGCCGACCGTGGGCCGCGGCTGGACTCCGGGGTTGGACGGGTCGGCCTGCTGGATGGACTTCAGGGTGATGCCGCCGAACGCCGCGGCGGCCTTGTTGTACGGGGGGATCAGGTAAGTGCTGTCGCGCTTGCCGGCGGGCACCCGCGCCCAGCCCAGCTTCTCACCGACGAGCTTCTCGTACTTCTTGCTGGACGCCCACAGCATGAACTTCGAGGCGGCGTCGGCCTTCTTGGTGGTCTTCGGCATGGCCCACGCCCAGGCCCACAGCCAGCCGCTGCTGCCGGTCTTCTCCACCGGCGCGTACGCGTAACCGATCTTTCCGGCCGCCTTGCTGGTGCTCGGGTCCTCCAGCGAGCCGGCCGCGCTGGTGGCGTCGTACCACATGGCGACCCTGCCCTGGCTCATCGCGTTCAGGCACTCGGTGAACCCGGCCTGCGCCGCGCCGGCCTCGCCGTGCCTGCGGACCAGGTCGACGTAGAACTTCGTGGCGTCCTTGAAGCCGCCCTGGTTGACCTGCGGCTGCCAGTCCTTGGTGAACCAGGTGCCGCCGAAGGTGTTGACCATGCTGGTCAGCGGCGCTCCGAGCTCGCCCCATCCGGGCAGGCCGCGCAGACAGATGCCCCTCATCGCCGGCTTGGCGCCGTCGACCCTGGCGGCGAGGTCGGCCACCTGGTGCCAGGTGGGGTGCTCGGGCATCGTCAGGCCCTTCGCGGCGAAGACGTCCTTGCGGTACATGAGGAAGGACGACTCGCCGTAGAACGGCAGGGCGTACAGCTTGCCGTCCGGGCCGGACAGCGACTCGACCATCGGCTTCAGCAGGTCACCCCGGTCGAAGGCCGCGTCCTTGTCGGCGTAGGAGCCGAGCTCGTGCAGCCAGCCGTTCTTCTGCCAGATCGGGACCTCGTAGGCGCCGATGGTGGCGACGTCGTACTGACCGGCCTGGGTGGCGACGTCCTGGGTGACCTTGTCGCGCAGTTCGTTCTCGGGCAGGACCGTGAAGTGGACCTCGATGCCGGTCTCCTTGGTGAACGTGTTCTTCGTCAGCTTCGCGATGTCCTCCATCTGCGGGTTGCCGACCATCAGCACGTTGATGCTCTTCCCGCCGTCGGCGGACCCGCCGGCTCCGGCTCCCGAACACGCGGTGGCCAGGAGGGCGGTGGCGGCTGCGCCGGCGATGAGGACATGTCTGGTGGATGGCATGAGGGGGACCTCTCGTGCGGGTGGGCGGGGACGTGGTGGGGCGGCGGCTCGGGAGCCGCGGCGTTGACGATGGCGGAATTTGTATCAGAACCTCTGCTGCTTGTTAACGCATAATGCGAGAAAAACTCTCGCTCTCTATCGAGAGATGGGCCAGGGTCCATGTCCCGCAACCGTGATGGCGCAGGTCGACGTGGGTGGCGAGGGCGCGGACGATGTCCAGGCCGCGGCCGTGCTCGTCGGGGTCCTCGTCCGCGGGGGGTCCGCCTCCGGGGTCGGGATCCCCGTGGTCGCTGACGGCGATGCGCAGCGTGCCCCGGTCGAGGTGCAGGCACAGGGTCATCACGCTGCGCCCGTGTCTGGCCGCGTTGGCGGCGAGTTCCCCGACGACCAGGACCGCCGAGTGGCGCTCGTCGTCCGACAGCCGCCAGCAGGTGAGCAGGTCGGAGGCGATGCCGCGGAGGCGGCCGACCAGTGCCTCCTGCGCCGGGAGGGTGAACTGCGCCCTGGCCGAACAGTGCGGGGCCGGAGCCTTCCCTTCGGGGAGTGTGACGTCGACCCAGGGCGCGACGGGCGAGGATCGGGGAAGGGCGGCGGCGTAGGGGTGCATGACCGGGACTTTCGGGCTTGCGGGTGGAGCGCGATGCCACGTGGGCTTGCGGGTGGAGCGCGATGCCACGTCGTGGTCGTTGCGTGCCGGGGGACCGGCTGTGAATCGCGACCGGCTGCGAGTCGCGGGACGAGCCGCGAGGGCGTCATTGATCCCTGTCTACGCCCCCATGCGTCACATCTCAATAGATTGGCGGGCAAAGTCTCAATTAGTGTGTTAAAAGATCTTAGTGGGCCCAGGGCAGGCCGGCCCAGAGCGGCCCGAGAGCCTCCAGCGCCTCCAGGTACATCCGGTATGCCTCGTCCAGCACGGCGCCCCGCTCGGCGTCCGGCTCATGGCGTCTGAGGACCGCGGCCCCGGCACGTGGATCATCGGGGCCGTCGAGCAGCCCCACGGCGCCGGCGGCGATCAGCGCCGCTCCCCGGGCGGCACTCTCCGCCACATCGCTCACCACGACCGGCCGCCGCAGCGCGTCGGCGAACATCTGGCTCCAGATCCGGCTGTGTGCCGCGCCCCCGGTCAGCCGAGCGGGCCCGGTGACCGGCAGCCGCGAGCACAGGGCGTCCACGTGCCAGCGGTGGTTGAGGACGACGCCCTCCATCAGGGCCCGCAACAGGTGGCCGCGGTCGTGCCAGCCGCGCAGGCCGAGGAACGTCCCGGACGTGGGCTGCGGGTGGGGCGAGCCGTAGACGAACGGATGGAACAACACCTCCGACGGCCCCGCCAGGTGGGCCTCGACCTCCCGGCCGATCAACTCGTGGACCCCCGCGCGTTGTTCGGCCGGTGCCCCCGTGACGCGCAGGAACCATTCCAGGTTCGCCACCGACGCGGGCGAGGTGGACATGGTCATCCACCGCCCCGGGCGCACGAAGCTGCGGACCTGCCAGCGGGGATCGAGGACGGGGCGCTCGCTGACCACCTGGTTGATGCTGAACGTTCCGGCGATCAGGCACAGTTCGCCGGTAATCGCGCCGCCGATCCCCACGGCGGCCGCGTCGACGTCGTGCGCGCCGGTGACCACCGGAGTACCCGCGGTCAGCCCGGTGGCCGCCGCGGCCTCGCGCGTGACGGTTCCGCTCACCGCGTCGCAGGGCAGCACGGGCGGCAGCTTGCCGGCGAGCCCGTCCAGGCCGTAGAGGCCGAGCAGCTCTGCCGAGTAGCCGCCCCCGTGCAGGTCGGTGAACGAGGCGCTGGCGTCCGTGGGATCGGTGGCCACCGTCGCCGTGAGCCTCAGGCGCAGCCAGTCCTTGCAGGCCAGCAGCCAGCGGGCCCGATCCAGCGCCTCGGGCTCGTGGACTTCGAGCCAGGCCAGCAGAGCCGCCGGGGAACCGGCGAAGGGCACCATGCCCGACAGCGCGAGGGCCCGGGGCCAGACCGAGGTGCCCCGCCACTCGTCCAGCACCGGCTCGGCGCGGGTGTCCATCGCCACGATGGCGGCCCGCACCGGGCGGCCCCGGTCGTCGACGGCGTACAGGCCGTCGCCGTGCCCGGTGAGCCCCACGGCCGCGACGGCCCGCCCGGCCCCGGGACCGGCCGCGCCGAGACAGGCCCGGACGGCCCGGAGCGCGGTCCCCCACACGTCGTCCATGTCCCGTTCCACCCAGCGCGGGTGGGGCGTGTTCAGCGGCAGCGCGCCGCTTCCCTGGGCCAGCTGCCGACCGGTGGCGTCGAACAGCACGGCCTTGGTCACGGTGTGTCCCGCATCGACACCCAGCACCAGGTCACGCGCCACCGCTCACACCCACCCCAGTTCGCGGGCGTTGACGGCGGCTGCGCACCGGCCGGTCACGGCCAGTTCGGCGACGGCCTCGGCGACGAGCCGCGCCGAACGGAGCGTCGTGGTCGTCGTGTCACCCGCGTAGTGCGTGGTGATCGTGACGTTGTCCAGACGGCGCCAGGGACTGTCCACCTCAAGAGGCTCCTGGTCGTGCACGTCGAGCCCGGCCCCGGCGATGCGGCGCCCGGACAGGGCCTCGTACAGGGCGTCCGTGTCCACCAGGCGGCTGCGCGCGGTGTTGACGAAGTACGCGGTCGGTTTCATCAGCGCGAACTGCCGTGCGCCGATGAACCGCTCGGTCTCCGGCGTCAGCCGGGCGAAGAGCTGGACGAAGTCGGATTCGCGGAAGACCGTGTCCAGGTCGCCGGCGCGCACCGCGGCGTGCCGCATCAGGACGTCGTCGGAAACGTAGGGGTCGTACGCGAGCACACGCGGGCCGAAGCCGCGCAACAGCTCGGCGAACGCGCGCCCCACGTGTCCCATGCCGACCAGGCCCACCGTGCTGTCGCCGATCTCGCGGCCGGGCCGGCCGAAGTCCTTCTGCCAGCCGCCGGCCTTGACCGAGGCATCCGCGCGGGCGACGTTGCGTGCCTCCGCGAGCATCAGTGCGAGGGCGAGTTCGGCGACGGCCGAGGCGTTGCGGCCGAACACCGGTACCACGCCCACGCCGCGTGCGGTCGCGGCGGCGACGTCCACGTTCTCCAGCCCCGTGCGGGCCACACACACGGCCCGCAGAGCCGGGGCGGCCCGGAGCACGGCCGCGGGAACCGGAGCGAAGTGCACCATCAGCACCTCGGCCTCGCCCACCGCGTCCACGATCTCCCCGGGCACCGCCACCGCCTCGGGCCCGCGCCACTCCATGATCTGCTGTGCGGCGTGCTGCTCGGCCTTCGTCCCCCGCCAGTCGACGCTGTGGACCGGGCCGAAGTGCGGACCGCAGACCTCCGCCAGGGCGTCGGCGTAGGGGACGGCGGGGATGAACCGGTCACCGACGATCAGCACGCGCACTGCGGTCTCCTCGGCTGTCGAGCTCATCGAGCCCGGCTGGTCCGCACGGGTGGCCCGGGCGGCCGCCCTACAGCAGCCTGCGCGGGTCGGGCGGGAGACTTCCAGCCGGGGCGCAGTCGCGTACCCGGTCGTCGCCGCTGGACACCGCCGAGGCGCATCGGGCCGCACGCCCGGGAGCGCACGGGGAACCTCAGGCGAGGTGGATCGAACTGCCCTCCACCGTGATCTGCTTCGGGGGCAGCGGCCTGGCGGCCGGGCCGTTGGCCACCGAGCCGTCGGCGATGTGGAACCTGCTGCCGTGACAGGGGCAGTCGATGGTGCCGGCCGTCACCCTGCTCACCGTGCAGCCCTCATGGGTGCAGATCGCCGAGAAGGCCTTGAACTCGTTCCTGGCCGGCTGGGTCACCACGACCTTCTGCTCCTTGAAGACCCTGCCGCCGCCGAGCGGGATGTCGCCGGTCGCCGCAAGCGCGTTTCCACGGGGCGACCCTGCGGGCGAGGCCGCCGACGGGGAGGACGTGACAGGCGGGGACGACACCGGCGGTGAGGACGCGGCGGCCGACGGGGACGCCGGGGAGGAGCCGCTGGTGCCGGAATTGCCACAGCCGGCGACGAACGCCGCCGCGCCGGTCGCGAGAACGGTACGCCGCGTCGAGCAGTGGGTCATGTCGTCACTCCCAGGTGCGAAAAAGGTGCGTAAGGAATCTTTGCATCGAAAGACGCGAAGGCGAAGCAAGCTCCATGAAGTGATGAATGGGTGTGTTTCGCGTCCCCGTGCGCGCCGTCTCAGCGGGCGGGCGTGGCGCACCCGGCCGACGCGGTCTGACTAGGCTGGATGTGCCAAGAGCCGATACGCACGTCAGCAAGGAGCAGCGCCGTGGCGGTACGAGCGGTCCGGGGGGCCGTCCAACTGGAGCGGGACGAGGCCGGCCACATGGAGGAGCAGGTCGGGGCCCTGCTCACCGCCATCCTGGAGCGGAACGGGCTGACCGCCGACGACCTGATCAGCGTCTGGTTCACGGCCACGCCCGACCTGCACAGCGACTTCCCGGCGGCCGCCGCCCGCAAGCTCGGCATCGTCGACGTGCCGCTGATCTGCGCCCAGGAGCTGGACATCGAGGGGGCCATGCCCCGGGTCGTCCGCGTCCTCGCCCACATCGAGTCCGACCAGCCGCGCGCCGGCATCGCCCACGTCTACCTCGGCGCCGCGGCCGCCCTGCGCAAGGACATCGCCCAGTGAGAACCGCACTCGTCATCGGAACCGGGCTCATCGGCACCTCCGCAGCCCTGGCCCTCGCCCAGCGCGGCGTCACCGTCCATCTCGCCGACCACGATCCCGAGCAGGCCCGCACGGCGGCCGCGCTCGGCGCCGGCACGGACGCGGCCCCCGACGGTCCCGTGGACCTGGCGATCGTGGCCGCTCCGCCGGCGCACGTGGCAGGGGTGCTCGCCGACGCCGTGCGCCGGGGCGTGGCCCGCGGTTACCTGGACGTCGCCAGCGTCAAGGGCGGGCCGCGCCGCGAGCTGGAGTCGCTCGGCCTCGACCTGACCCGCTACATCGGCACCCACCCCATGTCGGGCCGAGAGAAGTCCGGCCCGCTGGCCGCGACCGGCGACCTCTTCGAGGGCCGGCCCTGGGTGCTCACCCCCACCCGGGACACCGACACCGAGGTCCTCAACCTCGCGCTGGAGCTGGTCTCCCACTGCCGAGCGGTCCCGGTGATCATGGACGCCGACGCCCACGACCGCGCCGTCGCCCTCGTCTCCCACATGCCGCACCTGGTCTCCAGCATGGTCGCCGCGCGCCTGGAGCACGCCGAGGAGGCGGCCGTACGGCTGTGTGGGCAGGGCATCCGCGACGTGACCCGGATCGCCGCCTCCGACCCCCGGATGTGGGTCGACATCCTGTCCGCGAACCCCGGACCGGTCGCCGACCTGCTCTCCGACGTCGCCGCCGACCTCGACGAGACGGTGCGGGCCCTGCGCGCCCTGCAGTCCTCCGACGAGGCCAAGCGCAACGCGGGCAGCACCGGTATCGAGGACGTGCTGCGGCGCGGAAACGCGGGGCAGGTCCGGGTGCCCGGCAAGCACGGCTCGGCGCCCAGGGCGTACGAGGTCGTGGTCGTCCTCATCGACGACCAGCCGGGGCAGCTGGCCCGTATCTTCGCGGACGCGGGGATGGCCGGGGTCAACATCGAGGACGTCCGCATCGAGCACGCCACGGGGCAGCAGGCGGGCCTGGTGCAGCTGATGGTGGAGCCCAGGGCGGCGCCGGTCCTGACGGCGGCCCTGCGCGAGCGGGGCTGGGCGATCCGCCAGTAAGCGGGCTGGGCCGTCCGCCGGTGAGCGGGTTGGGCCGTTCGCCGGTGAGCGGGGCCGGGCCGTCCGCCGGTGAGCGGGGCCGGGCCGTCCGCCAGTAAGAGGGCCTCCGCGAAGCCAGTAACCTTGTGCGGGGCGCCCTCGCGTCCCGCACACCCGTCCGCCACCCTTCACCAGGAAGGTGTCCCCCCGTGGAAAACGGCGCCGCCCGGACCGCCCAGCCCGTGATTGTCGCCATCGACGGCCCCTCGGGTACGGGCAAGTCGAGCACGTCGAAGGCCGTGGCCGCGAAGCTCGGCCTGAACTACCTGGACACCGGCGCCCAGTACCGGGCCATCACGTGGTGGATGGTGACCAACGGGATCGACATCGACGACCCCTCGGCGATCGCCGCCGTGGCCGGCAAGCCCGAGATCCTCTCCGGCACCGACCCGGCCCACCCGACGATCACCGTCGACGGCGTGGACGTCGCCGGCCCGATCCGCACCCAGGAGGTCACCTCCCAGGTCAGCGCGGTCAGCGCGGTCCCCGAGGTGCGTGCCCGGATCACCGAGCTGCAGCGTTCGCTGGCCGCCTCCGCCGAGACCGGCATCGTCGTCGAGGGCCGTGACATCGGCACCACCGTGCTGCCGGACGCCGATCTGAAGGTCTTCCTCACCGCCTCGCCGGAGGCCCGGGCCGCCCGCCGCAGCGGCGAGCTGAAGGGCGTCGACGTCCACGCCACCCGCGAGGCCCTGATCAAGCGGGACGCGGCGGACTCCAGCCGCAAGACGTCTCCGCTGGCCAAGGCCGACGACGCCGTGGAGGTGGACACCACCGACCTCACGCTGCCCCAGGTCATCGAGTGCGTCGTCACGCTCGTCGAGGAGAAGCGGACCGCCAAGTGAGCCTTCCGTCGGAGCGTGGCGCCGACGTCGGCCGCCGGATCGGCGTCGGGCTGATGTACGGCCTGTGGCGGCCGCGCGTCCTCGGCGCCTGGAAGGTGCCCGCGAACGGCCCGGCGATCGTCGCCGTGAACCACTCGCACAACATCGACGGCCCGATGGTCATGGGCGTGGCGCCCCGGCCGGTGCACTTCCTGATCAAGAAGGAGGCGTTCGTCGGCCCGCTCGACCCGTTCCTGACCGGCATCGGCCAGCTGAAGGTCGACCGCCGCACCACCGACCGCGGGGCGATCACCCGGGCGCTCGGCGTGCTGGAGCACGGGGGAGTGCTCGGCATCTTCCCGGAGGGCACCCGGGGCGAGGGCGACTTCGCCTCCCTGCGCGCCGGACTCGCCTACTTCGCCGTGCGCAGCGGTGCCCCGATCGTCCCGGTCGCGGTACTGGGAAGTTCCGAGCGGCGCGGACGGCTGGTGAAGCAGTTGCCCCCGCTGCGCTCCCGCGTCGACGTCGTCTTCGGCGACCCGTTCGAGGCGGGCGACGGCAGCGGACGGCGTACCCGCCGGGCGCTGGACGAGGCGACCGAGCGCATCCAGAAACAGCTCACCGACCACCTGGAAAACGCCAGGCGCCTCACCGGGCGCCGGGGCGACACTTGAGTAGTGGATCACCGCGGACCGCGGTGCCCCACCGACCACCACGATGAACTACGAGGTACGGACTTCATGAACGACGACATCCAGCCCGACGGCTCGGCCGAGCACGAGCACGAGCACGGGGCGCTCGGCGACGCCGAGTACGCGGAGTTCATGGAGCTCGCCGCGGAAGAGGGCTTCGACCTGGCGGACGTCGAGGGCGCCATCGAGGCGGCCGGGCACGGCCCGCTGCCCGTGCTCGCCGTCGTCGGCCGCCCCAATGTCGGCAAGTCGACTCTGGTCAACCGCATCATCGGCCGCCGCGAGGCGGTCGTCGAGGACAAGCCCGGCGTCACCCGTGACCGCGTGACCTACGAGGCCGAGTGGGCGGGCCGCCGCTTCAAGGTCGTCGACACCGGCGGCTGGGAGCAGGACGTCCTGGGCATCGACGCCTCGGTGGCCGCGCAGGCCGAGTACGCGATCGAGGCGGCCGACGCCGTGGTCTTCGTCGTCGACGCCAAGGTCGGGGCGACCGACACCGACGAGGCGGTCGTGCGCCTGCTGCGCAAGGCCGGCAAGCCCGTGGTGCTGGCCGCCAACAAGGTGGACGGGCCCAGTGGCGAGGCGGACGCCGCCTACCTGTGGTCCCTCGGCCTCGGTGAGCCGTACCCGGTCTCGGCGCTGCACGGCCGCGGCACCGGCGACATGCTGGACCGCGTCCTGGAGGCGCTGCCCGAGGCGCCCCGCGAGACGTTCGCCGGGGGCGGCATCGGCGGCCCCCGCCGGGTGGCCCTGATCGGCCGCCCGAACGTCGGCAAGTCCTCGCTGCTGAACAAGGTGGCCGGCGAGGAGCGCGTCGTCGTCAACGAACTGGCGGGCACCACCCGGGACCCGGTCGACGAACTCATCGAACTGGGCGGCAAGACCTGGAAGTTCGTCGACACGGCCGGTATCCGCAAGCGGGTCCACCTCCAGCAGGGCGCCGACTACTACGCCTCGCTGCGTACCGCGGCGGCCGTGGAGAAGGCCGAGGTGGCCGTCATTTTGATCGACGCCTCCGAGCCCGTCTCGGTGCAGGACCAGCGCATCATCACCATGGCCGTCGAGGCGGGCCGCGCGCTCGTCATCGCGTACAACAAGTGGGACAACCTCGACGAGGAGCGCCGCTTCTACCTGGAGCGGGAGATCGAGACGGACCTGGCCCAGATCGCGTGGGCGCCGCGGGTGAACGTCTCGGCGCGCACCGGCCGGCACGTGGAGAAGCTGGTTCCGGCGATCGAGACCGCCCTGGCCGGCTGGGAGACCCGCGTTCCGACCGGTCGTCTCAACGCCTTCCTCGGCGAGCTGATCTCCGCCCACCCGCATCCCATCCGGGGCGGCAAGCAGCCGCGCATCCTGTTCGGTACCCAGGCGGGCACCAAGCCGCCGCGGTTCGTGCTGTTCGCCTCCGGTTTCATCGAGGCGGGCTACCGGCGCTTCATCGAGCGCCGGCTGCGCGAGGAGTTCGGCTTCGAGGGGACGCCGATCCACATCTCGGTGCGGGTGCGCGAGAAGCGCGGCGCGAAGAAGAAGTAACCGGGACCACCGGGATCACGGGACCACCCACCGGGACTACGGGAACCAGCGGGAACACCGGAAACGGCGAAAGGGCTGCCTCGTCAGGAGGCCGGCCCTTTCCGCCGTTTCCGGTGACCGCGCGTCACAGGCCCCGGTGCTGCCGAGCCGGCGGCAGCGCCGCCGGCACATGGTGCATCCCGGTGTCCTGCCGCCCGAGCGTCCCGACCCGCTGCCACTGAGCCTGTTGCTGGCCGGTGCCGTGCCGGGCGCCGTACACCCCCGTGCCGTAGCCGCCGTATCCGTTCGAGACGTAGGACCCCGCGCCGTGCGGGTCCTGGTGGTGCGGGAGGTCGAACGAGATGAACCCCAGATCCTCCTCGCCGCTGCGGTCACCCGGCAGGGAGCGGTAGGACTTGACGTATTCGGCGTAGAGCGCGTCATAGATCGGTGTGGCCGATGGGGTGACGATGGACTCCTGCGCCACCCGCGCGGACGGAATCGGCGGGTAGGGCTGGCGGCGGGGAACGTCATATGCGTGCACGTATGTCCAAACGACCCCGAACCAGAAGAGATGCGGCCGTGCGGTTCCCCTTTGGGGGCGCGGGGAACTGCGCGACCAGCCACCGGCGACCCGCAGTCGGCCGTCCGGCCCGTACACCTGCCCCTGCGGGCGCTCAGGTGCCGGCCAGCGGCAGTGTCGCCGCCACCAGCTTCCCCGCGGCCGCGGCCTTGTCCAGCGCCTCCCGCAGCAGGTCCTCGCGGGGCTGGCGTCCGATCGAACCGACCGGCGCCGCGAACATCAGCACCTGCTGGCGCTTGTTGGCAGCCGCCCGCCAGCCCTCGGTGACCTGCAGCGGCTGGTGCGCCTGCCACCAGGCCACCGGCTGGCCGCCGGTGGGTCCGGGCTGCAGCACGGCGTGCAGCTGCCCCACGGCGAGCAGCACCGACCAGCCGTGCAGAACGGGCGGTACGGAGCCGAGCTCGGTCACGGGCATGTAGCCCTGCTCGATGAGCAGGGGCAGGAAGTCGTCGCCGGAACCGGTCGAGCCGGGGCGCACGATCGGCGCGGTCGGCTCGACCACCAGTGCCGGGTGCAACTCACCGGCGATCAGGACCAGTCCGCTCGTCACTCCGAGGACGGCCTGCTCGGGCACGGCCTTCTCGGTCCCCCCGCCGGACGCGGCCGCGTCGGCGCTGATGGAGCGGACCGCGCCGCGCAGTTGCTCCTCGGTGACCTGGACGACCTGTGAGGGCAGACAGCTGGCGTGGGCGAAGGCGAGGACGGCGGTCTCGTCCCCGATGAACAGGACGGTGCTGGTGCGCTCCTGCTCGGAGTCGCCCGGGGTGCGGCAGGACGTGCAGTCGTAACTGCCCGGGGCGTTCTCTCCGGCGAGCAGCCGGTCGGCTTCTTCGTCGCCGATCTCGGCGCGTACCTCGTCGCTGACGTCGAGCATGCGCGGCACGGGTGGCTCCCTCGGGATGCAGTGCGTGGCGGGACCGGGTGGCTCCCGGCCCATGAGCGGGAGGGGACCCCGGCTCATGAAGAAGACAACGGCGATCTGTGGCGGGAGTCACGCCCACCGGCGAACGGAATCGAACCATCCGACGCACAGGGTCACGGGCGGTGCGGAATTGGGCACTCACGGTCAAGTCCAGGAAAAAACAAGGGGCTTGACGAGGTGAAGTGAGTCACAGACCGCCCTCGACGCTGGTTGAAAAATCCGGAAATCAGCGAATGAAGTGGGTGTCCGGAAATCGCCGATACCTTCGGTAACGTCGAACTGGCCTGCGAAGAGGAGGAGTTGGTTGATCCCGGCTCCCCATGCTCCCTACATTCCTCGGCCGTGTGCAAACAGCACCGCTCGGGTACGTCCGCCCATCGCACCACCTGGCTCGCAGTACGGCCTCACGGCGGACGGGACGGAGCGCGACAGCCGCGTCCAAGCGCGGCCGGAGCGCCCCGCCTTGGGGGACCCCGGGTCCTTGGAGAGGGAATTACATGTCCGAATGTGCCGATAAGTACGCCGACAGCACGCGCGACAACGCTCGCAGGACGACACGGACGACGGCCGTCCTCGCCGGGGCGGTCCTGCTCGCCCCGCTCGGACTGCTGGCCGCCACCGGCAACGCCCACGCGGCGGACGGCGGAGTGTGGGACCGCATCGCACAGTGCGAGAGCGGCGGCAACTGGCACATCAACACCGGCAACGGCTACTACGGCGGGCTCCAGTTCGCCGCAGGCACCTGGCGCGCCTACGGCGGGACGTCCTACGCGCCCACCGCCGCCCAGGCCTCCAGGTCCCAGCAGATTGCCGTCGCCACCCGGGTCCAGCAGGCCCAGGGCTGGGGCGCCTGGCCGGTCTGCTCGGCCCGGGCCGGGGCGTACGGCAGCGCGCCGGGATCCGCGTCCGGCTCGGGTGCGGCCGACTCGGACCACAGGTCGTCCCACAGCTCGACGCACGAGTCGGCCGGGACGACACGGAAGGCGGCGCCGGCCCAGCAGTGGAAGGCGCCGGCCCGCGGCGGCGACCACACCAACCGCGGCGCCTCCCGCGGCGACTACACCGTCCGCGAGGGCGACACGCTGAGCGGCATCGCCGCTCGGCACGGGACCACCTGGCAGCGGCTCTACGCCGTCAACAAGGACGTCGTCGGCGGTGATCCCGACCTGATCGTGCCCGGGCAGCGCCTCGCACTCTGAGCCGCTCCTTCCGCGGTTGCGAGCCCCGTCCGGTCCGCCGACCGGATGGGGCCCACGCGTTGTGGAGTGCCCGCCCGAGGCCGCCGGCGGTCCTCAGACCGGCCCGGACCGGCGCTCCAGTTCGCCCGGCTCACCGGCGAACACCACCTGACCTCGGCGCAGTTCGTAGACCACGGCCGGGCGGCCGCGCAGCGCGGGCGGCGGGCGCTGTTCGGCGAGCACCACGCACGCGTGCAGGGCGGCCAGCAGGTCGTAGGTGCGGGCCGCGACCGAGGGCGACATGCCCTGCGCCGCATCGTCGACGAGCACGACACGCGCGTGGGTCGACAGGGCACGCGACAGGGCCAGCATGCGCTGCTCGCCGCCGGACAGGGTGCCGGCCCGGCGGGGCAGCAGCGGGCGCAGCTGCGGGTAGGCGTCCAGGGCGGCTTCGGGGTCGGACGCGCCCAGTTCCAGGTTCTCGCGCACGGTGAGGGATCCGAACACGGCCTGCCGTTCGGGCACCAGGCACAGGCCACGCCCGGCCCGCCGGTCCGCGGGCACACGGGTGACGTCGACGCCGTCCCAGACCACGGCGCCGCCGGACAGGGCCACCGTTCCCGCCAGGGCGCGCAGGGCCGTCGTACGGCCGGAGCCGTTGCGGCCGAGCAGTAACGTGAGCCCCGGGCCGGGCGCGGCGAGGGTCACTCCGTGCAGGGCCTCCACCGGGCCGTAGCGCACCCGCGCGTGGCGCAGCGAGATCGTCACGGGGCGGCCTCCCGGGCACCGAGGGAGTCGGAGCCCTCGAAGCCGTCGAAGCCGTCGAAGCCGTCGAAGTGGTCGAGGCCGTCGAAACCGTCGAGGACGCGGCCGGGCGGACCGGAGGCCACGATGCGGCCCGCGGCCATGACGTGGACGACGTCGGCGAGACCGGCGACCAGATCGAGGTCGTGCTCGACGACGAGCAGGGCGGTGCCGTCGGCGGCGAGCGCCCTCAGCACCCGGGTCAGCGCGGTGACCTCGGCGGTGTCCAGCCCGGCGGCGGGCTCGTCGAGCAGCAGTACACGCGGGCGGCCGGCCACGGCGCGGGCCAGTTCGACGCGGCGCAGGGTGCCGGTGGGCAGCCCGGCGGCGGGCAGCGCCCGCACCGGCCCGTCCAGCCCGAACAGCCGCAGCACGCGCTCCACGGCCTCCGGGTCGGCGACCCGCGCCTGTTCGGCACCCACGCGTACGTTGTCCGTCACGGTCAACGACGGGAAGACGGCGAGCTGCTGGAAGGTCCGCGCCATGCCGAGCCGCGTCCGCCGGTGCGCCGGCAGCCGCGTGACGTCCCGCCCACCCAGGACCACCCGCCCCCGGTCGGGCCGCAGCGTCCCGGCGAGACAGTGGAACAGGGTGCTCTTCCCGGCCCCGTTGGGCCCGACGACCGCGGTCACGCTCCTGGCGGGCAGGGCCAGATCGACCCCGTCGAGAGCGGTGAAGGCGCCGTACCGCGCCCCCAGCCGACGGGCGGCCAGCACGGGCGCGGCGACGCCGACACGCGTCCCCGCCATCACACCGGGCGCCTCGGGCCGGCGCGCGGGGCCGACCGTCCCCGAACCGCCCGGCTCCGAGACGCCGCCGATCACCGGGCTCGCCCCTTCGCCCGTGCAGGGTCCGGCCCCCGAGTGACCGGTTGCCTCCGGTTGTCCGACCGCTTCCGACCGCCCGGCGGTCTGCGGCCGTCCGGCCGCCTTCGACCGCTCGGCCGCGCCGCTCTCCGGCCCTCCGGGGGCCTTGGAACGGTGGGCTTCGGTTGTCTCCGAGCGACGGACTGCCTGCGGTTGTTCGACCGCGTCCGGCTGCCGGGCCGCCTTCGGCCGGCCGGCCGCGACCGCCTCCGAGTGAGCGATTGCCTCCGGCGGTCCGGCCACTTCCGGCGGTCCGGCCACTTCCGGCGGTCCGGCCACTTCCGGCGGTCCGGCCGCCTTCTGCGGTCCGGCCACCTCTGGCCGTGCGGCCACGTCCGGCCGTCCGGCTGCCTTCGGCCGCTCGCCGACGACCGCCTCCGACTGTCCGACGGCCTTTGACCGTTCGGCTGTCTCCGGCCGTGCGGCCGCCTTCGGCCGCTCGTCGACGACCGCCTCCGACTGTCCGACGGCCTTTGACCGTTCGGCTGTCTCCGGCCGTTCGGCCTCGACCGCCTCCAACCGACCGCCCGCCTTCGACCAGCCGGGCCGGGCCCGGTCTCCCCGCAGGGCAGCCGTGGTCGTCACGGTCGCCGCGGTTGCCCGGCTCGCCGCCCGCGTCGCACTGCCCGCCGCCCGCGTCGCACGCACCGCCGCTGTTCGCGGCTGCCCGAGCCTGGCTCGTACCCGTACCCCCAGTGGCGTGAGCCGTGTCCCCCGTATCGGGCGCAGCCGGGAGGCAGACCGGTGCAGTGCCTCGTACGGGCCTGCGGGAAGGCGGCCGACCAGTACCGCCAGCACCCCGATCAGGGCCGCCGCCACCCCACCGCGCGCGCCCGCGTCGAGGCCCACCAGGAGGGCCGCAGCGGCCAGGGCGCCCAGCGTGCTGTCCGCGCCCAGGACCACGACCGCGGCGAACCACAGCAGCCCGCGCACCGGGTCGAACGCGCCGGGGTCGAAGGCCCGTACGCCCATGCCGAGCATGCCGCCGCCGAGCGCGGCCAGCGCCGCACCCGACACGAAGGCCAGCAGTTTGAGCGACGGCACCTGAACGCCCGCCGCCGACGCGCCGCCCTCGTGGTCCCGCATCGCGGCCAGGGCCCGGCCGGTACGGCCCCGGCGCAGCGCTCGGGTGGCGAGCAGCGCGGCGGCCAACAGGGCCAGCTCCAGGACGTAGTACGCACGGTCGCCGTCGAAGCCTGCCGGGCGGCCCAGCGACAGCCCGGCCGTGACGTACGGCTGGGCGAAGACGAAACGGCTCACCCCCACCCCCACCGCGAACGTCGCCAGCGCCAGCGCGAGGCCCCGGCGGTTGATCGCGGGCCATCCGGTCAGCAGCCCCAGGGGAGCCACCAGCACCACGGCCACCACGAGCGCCGCCAGTTCCGGCAGGCGGGGCACCCCCGGGAGGCGGCCCGCCGCGAGCAGCGCCGTGAACAGGGCACCCAGGCCCGCGTACGCCGCCTGCCCCAGCGAGATCTGACCGCCGCGCCCGGTGACCACCACCAGCGACAGCAGCACCACTCCCAACGCGGGTACCTGGACCGACGTGTGCAGGTCCGAGCCCGCGAAGCCCAGCGGCAGCAGGAACAGCACGACGGCGACGATCCACGCGCCGGGCGGGGTCGGCACCCGCGCGGTCGCCGTGCGGAGCGGCACCTCCCGCGCACTGGTGCCCGGCAGCACGTCCCGGGCGCCGGCACCCGGCAGCACCAGGGCCGTCACCAGCAGCGCCACCACGAAGAGATTCGCGCCGACCGCCCGCAGCAACGGCTCACCCCAGCCCGGCGGGTGCAGCCGGGTCAGCTGGCTCTGCGCGATCCCGATGCCGAGCGCCACCAACACCGCGGTCGGCAGGCTGCGCATCCGCGCGGCCACCGCCACCGCCACCACCTCCACCACGAGCAACGGCAGCCCGTACGGGTCCAGCCGAACGGACGGCGCCAGCAGCACGCCCGTCAGCCCGGCCGTGAACGAACCGAACGCCCAGCCCGCCGCGGCCACCCGGTCCGCGTCGATCCCGCTCAGCACGGCGAGTTGCCGGTCGTCGACGACGGCACGCAGCTCGCGGCCGAAGCGCGTGCCCCGTGTCACCGCCCCCACCCCCGCCGCCAGTACCAGGGCCACCGCCAACTGCCCCCACGGGTCCGCCGGCACCACGTTCGGGGCGTCGTCCCGTGCGCCCTGCCCCCACATCAGCGCGGCCCCGCCCACCAGCAGCACGAACACCCCGATGGAGGCGACCAGCGTCTGCGCCGGATCGCCGCCCAGGACCGCCAACGGCCGGAAGACGAACCGCTCCAGGACCGCACCGACGGCCGGCGCCAGGAAGACGAGCGTCACCACGGCGCCGAGCCACGGCGGCCAGCCCCACCCGACCACGCACTGCCGCAGCACATAGGCGCACACCATCGCGATCGCGCCGTGCGCGAAGTTGAGCACGCCGGTGGTGCGGTACGTCACCACCAGGCCGACTCCGGTGAGCGCGGCGGCGCTGCCCACGGAGAGCCCCGCGAGCGTGAGGTCGTACGTCAGCGAGGACATCGTCAGCCGGCCGGGAACGTGTCGGTGCCGTCCGGCTCGCAGATCGGGCACGGGCCGAGCTCACCGCCCGCCAGGAGCCGGCCGTCCACCGCCACCGCGTCCGGCTTGCCCGCGACCAGCGGACAGTCCGCGCGGTGGTACAGCGTGCCGTCCGGCACCATCGACAGCTCCCCGCTGACCGCGATGGGCGCGATCGGCGCCCGCCTCGGCTCGCCGGTGTCCGCGGGACCGGCGGCCACGAGCAGGCCGTACAACTCCTCGACCCGCGCCGCGGCGAGCGCGTTGCGTCCGTGCGTGAGCAGCACCGACCCGGCGACGATCAGCGCGGCACCCGGGAGCGTGCACGAGGCCAGGTAGGGGAGTTGACGCTCGGCGTACCGTTCGCCGGAGATGCCGTACCAGCCGATGACGCACAGCACGGCGCCGGTGGCGAGCGCGGCCCAGCCGGCCCAGAGGACGGGGTGCACGGTCCGCAGTCGGGCTGTCCGCATCGCTGGCTCCCGAACGTCGTGTGTCCGGCTGTGTGCGGCCGGCTCTGCCTGACTCTGTCCAAGTACGCCGATGGCTTGCACTATGCCTTCTGGAAGCCGACCCTGAAAGCTCCGGGCACGCAGGGCCCGGACGGACACCCGGTGGTGAGCCACATGGTTCTCGGGAGCGACCGCAGGCGGGACCCCGCACGACGGGGCAATGGCCCGGCGGCGGTTCGACGCACGGCACTGGCGGCCACCCTGGCCGTCGTCCTCGTCCCGGCCCTCACGGGCTGCAGCGACAAGAGCGGCGGCGGCAGCGACAGCACACCCCCGACTCCCACCGTGGAGCGGACGACGACCGTGCCGGCGAGCCCGGCCGCGACCGGACCCGCCGATCCCGCGGCGGCCACGAACGAGATCAAGCGGAACTGGCAGAGGTTCTTCGACCCGGCCATCTCCACCAAGGACAAACAGGCCGTCCTGGAGAACGGCGACGCGATGGCCCCGGTGCTGCGCGCCTTCGGCGGCGACCAGCGCGGCGGGCAGGTGCAAGCCCACGTCACCAAGGTCGAGTTCAGCTCGCCGACCGACGCCGACGTGACCTACACCCTGACGCTGAAGGGCGCCACCGCCCTGCCCGACGCCAAGGGGACGGCCGTGGCACAGAACGGCACGTGGAAGGTCTCCGACAAGACCCTGTGCGCCCTGGTCCAGCTGAGCGGCAATGCCTCCGCGTCGGCTCTGCCGGGCTGCTGAGACCGCTGCCGCGGTGCTGCTGCTCCTCACGGGCACGGCCTGCGGCAGCCGGCTGCCGGAGCGCGACTTCGGGCCCGGCACCCGCACGCCCGTGTCCGCGCAGACGGGCGGCGCGCCGATCCCGGTGGGCATCATCACCAGCGCCACGAGCCCCGTCGGCGGCAACACCTTCACCGGCCCCAGGGACGGTGCCCGGGCGTACTTCGACCGTCTCAACACGCGCGGGGGCGTCGACGGCCGCCGGGTCGAGGTGCACCTGTGTGACGACGGCGGCAGCGGCGTGGGCAACAACGAGTGCGTGCACAAACTCGTCGACGACGACAAGGTCGTCGCCCTGGTGGCCACCACCGCCCTCGACTACTCGGGCGCCTCGCGCGTGTCCCACGCGCGCGTGCCCGACATCGGCGGCCAGCCCATCGGGGCCGCCTACGACACCTGGCCGCACCTGTACGGCATCTACGGCAGCCTCGCACCACGCGACGGCACACCGGGATGGGGCGGCACCCTGTACGGCGGGACGGAGGTCTACCGCTACTTCAAGCGCGAGCTCGGCGCCCGTACGGCCGCGGTCGTGTCGTACAACCAGGCCGCTTCCGCCGCCTACGCCCGGCTCGTCGAGCGCGGCCTGAAGACCGAGGGCTACAAGGTCGTGACCGAACAGGTCGACTTCGCGCTGCCCAACTTCCGTGCGGCAGCGGCCGACTTGAAGCAGCAGGGCGCCGACCTGGTCTTCGACGCCCTCGACACCCACGGCAACGCCCAGTTGTGCACGGCACTGGACGAGGTCGGCGCCACGATCACCGCCAAGGTCACCAACGTGCAGAACTGGACCTCCACCGTCCGCGACGACTACAAGGACTCCCCGAACTGCCGCAACGCCCTGTGGGCGACCGGAGCGAGCCGCAACTACGAGGACACGTCCGACACGGCGGTACGGGAGTTCCGGGACGCCACCGCCGGGCTCGGCACGCACTCCCAGTGGCAGCTCGAGGGCTGGGCGGCCGCCCTGTGGTTCACCGACGCGGCGAGGTCGTGCGCGAGTACGGGCATCACGCGCCCGTGCGTGGACGGCTTCATGAACCGCAGCCGGAACTACACCGCCGACGGCCTGCTGCTCCCGGTGGAGTTCGAGCGGCTGCCGGCGCCGCCGAAGACCCGCAGGGCGTGTCTGTCGGTTGCCCGGTGGCAGGACGCCAGGGGCTGGGTGTCCCAGGGGGACATGAACAGCACCTGCTTCGACGTGCCGCAGCTGCCGTACACGCCCTGACGCCCCCGCACATGCCCTGACCGCCCCCGCACATGCCCTGACGCCGCCATGCATGCCCTTGAAGCCGCCCCGCACGCCCTGAAGGCCGGGCAAGCGATGCCGGGCTCCCGAACCGGTCGCGGACACCACCTGTCCGCAATGCCTGGCAGACTCGGACCCATGCTGGAGACCTCGGCACGACTGCTGCGCCTGCTCTCACTGCTCCAGGCCCACCGCGAGTGGTCCGGCGCCGAGCTGGCCGACCGGCTCGGTGTCACCCCGCGCACGGTGCGCCGGGACGTGGACCGACTGCGTGAGCTCGGCTACCCGGTCAACGCCAGCCCCGGCACCGGCGGCGGCTACCAGCTGGGCGCGGGCGCCGAGCTTCCCCCGCTGCTCCTGGACGACGACGAGGCGGTCGCCGTCGCCGTCGGGCTGCGCACCGCCGCCGGGCAGGGCATCGAGGGCATCGGCGAGAGCTCCGTACGGGCCCTGGCGAAGCTGGAGCAGGTGCTGCCCGGCCGGCTGCGCCGCCGGGTGAGCGCCCTGAACGCCTTCACCGTGCCGATGCTGCGCGGGCCGCAGCCCTCCGCCGTCGACCCGGCCGTCCTGGTGGAGCTCGCCCACCTGTGCCGGGACACCGAGCGGCTGCGCTTCGAGTACCGCGGCCACGACGGCGCCACCACCCGCCGCAGCGTCGAACCGCACCGCCTGGTGTGCACCGAGCGCCGCTGGTACCTGGTCGCCTGGGACCTCGACCGCGACGACTGGCGTACATTCCGCGTCGACCGCATCACCCCGAAGCCGCCCCACGGACCGCGCTTCACGCCGCGCACCCCGCCCGCCGACGACCTGGCCGCGTTCGTGTCGCAGGGTGTGTCCACGCGCGCGTACGCCTCGCACGCCGCCGTCCGGCTGCTGGTGCCGCTGGCCGAGGCCACCCAGCGGGTCTCGCCCTCGGCCGGGACGCTGGAGGCCGATGGGCCGGACGCCTGCATCCTGCGCACGGGCGCCCCGAGCCTGGACCTGATGGTCGTGCACGTGATGATGATGGGCTTCGAGTTCGAGGTGCTGGAGCCCGCCGAGCTGACCGAGGCGATCAGGTGGGCTCGTGACCGGCTTGATGCCGCTTTGGCTCGGGCTGAGGAACCTGCTCGGCGTATTCCGGGTGGTGCAGGTCGAACGCCGGGGACTCCGAGCGGATCCGGGGCAGCGTGACGAAGTTGTGCCGGGGCGGCGGGCACGAGGTCGCCCACTCCAGGGACCGGCCGTAGCCCCAGGGGTCGTCGACGTCGACCTTCGGGGCGTACCTGGCGGTCTTCCACACGTTGTACAGGAACGGCAGCGTCGACAGACCGAGCAGGAACGCGCCGATCGACGAGACGGTGTTGAGGGCGGTGAAGCCGTCCGTGGCGAGATAGTCGGCGTACCGGCGGGGCATGCCCTCGGCGCCCAGCCAGTGCTGCACCAGGAAGGTGGTGTG
This sequence comes from Streptomyces sp. NPDC046197, assembly GCF_040646295.1. Taxonomy (NCBI): domain Bacteria; kingdom Bacillati; phylum Actinomycetota; class Actinomycetes; order Kitasatosporales; family Streptomycetaceae; genus Streptomyces; species Streptomyces sp. NPDC046197. Next base: position 12,052 of record NZ_JBEYZY010000037.1, on the reverse strand, counting down.
GAAGCCCACGAACAGCGTCCAGAAGTGGATCTTGCCGAGGCGCTCGTCGAGCATCTTGCCGGTGAACTTCGGCCACCAGAAGTAGAAGCCGGCGAAGGTCGCGAAGACCACGGTGCCGAAGACGACGTAGTGGAAGTGCGCCACCACGAAGTACGAGTCCGTGACGTGGAAGTCCATCGGCGGCGACGCCAGGATCACCCCGGTCAGGCCACCGAACAGGAAGGACACCAGGAAGCCCGTCGACCACAGCATCGGCGTCTCGAAGGACAGCGAGCCCTTGAGCATCGTGCCGGTCCAGTTGAAGAACTTCACGCCGGTCGGGACCGCGATGAGGAAGCTCATGAAGGAGAAGAACGGCAGCAGCACCGAGCCGGTGGCGAACATGTGGTGCGCCCACACCACCACCGACAGTCCGGTGATCGCCATCGTCGCGCCGACCAGCGTCAGATAGCCGAAGATCGGCTTTCTGGCGAACGCGGGAATGATCTCCGTGATGATCCCGAAGAACGGCAGCGCGATGATGTATACCTCGGGATGGCCGAAGAACCAGAACAGGTGCTGCCACAGCAACGCACCGCCGTTGGCCGCCTCGAAGACCTGCGCGCCCAAGCGCCGGTCCGCCTCCAGCACCAGCAGCGCGGCCGCCAGCACCGGGAACGCCATCAGGATCAGGATCGACGTGAACAGCGTGTTCCAGGTGAAGATCGGCATCCGGAACATCGTCATGCCCGGGGCGCGCATCCCGACGATGGTGGTGATGAAGTTGACCGCGCCGAGGATCGTCCCGAACCCGGCCAGGGCCAGCCCCATGATCCACAGGTCGGGGCCGAGACCGGGGGAGTGCACCGAGTCGTTGAGCGGCGCGTAGGCGAACCAGCCGAAGGCTGCGGGCCCACCGGTCACCACCAGGGAGCCGAGCACGATCAGGCCACCGAACAGGAACAGCCAGTACGACAGCATGTTCAGCCGGGGGAAGGCAACGTCCGGGGCGCCGATCTGCAGCGGCATCAGCTCGTTGGCGAAGCCGGCGAAGCTCGGCGTCGCGAACAGCAGCAGCATGATCGTGCCGTGCAGGGTGAACAGCTGGTTGAACTGGTTGTTGGTCATGAGCTGCAGCCCGGGCCGGGCGAGTTCGGCCCGCATCAGCAGCGCCATGATCCCGCCGGCCAGGAAGAAGCCGAACGACGTGATCAGGTAGAGGTGGCCGATCTTCTTGTGGTCGGTGGTGGTCAGCCAGTCGACGACCAGGCGGCCGGGCCGCCTGCCCCGTACGGCTCGCACCGCCGCCGGTACGGTCTGGGTCCCCATCGCTCGCTCGCCCCTTCGCTCGTCGCGCCCGGGTCCGCCGCGGTCCGCGTCACACGGTCCGCGGACTCACCATCATGCGCACGCTGTCGCGTGCTCCGACAGTGGGCGTCGGGGGTCCTGTGGTGGAACAGTGAAATGTCTATGCCGTGTCAGCCGGCGCGACCCCGTGCGGATTCGTTAATGGAATGAGGCCCGGACGGTCCCGGACAGCTTCTCCCGGGCACTTTCCGCCGTGCTTTTCCGGGCACCGCCCCGACACGCGGGAATTACGTTCGAATGCCTGCGGAAGAGGGACGGAACCGCCCGTACGTGTGACGGAGATCGACCGGTACGCGGGGGCGAGGCTGTGACAGAAGTGTGACAGGAGGGGTCGGCGTGACTGCCGGTGCCCGGCGGGCTTCCCCGGTCGGCAGGCCAGGGCCTAGCGTGGCGGCATGGCACCGATTCCGACTCCGCCAGCGGAGCCCCAGGACAGTCCCGACGGGTACGTCGGCCTCGCGGCCGAGCGGGCCGAACGGCTCGCACACGAGCGGGGCTGGTCGACGGTGCGGTCGCTGCCGCCGGGCGCGATCATCACCATGGAGTACCGGGCCGGACGGCTGAACTTCGAGGTCAGGGACGGCCGGGTGGCACGCGCCTGGAAGGGGTGAGGCGCCGCCCGCATGGTGAAGGCCCCGGTTCCTGGACCAGGAACCGGGGCCTTCACCATGCGGAGTGGGGGTGCGTACCGGCTCCGCCGTCCGTTGTCGGCCGCCCCGAGACAGGCTCGCCTGCAACCGGCTTGCCTACGGCCCGCTGCCGGTCAGGAGCGGGCCGCCGAGGTCGTGCCGCGCGGGGTGCGGTCCGAGTGCGGTGGCCGACGGCTGCCGACCGGGGTGACCGGAGTGCGCTCCGAACGGGCCGTGTGCGGGCCCGGTGCGAGGTAGACCGGCGCCCGGGGCGACCGGCCCGCGCCGACCGTCTCGCGGGCCGCCGGGGCCTCCTCCGAGGCGGGGCGCGGCTTGAGCACCGCCGGCGCACCGACGGGCACGGGGACCGGCGCGGTGCGGCCGCGGCGGGCGCGCCGGCGGTCGCGCAGGTCGAAGAGGGCGACCTCGGCCCTGGCGATCAGCGACTCGAACCACGGCAGCGCCAGCAGGATCAGCAGCCCCGCGGCCCAGCCCAGCAGCACGTCGCTCAGCCAGTGCGTACCCAGGTAGACGGTGGTGAGGCCGACGCCGAGCGAGGTCACCGCGGACAGCGCCGAAAGCCAGCGCCGCGCTCGTGGGGTGGAGGCCAGATAGGCCAGGATCCCCCAGGTCACCACGGCGTTGGCGGTGTGGCCGCTGGGGAATATATCGCCGCCCAGGCCCATCTCGTTGGCGCCGATGACGGTCGCGTAGTGCGGTCCGAGACGTCCCATGCCGAGCTTCGCGGCGCCGACCGTGATGTTCAGCAGCAGCAGTGACGCGGCCAGGGTGAGCAGCGGGCGCAGCGTGTGCTGCCGCCACGAGCGCCAGCCCAGCCACGCGGCGACCATCACGGCGGTGGGGCCGCGCTGGCCCAGCACGACGTAGTAGTCGAGGAACGCGTGGATCTGCGGCCACTGCTGGTACGGGCGGAAGAACATGACCTGCCAGTCGAGCCGGACCAGCCAGGAGGTGGTCACCACGGCCCAGACGATGGACAGGTAGAAGGCCAGGGTCGCCGAGAACAGCACGACCCGGTGCCGGCTCATCCGCGGCACGTCGATGTGCGCCGGCCGTTGCGGCTCACGGTCCAGCCTGGCGAACACCCGGTCCAGGCGGGTGAGGGTTCGTTCGGTACGCACCTAATCGACGTTACAGCGAGTGAGCTCAGTTCCCTGACGAATCACGTGGTTTGTGATGACGATGTGATGTGGGATTGCTCTCAGCCGGGTCTTTAATTCGACGGATTCCGCAATGCGCCGCGCCCCGCTGGTGTCATTTCTTTTGATCATTTCAAGAGTTCGTTTTGAGCCGCTTATGAATTCGGTAACCGAACGATCGGATGGAATTTCCCACGTGCTCGTCGGGGAGGGAACCGGTCACGGTGGCCCGGAGCCGTTCAGCCAGAACGCCCCGTAGACCGCGCCGGCCACCGCCGCACCGCCCAGGACCAGCGCCGATCCGGACGTACGCAGCCTGGCCAGGGCCAGAGCGAGGGGCAGCAGCAGCGGGAAGGCGGGCAACAGCAGGCGCGGTTTCGAGCCGAAGTAGCTCGAGGCGCACAGGGCGAGCGCGGTGACCAGGCCCGAGTACACCAGCAGGGGAAGCGGCTGGCGCTGCCGTACGCCGGTGACGTACAGCCGGATGACCAGGGCCACACCGATGATCAGCCCGAGCCCCGCCAGGGCCGACGGAAACGACGTGAACTTGCCGGCCACGAAGCGGGCGAAGGCGTATCCGCCGTCGAAGCCGTTGCGCCAGCCCGCCTGGACGTCGAGATAGCCGAGCGGGCCCCGGCCGGTGCGGTGCCCCACCCACAGGACGTACCCGGCGGCGCCGAGGGGGGCGAGCAGCATGCCGAGGGCACGGCGGACATCCGCCGTGGGGGCGTGCGCGGCGGCGGGCGCGCCGTCCGCAGGCGTCGCGCTCCGGCTTCGCACGAACGAGGCGATGGCCGCCGCCCACACCGCCGCGACGACGGCGAGGCCCACCGGCCGGGTCAGCCCCGCCAGCAGCGCCAGGGTGCCGGCGGTCACCCAGCGGTCGGTCAGGACCGCGTAGAGCGACCAGGCGGCGAGCGCCGTGAACAGCGACTCGCTGTACGCCATCGACTGCACGATCCCGACCGGCAGCACCGCCCACAGCAGCACCGCGCAGATGCCGGCCCGGCCGCCGTACAGATGATCCGCGACCGCGAAGATCCCCCAGGCCGCGGCGAGGGAGGCGAGCAGGGCGACCACGAAACCGGCGTCGGCGTACGACAGCGGGACGACAGCTGCCAACAGCCGCTCCAGCCAGGGCAGCAGCGGGAAGAAGGCGAGGTCGGAGTGCACGTCCCCGTTGGGCAGGCGCACCTCGTAGCCGTATCCGGGTCCGGCGACCCGGGCGTACCAGAGCGAGTCCCAGCGCGCGGTCAGCAGGGTGTACGCGCTCTTCCCGCGCGCGGCACTCCACGCGGCCAGGACGATCAGGCCCAGGGCGCGGACGGCCGCGTACCCGAGGAGCGCCGGGGCGGCCCGGCGCGGGGCCCCGGGGCGGGCCGCTGCCACGTGGGTGTCAAGATCGGTCACGGGCTCGATTATCGGCCGCCCGGGGAACCGGAGGCTCCGCCGGGGCGACGGGTGTCCACCGCTCAAGGCGAAGCGTCCCCCGCTCGAGCGGAGCCGAGACCGGGACAAACCGAGGGGGGAGTGGCGTACGCCACACGGGTTCGGCGCGGAGTCTGAGAGCTGCACCACGTGATACCGGAGCGGACTCGCGTACGCTGGCGAGTCACTCGTATGTCGTTGCGCGGGCCGGAGACCACCGCTCCTCTCCGGCCGAGCCGCGGGGAGTCCCCACCCCGCGGGCCCGCCGAACACGAGGGTTCATCTGGGAGGTACGTACATGTCCGGGACGACGACGGCCGCCACCGCGCTGCGCCGTCGGGCGGCCGGGGCCGGTGCCAACCGGTGGGTCGTCCTCGTGGTCCTCTGCGTCAGCCTGCTGCTGGTCGCCGTGGACGCGACCGTACTGCACGTCGCGGTGCCCGCCGTCACCGAGGACCTCAAGCCCGGCGCCATCGAACTGCTCTGGATCGTCGACACCTACCCGCTGGTCTGCGCCTCGCTGCTGATCCTGTTCGGCACACTCGGCGACCGGGTGGGCCGCAGGCGGATCCTGCTGCTCGGCTACGCCCTGTTCGGCGTCGCCTCGGCCGTGGCGGCCTTCGCCCACAACCCGCAGATGCTGATCCTCGCGCGGGCGCTGCTCGGCGTCGGCGGCGCCATGATCATGCCGGCGACGCTGTCCATCCTGCGGCAGGTCTTCCCGGACCGGCGCGAGCGGGCGCTGGCGATCGGGATCTGGAGCGCGGTGGCCGCGGTGGGCGCGGCCGTCGGGCCGCTGCTCGGCGGCTTCCTCCTGGAGCACTTCTGGTGGGGCTCGGTCTTCCTGGTCAACATCCCGCTGATGTTGGTCAGCCTGCCGGTGGGCCGGCTGCTGCTGCCCGAGTCGACGGGCGGGCGCAACGGCCCCTGGGACGTGGTCGGCGCGCTCATGGCGGCGGCCGGGCTGTTCTCGTCGGTGCTGGGCGTGAAGCGGCTCGGCGCCGGAGAGGACCCGCTGGGCGTGTTCACCCTGGTGCCGCTGGTGCTGGGCGCGGCGCTGCTGTTCTTCTTCGTCCGCAGGCAGGGACGCCGCCGGCATCCGCTGGTCGACCTCCGGATGTTCGCGCGGCCGGCGTTCAGCACGTCCGTCGGGTGCATCGTGCTGGCCATGCTGGCGCTGGTCGGTCTTGAGCTGATCGCGGCGCAGTACCTGCAGCTGGTGCTGGGGCTGTCTCCCCTGCAGACCGGTCTGCGGCTGCTGCCGCTGACGTTCGCGGCGATGGCGGCGGGGCTGGCCGGGGCGCGGATGCTGCGGCGGTTCGGGCCGCGCCGGATGGTGTGCTTCGGGTTCTGCCTGACGGCGGCCGCGGTGGTCGTGCTGACCGCGATGGGCGGGGAGGCCGACACCAGGCTGCTGCTGTCCGGTTTCGTGCTGCTGGGCTTCGGTCTGGAGACCACACTGTTCGGCGCCTACGAGTCCATGCTCAGCGAGGCACCACCGGCGCAGGCGGGCGGTGCCGCGGCGATCGGGGAGACCTCGTACCAACTCGGCGCGGGCATCGGGATCGCGCTGCTGGGCAGCGTGATGAACGCGGCGTACGCGCCCGGGCTGGCCCAGGTGCCGGGGGTGCCGGCGGCGGCCTCCGGGGCCGCGTCCCACTCGCTGGGGGAGGCCTACGGGGTGGCCGCGCAGCTCGGCGGGTCCGCCGGTGTCGCCCTGCGGCGAGCGGCTCAGGACTCGTTCGTGCACGGGCTGCATGTGACGTTGCTGGTGAGTGCGGGGCTGTTGCTGCTGGGGGCGGTGATGGCCCTGCGGCTGCCGCGGGTGATGCACTGTGAGGAGGCGGCCGTGGGGCTGCCTGCTCAGCGGGAGGTCGAAAGGCCCCGCGTCTCGGCGTAATGCGCTGTGCCCGCCCAGCCACGCACCACCGGTGAGAGCCGTTCGGCAGGGGGGCACGGAGACGGGCTGGACGCGCGGGACACCGCGTCGTAACGTCGGGCCGGAGCCGCGTGACTAGCGGTGCTAGTTTTCAGTTTCCCGGAGGGTGCCCCATGTCCGCGTCCACGAAGCTGCCGCCATTCGACCCCGCGGACCCGCTCGGGCTCGACGACCTGCTGGACCCGGAAGACCTGGCCATCCGCGACACCGTACGGAACTGGGCCACCGACCGCGTCCTCCCGCACATCGCCGAGTGGTACGAGAACGGTGAACTGCCCGCCATCCGCGAGCTCGCCCGCGAACTCGGGACGCTCGGCGCGCTCGGCATGTCCCTCACCGGATACGGCTGCGCCGGCGCCACCGCCGTCCAGTACGGGCTCGCCTGCCTGGAACTGGAGGCCGCCGACTCCGGAATCCGGTCCCTGGTCTCCGTGCAGGGCTCCCTCGCCATGTACGCCATCCACCGGTTCGGCAGTGAGGCGCAGAAACAGCGGTGGCTGCCTCGCATGGCCGCCGGTGAGGTGATCGGCTGCTTCGGCCTCACCGAGCCCGACCACGGCTCCGACCCCGCCGCCATGCGCACCTACGCCAAGCGGGACGGCTCCGACTGGGTGCTGAGCGGCCGCAAGATGTGGATCACCAACGGCTCCGTCGCCGGTGTCGCCGTCGTCTGGGCGCAGACCGACGACGGCATCCGGGGATTCGTCGTCCCGACCGACGCCCCCGGCTTCTCCGCCCCGGAGATCAAGCACAAGTGGTCCCTGCGGGCCAGCGTCACCAGCGAACTCGTGATGGACGAGGTACGGCTGCCCGCCGAGGCCGTGCTGCCCGAGGTCGTCGGACTGCGCGGACCGCTCAGCTGTCTGTCCCACGCCCGCTACGGGATCGTCTGGGGCGCCATGGGTGCGGCCCGGTCCTGCTTCGAGGCGGCCGTCGAGTACGCGAAGTCGCGCGAGCAGTTCGGCAGGCCCATCGGCGGCTTCCAGCTCACCCAGGCCAAGCTCGCCGACATGGCGGTCGAACTGCACAAGGGGATCCTGCTCGCCCACCACCTTGGGCGCCGCATGGACGCCGGCCGGCTGCGTCCCGAGCAGGTCAGCTTCGGCAAGCTCAACAACGTGCGAGAGGCGATCGAGATCTGCCGTACGGCACGGACCATTCTGGGCGCCAACGGGATCTCCCTGGAGTACCCCGTGATGCGGCACGCCACGAACCTCGAGTCGGTGCTGACCTACGAGGGCACCGTCGAGATGCACCAGCTGGTGCTGGGCAAGGCGCTCACCGGTCTCGACGCCTTCCGGTGAGGGCCGAAGGAACTGCGGCGGGCGGGGCCGGTGCGCGGCCCCGCCTCAGCTCTGGTTGAAGAACCCGTCCGAACGGTGCCCCTGCGCCTCCCCGCTGATGATCTCGGTGTCGGCGGGGGACAGCAGGAACACCCGGTTGGACACCCGGTCGATGGAGCCGCGCAGCCCGAAGACGAGCCCGGCCGCGAAGTCGACCACGCGCTTGGCGTCGGACGCCTCCATCGCCGTGAGGTTCACGATGACGGGCACACCTTCCCGGAACAGCTCACCGATGGCACGCGCGTCCCGGAAACTGTCCGGGGTCACCGTGCCGATCCGGCGGCCCTTCTCCTCGGCCGTGTCCGACGCCACCTTCACCCGGGGGTCCGTGACCCAGGCGTCCGCGGGCTCGGTGCCCTCGGAGTAGTCGTCGTCGTAGTAGCGCTCGTCATCGTTGTCGTCGACGAGGCCGAGCCACGCACTCGCCTTGCGTACCGATCCCATGGACGCCTCCTCTCACAGCGGTCCTTCTTGCTTTCCGCATCCCTATGGTCATCCATGATGCGGACGGCGCGCCAAGTGGATAGACGCCGCGCGGGGGGTTTGTGACGGTACTGGTGCACAGCGAATCCGTCGAGAGCCCGTGTGCCCCAAGGGCCGTGTCCCATGCGACTGCTGACTGTGAGTGAAATATGATTGTTCCCGGCGTCCGGGTGACGAGCGGTGCGTACGGGTGAACGAAGGGGCCGTTACGATGCGGCAGCTCAACGTCGTACGCACCACGGGGGATCTTCGTGTTCGGAATAGTGAGGCCCTGTCGCCATCGGCTCGGTGAACGCCTCGGGGCCCAGTGGATGGCCCACTTGTGCGGGCTGTGCCTCGCGCTGCGCGGCGACCACGGGCAGTTCGCGCGTGTCGTGACGAACTACGACGCGCTTCTGCTCTCGGTCCTGACGGAGGCTCAGCTTCCTGATCAGGGCGGCAGGGACGGCGGCCGGCGACGTACGGCCGGGCCCTGTCCGTTGCGCGGTATGCGCACCGCGTCCGTCGCACAGGGTGAGGGCGCACGGCTCGCGGCGGCCGTCTCCCTGGTGCTCGCCTCGGCCAAGGTGCGCGACCACGCGGCCGACGGGGACGGGTTGCTGGCCCGACGCCCGGTGGCGCTCGCCGCACGCCGCGTCGCCGTGAGTTGGGGGCGCGCGGGAGCCCGCACCGGAGCCGACGTCGGATTCGACACCGCCGTCCTCGTCGATGCCGTGGAGCGGCAGCTCGGCCTCGAGGCGCTGGCCGGGCCCGGAAGCCCGGTCCTTTCGGTCACCGAGCCGACCGAGACCGCCACCGCCGCCGCCTTCGCCCACACGGCGGTCCTCGCCGGACGGCCGGGCAACGCCGAACCGCTGGCCGAGGCCGGGCGCCTGTTCGGGCGGCTGGCACACCTGCTGGACGCCGTGGAGGACCGGGAGGCGGACGCCGCGTCAGGTGCCTGGAACCCGCTCACGGCCACCGGCACGTCCCTGGCGGAGGCGCGGCGACTGGCCGACGACGCGGTGCACGGCATCCGCCTGGCCCTCCGGGAGGTCAGGTTCACGGACGGCCGCCTGGCACACCTGTTGCTCGCGCACGAACTGGGGCGCTCGGTGGAGCGAGCCTTCGGCACCTCCTGCGGACACGCCCCCGAGGGGGCCTTCGGACCGCCGCAGGGCCCTTACGCCCCGGGCGGCCCGACGGCCCCGCACCACGCCAACGGCCCGTACCCCAACGGCGATCCCCTGGGCGGCAATCCCTTCGGCGGCGAGCCCCCGCGGCCCGGCGGGCGCGGCTTCTGGGCCGGGTGCGCGACCGCCGTCGGGCTGTGCTGCACCTGCAAGCTGTGCTGCGCCGACGAGTTCGAGGGCCCGTGGTCGCGGAAGAAGCGCGAGAGCTGGTGCCATGACTGCGACTGTGACTGCGACTGCTCGTGTTGCGAGGCGTGCCAGTGCTGCGAGTGCTGCGAGTGCCTTTCGTGTTGCGACTGCGGGCTGTGACGGGCTCCTTGCGCCCACCGCGGCACTGCCGGGCTCTGGTTCTTCAGTTCGGGTGGTGAAACCCGGGACTCGCTGATCACCGAGCCGTCTCCGGACGGCGAAGGGGGCCTCGAGAGCCGTGAGGGGAGGCGCGAACACGCTCGCCGCACGGCCGTCCGGTCGTCATCCTGGCGGGGGATTCGGAGGATGGCCGGGAATCTGAACGAGCTCGTACGGCGGGACGCCGCCGACGCGCTTCGTCCTCCTGCCGCATCCGCTCACACCTCGGTTTGGCTGGCCGCCCCGGCATGGAAGGGTTGATCACATGACGGACGCATCCGACCGGTGGAAGCGGTGGCACGTGGGTCGCACCGAGACGGTGCCGGCGCCCCACGGGCCGCGCGCGCTGACGGGCAGGTACTGGCTGGAGGAGTATCCGGACGGTCAAATCCCGGACGTCCCCGGGGTCTGGACGGCCGATGGCCACGCGGTCGTGCCCGAGCCGCGCCGGTCGGCGCCGGGGCACTTCACCCCGTACCGGGAGAGCCGCACCGTGCGCGTGCCGAACGCGGACGGACGTGAGCGCGGCCTCGGGCTCGACGGGGAGCCCGGCAACATCCTGAGCCTGGCCATACCGGCGGGGGAGCGCACGCTGCTCTGAGACGGGGATTTCTCGCCGTTGACAGAGCGTCAAACCATCTTGACCGCACACAGTCCACTTAGTTCGCACACAGTCGCACGGCCGAAAGGCGCCCTTGCGCCTACCAGCCGTGCGGCCGAATACTCCCCCCACAGCGCTTGTCAGGGTCACGGCGTATCCGGAATCCGGTCACATTGCCCCCTGGCTGCGCCTCACGGGCCCCGACCCCACGCGGGCCCCCGACTTCCTTTGTGGAGGAACGAAAAGTGAGGATCAAGCGCATCACCCCGCGCAGCGGAATCGCGAGACGGACCCGGCTGATCGCCGTCGCCTCCGGTCTCGTGGCCGCTGCCGCGTTCGCGGTCCCCAGCGCGAACGCGTCCGACACGACGCCCTTCAGTGCCGCTCAGCTCACCAAGGCGAGCGACTCCGTGCTCAAGGCCGATGTCCCGGGCACCGCCTGGGTGGTCGACAGCAAGAGCAACCGTGTCGTCGTCACGGCCGACAGCCGGGTCTCCCAGGCCCAGATCAACAGGATCAAGAAGCAGGCCGGGTCCATTGCGGGTGCCCTGACCATCAAGCACACTGCGGGCCGGTTCAACAAGCTGATCTCCGGCGGCGACGCCATCTATGCGAGTAGCTGGCGCTGCTCGCTGGGCTTCAACGTCCAGGACTCCAGCGGCAACTACTACTTCCTGACCGCCGGTCACTGCACCGACGGCGCGGGCACCTGGTGGTCGAACTCGTTGCACTCGACCACGCTCGGCACCACCGCCGGCTCCTCCTTCCCCGGCAACGACTACGGCATCGTGCGCTACACCAACAGCTCGGTGACCAAGTCGGGCACCGTGGGCAGTGTGGACATCACCAGTGCGGCCACGCCCTCCGTCGGCACCACCGTCTACCGTCGCGGCTCCACGACCGGCATCCACAGCGGCCGCGTGACCGCGCTCAACGCGACGGTCAACTACGGCGGCGGCGACATCGTGTACGGCCTCATCCAGACCACGGTCTGCGCCGAGCCCGGCGACTCCGGCGGCCCGCTCTACTCCAACAGCGGCATCGCCTACGGCCTGACCTCCGGCGGCAGCGGTGACTGCACCTCCGGCGGTACGACCTTCTTCCAGCCGGTCACCGAGGCGCTGAGCGCCTACGGGGTCCACGTCTACTGACGTGCCGCCCCTGCCGGCCGTCCGCACGGACCGACCTGCAGCAGGGAGCCCCCGCACACAACTGGTGTGCGGGGGCTCGCCCTTGTGCGGCGGCGGAGCTACCTTCGAAAGAACCATGAGGACGTACCCGGGACGCCCCCGGAACACACCCTGAGCAGTCCTGGTGCGCCCGCGCCGGATTCTGCTGGGGGCCGTGATGGTCGAGGAGCTGGTGGCGGCGGGAGTGTCCCTCGCGTGCGCCGGAACGGTGTACGCGATGGCGGCCGCGCGGGTGGTCAGGCAGTACGAGCGGGGCGTGGTGTTCCGCCTGGGCAGACTCCGGCCCCAGGTGCGCGAACCGGGGCTGGCGGTGATCGTTCCGTTCGTGGACCGGCTGCACAAGGTGAACATGCAGATCGTCACGCTGCCGATCCCTGCCCAGGAGGGCATCACCCGGGACAACGTGACCGTG